>DATFFI010000184.1:0-5139 GCA_035250225.1 Rhizomicrobium sp. | reverse complement strand
CTGAACAGCCTGTTTTTTCGGGATTTTTTACCGTTTCCGGCGCAGCTTGCGTTACCCTAAGTGCCTGATTTGTGGCACAAAGACCCGGCCATGCTTATGTGGGTCGGGGCGCGCGACCAGCGGAACCTGTCTTGAATATCGAAAGCCTGTCCGACGTCCCATTGTTTGCCGCGCGGCCTGTGCGGCGGATCCCGCCCAAGAACAGGGCGGCGGGCTGGATGATCGTTGGCTGCGTCAACCTTCTGGTCTTCAACATCTTCATCTTTTCCCAGAACTGGCCCGAGCCGGCGCGTCATGGCGCCCCCCGTGAAACGGTGCTGGACCTGACCGGCCTGACCCCGTCGCCCCTGCCCGACCGCCAGCAGGTGATCATGCCGCAGGCCCCCAGCGGCGCGCCGCCGGAAGTGGTGACCGAGCCCATCATCCTTCCGCCGCCTGTGGTGCAGGTGCAGCCGGAAGAGCGGGGCGGCATCACCGACGGCGACCTGCTGGGCGCCATCGGCCGCGAAGTGGCGTGCAGCGCCGGCAACTACGAAAATCTCACCGCGGTCCAGCGCACCCGTTGCGGCCGCATTCCCTGGCAGGGGGCGCGGCTGCCCAACGGCGCCATCGTGCTGCAGATACCGCCGCCACGGAACCGCTTCTTCGAGGAAGAGAATGCCCGGCCGCCGGAAGTGCGCATCACCGGCGCCGACGCCCAGCGCAACCGCCTGGAAGGCGCCGATACCGGTTGCCCCGTCATTCTCAACACGCCCTGTTTCAACCGGATTCCCGGCCGCAATTGATGGCGATCACGGGGGCAGCGCGGATTACGGTACGGACCGCTTCGCTCGCGGCCAATCTCCGCTATTTCCAGGCCCGCGCCGGCGTCGTGCCGGTGGCAGCGGTGGTCAAGGCCGATGCCTATGGCCTGGGCTTGGCGGGCGTCCTGCCGGCGCTGTCTTGCGACACCTTTTTCGTGGCGCGTCTCTCCGAAGCCGTGAGCCTGCGGGCGTTGAAGCCGCAGGCGCGCATCTTTGTGCTGGATGGCGCTTGCGCCGACGCCGTTGCGGCGCTGGTGACGCATAACCTCATCCCGGTGCTGAACAGCCTGGCCGAAATCGCCGTCTGGCAGGGCGAAGCCAAACGCGCCCGCACCAGGCTGGAGGCGGCGCTGCATGTCGATACCGGCATGAACCGGCTGGGGCTGCCGCCTGATGAACTGGCCATCCTGTCGGCGGAAGCGGGCCAGCGCCTGGAAGGCCTCTCACTGACGCTGGTGATGAGCCATCTTGCTTTCGGCGAAGATCCCGCAGCGCCGATGAATGGCGAGCAGCTTTCCCGCTTCCGCGCCGCGCTGGCCTCGTTGCCGCCGGCCCCCGCCAGCCTCGCCGCGTCGGGCGGCATCCTGCTGGGCACGGACTATCATTTCGATCTGGTGCGGCCGGGCATCGGTCTTTATGGCGGCGCGCCCCATACCGGCCATGCCAACCCGATGCAGCCGGTGGTCTCGCTCACCGCGCCCGTCCTGCAGCTGCGCCAGGTCGCGCCGGGCGACAGTGTCGGCTATTGCGCCACCTTCCGGGCGGCGCGCCCCAGCCTGATCGCCACCATTCCCTTGGGCTATGCCGACGGCGTGATGCGCATCGCGTCGCGCGGGGCAGGGGCGATCCTCAAGGGGCTGCGTGTGCCCATTGTGGGGCGGGTGTCGATGGATCTGATCACCCTGGACGTCACCGACCTGCCCGGCGTGGCGGTGGGCGACATGGCCGAACTGTTCGGGCCCGGCCTGCCTGTGGACGAAGCTGCTGCCGAATGGGGCACGATTTCCTATGAGTTGCTGACGGGGTTGAGCCGCCGCATCCCTCGTGCTTATGAAGGAGGAGCGTAGGCGTGAGCCTGAGCGACCACAATAAAGCGTAGGCGTGAGCCTGAGCGACCACTATAAAAAGCCCCTGAGGGCGAATTTCCCATGAATCCATTTGCGCATATCGGGCGGGCAGTCCTGGACCTGCTGGCCGAAATCGGAAGGCTGGCCCAGTTCACCGGCCGCAGCCTGGCCGCGGTCGTCAGCCCGCCCGTCTATGGCCGCCTGGTCGGCCAGCAATTCTGGCGCATCGGCTATCTTTCGCTGCCGGTGGTGGGCCTGACCGCGCTTTCGACCGGCGCGGTGCTGGCGTTGCAGATATATCTGGGCGGCAACCGTTACGGCGCCGAAGCCATCGTGCCGCAGATCGTGGTGCTGGCCATCACCCGCGAGCTGGGGCCGGTGATCGCCGGACTGATGGTTGCCGGACGGGTCGCCGCCGCCATCGCCGCCGAGATCGGCACCATGAAAGTGACCGAGCAGATCGACGCCCTGACCACATTGTCCACCAACCCCATCAAATATCTGGTGGTGCCGCGGCTGGTGGCGGCGGTGATCTCGATGCCGATCCTGACGGCGGTGGGCGATTGCATCGGCGTTTTCGGCGGCTATCTGGTGGCGACGCAGAATCTGGGCTTTACCGGCTCGGTCTATCTCAAGAACACGGTGGATTTCGCCACCAGCGCCGACATTGTCTCCGGCCTGATCAAGGCGGCGGCCTTCGGCTTCATCGTCGCGCTGATGGGCTGTTATAACGGCTTCAACAGCAAGGGCGGGGCCCAGGGTGTCGGCGCCGCCACCACCAATGCGGTGGTCTCGTCCTGTATCCTGATCCTGGCCGCCGACTTCATCCTCACCGCCATCCTGTTCTCCGCATGACCACACCAAAAATACAACTGATCGGCGTGAAGAAGCGGTTCGGCGCCAAGCAGGTGCTGGACGGGGTCGATCTCGAGATTCAGCCGCGCACCTCGCTGGTCATCATCGGGGGTTCGGGCACCGGCAAGTCGGTCACCATCAAATCGATCCTGGGCATCATCACCCCCGACGAGGGCCGCGTCCTGATCGACGGCCAGGATGTCA
The DNA here is from genome assembly GCA_035250225.1 of Rhizomicrobium sp. GTDB lineage: Bacteria > Pseudomonadota > Alphaproteobacteria > Micropepsales > Micropepsaceae > Rhizomicrobium. The sequence goes on along the minus strand of DATFFI010000184.1, from coordinate 2,210 downwards.
CCCGTCTGCGCGGCGCCGACCGCGAACCCTTGATGCGCAAATTCGGCATGCTGTTCCAGGGCGCCGCTTTGTTCGACAGCCTGCCGGTCTGGGAAAATGTCGCCTTCGGCCTGATCCAGGGCCGCGGCATGGCCCGCGCCAAGGCCAAGGACATCGCCATCGAGAAGCTGGCCAAGGTTGGGCTCACCAGCGACGTTGCCTATCTCTCACCCTCGGAATTGTCGGGCGGCATGCAGAAGCGCGTCGGTCTCGCCCGCGCCATCGCCGCCGATCCCGAGATCATCTTCTTCGACGAGCCCACCACCGGCCTCGACCCCATCATGGCCGATATCATCAACGATCTGATCGTGGCGACGGTGAAGGATGTCGGCGCCACCACGCTGTCGATCACCCACGACATGGCCAGCGCCCGCAAAATCTCCGACCGCATCGCCATGCTCTATGGCGGCAGGATCATCTGGCAGGGCCCGACGGCGGAGATCGACCGTTCTGGCAATCCCTATGTCGACCAGTTCATCCATGGCCGGGCGGAAGGGCCGATTAAGATGGCGGTGAAAGCCTAGCCCACTCTCATGTGTCATCCCCGCGAAAGCGGGGATCCAGTGCGCCCGCGTCTGCGGGCGCGAAAGAAAGCGGGGGTAAATGCTGAGATTGGTGGCAGCTTTATTCGCTGCGGTTCTCTTGACCGCACAAGCCCAGAATCCGACCCCAACGCCGCGCCCCTCACAGCAGCAACCCCAAAACAATCCCAGCAACAGCGACGCCAGCCGCTATGAACGCGGTAGCGAGGCGGTACCTGTTTTCACCAAGGTAATTCCCACCGCGAAAACAGAGGCTGAGGCCCGCCAAGAAACCAAACGTCAGGACGATCAGCAACGTAACGATTGGTGGGTGATGGTATTCGTTGCCGTTACCGCCGTCGCCACAGCAGTTGCTGCAATCATTTCCGGAATCCAGGCCGCTTTTTTCTGGACCCAGCTTCGCTTGATGAAAGACGGCATCAGGGACGCCACTACCGCCGCTAATGCCGCTGCTGCCGAGGCGGAATTGGCTCGAAAACAATACGTCGCAAGCAACCGGCCTAAATTGCGCGTCCGCAAAGTCAGCGTAACCGAGCCCACAGTCGGAGAGCCGTTTGTCGTCAGGTACGAAGTGGTCAACCTGGGCGGCACTAAGGCCACGATTCTCACAAATATCGTTACGCTGACTATCAAGCCCGTTAGCGTTTACGAGGAGGAAGCCGGGGCGAAGGGCATCTCGTTTAGCAAATTCGAGATGTTCGCCAACGAAATTCAACAAGGAGAGTCTGTCCTTGCCCAAATCGAAATCGCCAATTTCGATGCTTCTCTGTATTGGGCCGACTGTGTACCCGGCTGGTGGGCCGACCATCTTTTTGTCATCGGCGTAATTAAATACGCCGACGAGAATGGGGTGGCACGAAGGACAGCGTTCTATCGGGTCGCCACAGAAAACCTCAACCGCTTCGAGGTCGCCAAACTTTCGGACGGCGCACTCGCTGACCACGAATACGAGGACTAACCCCCCACCCCTAGCGGCTGGACCCTCATGCACAGAGACATCAACAAGCACCACGCCATTGCGCTTAAGCTGATGAAGCCCTTCTGCATCGCGCTGGCCGCAGTGGGGCTGCTGATGTCGCTCGCTACCGCCGTAGACCACCTTTTCGGTATGGGCTGGGGCTGGGAACTGATTGGCGTTCCCGGTGGTGTCGGACTGGCCCTGTGGGTCTGGTTTGTCTACTGGGCGGCTAAAGTATTTGTCGGCGCCGATTAGCGCTGTGCTACCCCATAATCGCCCTTGCCAAATGTGTTCTCCTTTTGTACCCATAGGGACAAATGGCCAAATCAGCCTCCTTCACCTGTCAGTCCTGTGGCTCCGTCCATTCCAAATGGGTGGGCAAATGCGAGGCTTGCGGCGGCTGGAACACCATTGTGGAGGAGGGGGCTCCTCCCCCCATCGGCGGGGGAGCCTCCCGCCGGCTCAAGGGTCGCAAATTTCCCCTGGAAGACCTCAAGACCGACGATCCGGTGCCACAGCGCCGCTCCACCGGCATTGCCGAATTCGACCGCGTCACCGGCGGCGGCCTGGTGCCCGGTTCGGCCCTGCTGGTCGGCGGTGATCCCGGCATCGGCAAATCGACCCTGATCCTGCAGGCGCTGGGCAAATATGCGGAAGGCGGCAAGCGCGCG
>DATFFI010000183.1:0-7970 GCA_035250225.1 Rhizomicrobium sp. | reverse complement strand
CCCGCCTTTTGGTGAACGATTGGAGAAAATCGTGAACTTGAACCTGCGCGAAAACAAGGACCGGTGAAGGATTGGTGAATAGCAAAACAGCGGCCTGGAATGAACCAAGCCGCTGTTTTTGCTCGATAAATCGAAGCGTTGAACCTAGCGCTTCGAGAACTGGAAGCTGCGGCGCGCCTTCGGGCGGCCGTACTTCTTGCGCTCGACCGCGCGCGGGTCGCGGGTGAGGAAGCCACCGGGCTTCAGCGCGGCGCGCAGGGTCGGCTCATAGGCCACCAGGGCGCGGCTGATGCCGTGGCGTACGGCGCCGGCCTGGCCGGAGAGACCGCCGCCGGTGACGGTGACGATGACGTCGAACTGGCCGTCACGGTTGGTGGCGATCAGCGGCTGGCGCAGGATCATGCGCAGCACTGGGCGGGCGAAATAGACCTTCTCGTCGCGGTCATTGATGGTGATCTTGCCGCTGCCCGGCTTGATCCAGACGCGGGCCACCGATTCCTTGCGGCGGCCGGTGGCATAGGCGCGGCCCTTGGAGTCGCGCTTGTTGTCGACCTTGGCGGTGTCGGCGGCGTCGGCGGCCTTGGCCTTGATCAGGGTCGATTTCAGTTCGGTGAACTTGTTGTCTTCGGCCATGGTTAGGCTGCCTCATTCTTAGCGACGGAACGCTTGGACTGGGTGTTCTTGGGATTCATCTTGGCCACGTCGAGCGTGACCGGCTGCTGCGCCTCATGCGGGTGCTCCGTGCCCGGATAGACGCGCAGGTTCGAGAGTTGGCGGCGGCCCAGCGGGCCGCGCGGGACCATGCGCTCAACCGCCTTCTCAAGGATGCGCTCCGGAAAACGGCCGCGCATGATGGCGCCCGCGGTGCGCTCCTTGATGCCGCCGATATAGCCGGTGTGGTGGTAATAGGTCTTGTCCTTGAGCTTGTTGCCCGTCAGCACGACCTTGGCGGCGTTGATGACGATGACATTGTCACCGCAATCCATGTGGGGGGTGTAGGTCGCCTTGTGCTTGCCGCGCAGGCGCATGGCGATGATGGAAGCGAGACGCCCGACGACCAGCCCATCGGCGTCGATCAGGATCCACTTCTTTTCGATCTCGGAAGCTTTCGCCGAGTAGGTTTTCATGGCGTTATTCTCTTGAAGGACGGGGCGATATACGGAGTCGGGTCCATGGGGTCAACCGGAATATCGGATTTCCGGGCCTTTTTCTTATGCGGTATTATAATACCGCAATAGGCCGGCCGTCACTGGAAAAGCGGGAAATCAGGGCTAGATTGGCTTTATGACCGAGGCCGCTCCACTGCTGCTGTCCGCCCTGGAACATGGCGTCCTGCGCCTGACCCTGAACCGGCCACACGCCCGCAATGCTCTCTCTTCGGCCCTGATGGCGGCGTTGCAGGCGGCCCTGGATGGCGCAGACGCGGCTGCCCGGGTGGTCGTAATCGCCGCCAATGGCCCAGTCTTTTCGTCCGGCCATGACCTGAAGGAGATGAACGCCCGCCGCGCCGATCCCGACAAGGGCCAGGCCGCCTTCGCCGGCCTGTTCCGCCAATGCTCCCGGCTGATGCAAGCCATCGTGCGCCATCCCCTGCCCGTCATCGCCGAGGTCCAGGGACTGGCGACCGCCGCCGGCTGCCAGCTGGTGGCGAGCTGCGACCTGGCCATCGCCTCCAGCAATGTCCATTTCGCCACGCCGGGGGTCGATATCGGCCTGTTCTGCTCCACCCCGATGGTGGCGCTGTCGCGCAACCTGCCCGCCAAACCCGCCATGCACATGCTACTGACCGGCGAGCCCATTACCGCCGATGAAGCCGAGCGGCTGGGCCTGGTGAACCGGGTGGTGGGCGAGCAATTCCTCACCGAAACCGCGATGGGGCTTGCCGCCAAGATCGCCGCCAAGCCGCGCGCCACCGTCAAGACCGGCAAGGAGGCCTTCTATCGGCAACGCGAGATGCCGCTCAGCGAGGCCTACGACTATGCTGCGCAGGTGATGACCGAGAACATGCTGGCGGTGGAAGCCAAGGAAGGCATCTGCGCCTTCCTGGAAAAGCGCCAGCCGAAATGGCCAACGTAACAAGCCCTCTCCCCCTGAGGGAGAGGGGGAGCTAAAAATGCCCGCATACGAAGACACCCTGATCAAAACCATCCTGCGCTCGGTCAAGACCATCGCCATGGTCGGCGCCTCGGGCAACGAGATCCGTCCGTCCTATTTCGCGATGATGTATCTGCTCAACAAGGGATACAAAGTCATTCCCATCAATCCGGGCATGGCGGGCAAGACCATCCTGGGGCAGACCGTCTATGGTTCGCTGAAGGATGTGCCTGGGCCGGTCGATATGGTCGATATTTTCCGCGAGGCCAAATATGCGCCTGCCATCGCACAAGAGGTGGTGGCGGAAAAGGACCGGCTGGGCGTCAGGATTCTCTGGATGCAGCTGGGCGTGATCAGCGCGGAAGCCGAGAAGATCGGACAGGATGCCGGCCTCACCGTCATCATGGACCGTTGCCCCAAGATCGAGCATGGCCGCTTCTCGGGCGAGATGGGCTGGCTGGGCATCAACCGCAAGGTGATCGACAATCGCAAGCCGCTGCTGTTCGGCAAGGGCGGCAGCCTGAAACGGCTATAGCGTGAATGGCATTGTCGTCCCGCAAAGAGGACGGGCATCTTTTGGGGAAGGAATGAAATGAATTGTCTGCGCGCCCTCGCATTCCTGTCCTTGCTGTTGGCCGCTCCGGCCATGGCGGCGGAACGCTATGCGCCGGAAAAAACGACCTGCGATGGCTGGCCGCGCGCGCCGATCGGCATGGCGCCGGGATTTTGCGCCGGACTGGTTGTGGTACCACCCGCCGCTTTCGCCTCGCGTCAGGTGCGGCTGCCGCGCCTGATGCTGCCGCTGCCGGGCGGCGACTGGCTGGTGACTGATCTGGGCGGCTGGAATATCCGCCGTGGCGCGGTCTGGCGTCTCCACGCCGAAAAAGGACAGGCGGCACGCCTGACGCCACTGCTGGCTTGGCTCAACATGCCGCACGGTCTGGCGCGCGGTCCGGACGGCAAGACTTATGTCGGCGAAATGAGCCGTATCTTCCGCTTCGATCACGAGGCGGCCGATCCGGCCAAAACCATCCAGACGGTGGTCGATGGCCTGCCCGACAACCGGCTGCATGAGAACCGGCATCCCCTCTCCTATTTCATTTTCGATGGCGACGGCGCCTTGCTGGTCAATGTCGGCGCGCTATCCGATCAGTGCGTCGCCAAGGATGGCAAGCCCAAGGGGGAAACGACCTGCACGGAATCGGAAGGCGCGGAAAAAACCGCCGGCGTGCGCCGCTATACCTATCGCGGCAATGGCATCTGGGCCAAAGACTTCACCATGCTGGCGCGCGGCCTGCGCAATTCGCTGGCCTTGGTGCGGCATGCGTCCGGCACACTGCTGCAGGCCGAGAACAGCATCGACTTCCGCAATCCCGACAGCCCCTTCGAGGAATTGAACCTGCTGCGCAGCGGCGCCCATTATGGCTGGCCCTATTGCTATGACATGGACAAGCCGGCGCCCGCCTGGGCGGGCGCAAAGGCGATGGATTGCCGCTCCTCGGCGCATGAGAAGCCCGTACGGCTGCTGCCGCCGCATGCGTCGCCGCTGGGCATGGCCTATTATCAAGGCGCGATGTTTCCCGAACTGGCGGGCCGCCTGCTGATGAGCTGGCACGGCTACGAGGCGGCCGGCGCCCGCCTCGTAGCATTTGACGTGGATACCAAGGGTATTCCCCTGCCGGCGCCGCGCGCCCGTTATGCATTTTACGACGGGCGCGGCGGCTCCGGCAGCAAGCCCTATCCCGGCCCGGCCGCGGAACCGCTGACAATCACGCCCCTATGGGACGAACGCAAAGCTTTGCGGCCCATGGGCACGCCGGTGGGCATGGCGGTCGCGGCGGACGGCGCCATCTGGATGACGGAAGACAAGAATGCCACCATCCTGCGCGTTGCCCGCGACCGTCCCTGAAGGATTTCCATGTCTCTCGATAATGCCGCCATGACCGTTTACGGCGACTCCATCTCGGGCAATTGCCTGAAGGTGAAGTTCGTCGCCGACCGGCTCGGTATTCCCTATGACTGGGCCGAAACCAGCGTGCTGAAGCGCGAAACCCGAACGCCGGAATTCCGGGCGCTGAACCCCGCCGGCCAGGTACCGTTGGTGCGTTTCGCCGACGGCAACACCCTGGCCCAGTCCAACGCCATCATGCTGCACCTGGCCTGGAATAGCGATCTGGTGCCCAGCGACGCCTGGGAACGGGCGCAGATGTTCCAGTGGCTGTTCTGGGAGCAATATAGCCATGAGACCGCGGTCGCCGTGCTGCGCTTCCAGCGCTTCTATCTGAAAAAGCCCGAGGCCGAGATCGATCCGGCGCTGGCCCAGAAAAGCCGGCAGGCACTGGCCCTGATGGACGCGCATCTGGCCGGACGCGACTATATGGTCGGCAAGGCGCTCTCCCTCGCCGATGTCGCGCTGGTCGCCTATACCCGCTTCGCCCATGAGGCCGGCCTGGACCTTGGCGATTGGCCGCGTGTCAAAGCCTGGGTCCGCCGCATCGAAACCGACCTGAACGTCGCACACGCCGGAGAATAAGATGGCCGAATATGGTTTCAACACGCTGAGCGTCCATGCCGGAGCGCAGCCCGATCCCGCCACCGGGGCGCGGGCGACGCCGATCTACCAGACCACGGCCTTTGTCTTCGAGGATGCCGATCACGCCGCCGCCCTGTTCAACCTCCAGGTCTTCGGCAACATCTATTCGCGGCTGATGAATCCCACCAATGCGGTGCTGGAGGAGCGGGTGGCGGCGCTGGAAGGCGGCCGCGCCGGCCTGTCCTGCGGCAGCGGCCATGCCGCCCAGCTTCTCACCTTCCATACTTTGATGAGCCCGGGGATGGAGATCGTGGCGGCGCGCCAGCTCTATGGCGGCTCGGTCAACCAGTTCAAGCAGGGCTTCGCCAAGTTCGACTGGCACGCCAAATGGGCCGACGCCACCGATCCGGACAGCTTCAAGCCGCTGATCACCGACAAGACCCGCGCGCTCTATATCGAAAGCATCGCCAATCCCGGCGGCATCATCACCGACATCGAAGCGGTGGCGAAGATCGCCCATGATGCCGGCGTGCCGCTGATCGTCGATAACACGCTGGCCTCGCCCTACCTGATCCGGCCCATCGAATGGGGCGCCGACATTGTGCTGCATTCGGCCACCAAATTCTTAGGCGGCCACGGCAACTCGATGGCCGGCATCATCGTCGATTCCGGCAAGTTCGACTGGGGCAGCGGCAAATTCCCGACCCTGTCGGAGCCCAATCCCTCCTATCACGGCATGCGGATGTGGGAGACTTTCGGCGACATGGCCTTCGCCATCACCACCCGCGTGCTGGGCCTGCGCGATCTCGGCCCCGCTCTGTCGCCGATGAACGCCTTCCTGGTGCTGACCGGCACCGAGACCTTGCCGCTGCGGGTGCAGAAACATTGCGACAACGCCCTGACGGTGGCGAAATGGCTGAAGTCCAATCCCAAGGTGGACTGGGTCAATTATGCCGGCCTGGAAGACAATCCCTTCTACAATCTGCACAAGAAATATTGCCCCAAGGGCGCGGGCAGCGTCTTCACCTTCGGTCTCAAGGGCGGCTATGATGCCGGCGTCAGGCTGGTGAATGGCGTCAAGCTGTTCAGCCATCTCGCCAACATCGGCGACACAAGAAGCCTGATCATTCACCCGGCCTCGACCACCCATCGCCAATTGTCGGACGAGGACCGCGCCAAAGCCGGCGCCGGCAATGACGTGATCCGGCTCAGCATCGGCATCGAGGATACCGCCGACATTATCGCCGACCTGGAGCAGGCGTTGGCGTAAGCCTCACGTCCCCAGCTGTCATCCCCGGCGAGCGATGCAAAGCATCGCGAGGGAAGGGGACCCAGGCTGCTACAACAGATTGCATGCTAGGTCGTTCCACACCGGATTGGTCTTTTCGATCAGCCGAATTTTCCAGGCGCGATTCCAGCCCTTGATCTGCTTCTCGCGTGCGATGGCCTCATTGACGTCACCATGGACTTCGTACCAGACAAGGATATCCACGCCATAACTGCGCGTAAATCCCGGCATCATCTTCTCCTTGTGTTCGCCGACACGGCGCGCAAGGTCGTTGGTGACACCGATATACAGCGTACCGTTTCTTTTGCTGGCCAGAATGTAGACGAAATACTGGTTCATCGCGGAAGCTCAGATAGCCTGGGTCCCCTTCCCTCGCATCGCTGACGCGACGCTCGCCGGGGATGACATTCAGGCGTTAGGCTTGCGCAATTCATGCGCATGCCAGATGGCGGCGCAGAACAGCAGCGCCGCCAGCAGCTGGTGCGTGGCCGACAGTGCCAGCGGCGCGCGGTAGAGCAATGTGACGATGCCCAGGAATATCTGCAGCGTCACCATCACGGTGGCGATCTTGCCGCTGGTCTTGGCCTTGCCGGGTCCTTGGCGGAGGGCATTGGCATAGATCGCGATGGTCAGCCCCGCCAGAGCATAGGCGGTCATGCGGTGATCGAACTGCGCCAGCGCCGGATTCTCGAAGAAATTGCGCCACCAGGGCGAATAGAAAAAGCTTTCCTGCGGAATAAAGCCGCCATTCATGTCCGGCCAGGTGTTGTAGATCAGCCCGGCATGCAGGCCCGCCACCAGCGCGCCCAGCAGGATCTGGAAATAGATCAGCCCGATAAAGCCCATCACGAGTTTCGGCGCCCAGCCCGTACGGCCCGGGCGTAAATAATCGAGCGCCGTCCAGAGGATCGCGCCCAGCAGGATGATGGCGGCGCCGAGGTGGATCGCCAGGCGGTACTGGCTGACCGTCACCCGCGTTTCCAGCCCCGATTTCACCATCCACCAGCCGATCAGGCCCTGCAGGCCGCCCAGCGCGAAGAGCAGCAGCATGCGCGGCCATTCCTTGCGCGCGATCACGCCGGTGGCGGCGAACCAGCAGAAGGGGACAAAGAAAAGCAGCCCCAGGAAACGGCCCAGGAAACGGTGGCTCCATTCCCACCAGAAGATTTCCTTGAAACCCGCCAGTGTCATGTCGCTGTTGAGCTGCTGGAATTGCGGAATCAGCTTGTATTTCTCGAAAGCTTCGGACCAGGCCGCATCGGTGAGCGGCGGAATCGCGCCCATGATGGGTTGCCATTCGGTAATGGACAGGCCGGAGCCGGTCAGGCGCGTCAGACCGCCCACCATCACCATCACCAGGATCACCAGCGCCACCAGCATCAGCCAGAGGCCGGCGGCGGTACGGCTTTTCCAGAAACCGGCTTTCATCATCGCGGCCTTCTGATACCCTCCCGTGGCAGCCAAATCCATTGTCCCATGACGCCGCACACCAAGAAGCTTATCGGTACCGTCCTTGTCATCCTGGTCTGGCTGCCCGCCTACACGATTTTCATCGTCGGGCTGTATTGGCGGCTGTTCCCGCCGGGCACCCCCTGGTACCTGGACCTGCTTTTCTACGCCCTGGCCGGCACGCTCTGGATCGTTCCCATCGGCCTGGCGTTGCCCTGGATGTATCGCGACACATCGCAAAAGCAATGATCTTCCACGACACCGACCGTCTGCGTTTCGAACAGGACGAAGATGGCAGGCTGGTCTATGCCAGCTACCGCTTTCGCAACGGGGCCTATGCCCTGACGCATGTCGAAGCGGACGAGGAATTGCGCGGCACCGGCGCGGCCGGGCGCTTCATGCAGGCGCTGGTGCAACATGCCCGCGACAACAGCCTGAAGCTGGCGCCGATGTGTTCCTATGCCCGCTCCTGGTCGAAACGTCATCCGGAAGCGAATGACGTTCTTTCTTAAGAAGCGACGACCTTCTGGCGCTGCTCGCCCAGGCCATCGATCCCCAGCCGCATTTCATCGCCGACTTTGAGAAAGATGGGCGCGGGCTTCTGGC
>DATFFI010000182.1:0-8311 GCA_035250225.1 Rhizomicrobium sp. | reverse complement strand
CCGAGTGGTTTAAGGCAGCGGTCTTGAAAACCGCCGGGCCTGCAAGGGTCCCGTGAGTTCGAATCTCACCCCATCCGCCAACCTATATGCAACGATCCTGTTCTAGCGCGCGGTTAGCTTTGCTCGTATGGTTATTAAGGGGAGAAGGAGGCAGCTATGTCGAAAAAGGGGCAGCACGTTGTACCCACTACGGGAGGGTGGAGCGTAAAAAAGGCGGGCTCTCCTAGGGCGACGAGCACGCATACAACTCAGTCGGAAGCGATAGCTACCGCCACGCAACTAGCGCGCAATCAAAAAACTGAGGTGTATGTCCACGGCCGGGATGGGCGAATCCGGGAACGCAACTCCTTTGGTAAAGACCCATTCCCGCCAAAGGGCTGAAAATGCCGCCGCCATTTGAGCGGTCAGTTTTTATCAATTGCCCATTCGACGCTGATTTTTCTCCCCTACTACAAGCCATTGCATTCTGCGTTACCGACCTCGGTTTCTACCCACGACTAGCCCCTGAGAATGCAGACAATGCGGCCAACCGCTTGGACCGCATTAGCGATCTCGTCCGCGGATCACAGTACGGCATTCATGATCTTAGCCGCTGCAAGTCGGCTGCCACGGACGAGTATGCACGCATGAATATGCCGTTCGAGCTTGGTATGGACTATGGTGCCCGACGCTTTGGTGGTGGCAAACTAGCGCGTAAAGCTATCATGATCCTTGAGCATGCACGCTACGACTATCAAAGATGCTTATCCGACATATCTGGTTGGGATATTCACTCGCATGACGGCGACCATATAAAAGCTGTGAGACACGTGCGTAATTGGCTTGTGAGGCAAGCTCGCGCAAAAGCTATTGGTCCTGCTCGCATCCTGAGCGACTATGCCACCTTTCAAGAGTGGTATTGGGAACGTGAATTGGCGTCGGGGGCGTCTGAAGATGACATTAAGGCGTATCCGACGGTCCAAATGGTTGCGGCGATGGGCGAATGGGTAGTGGCTGGTCGCCCAGTGTAACGCCATCTTTTAGTCTCCGAAGTATGCAGAGTTTGAAAAGGTAAGCCCCTCCAAAACGATATGGCGGTGGTCGCCCACCGCCATATCGCCTTCATGCAATGACTGTCGCAGTTACTTCGCCGGATACCGCGCGATCTGTCCCACCATCTTGGCGCGGTCCGCACCCGGTTGCGGCGTGAATTTCTGCACCCGGCCGGCGTAGCAATCGGCCAGGAACAGATTGCCTTCCTGGTCGGTGGTGATGCCGTGCGAGCAGGCCAGGCGTCCGGCATCTCCGCCCGGCGCGCCCCAGCTGTAGAGGAAGTTGCCGTTGAGATCGAACTTGAGGAGGCGGTTGGTCGGGGCGTCGCCCACCCAGATATGCTGATCCTCGGTGATGATGTGGTTGACCATCAGCGTGTTCTGGCTGGCGGGCCAGTGCGGCGAACGCAGCGGCCACATATCCAGGAACTTGCCGTTCTCGTCGAACACCTGCATGCGCTGATGCCCGCGATCGACCACGAAGATGCGGCGGTCCTTGCTGATGGCGATGCTGTGCGGGGTGTTGAACTCGCTGGGGCCCGGATTCTTCGGGTCCGCCGGGGCGCGGCCCCAATCCATCAGGAAATTGTCCTTGGAGTCGAATTTGGCAACGCGGGTGCCGCCATAACCGTCCGCGATGAAGAAGGTGCCGTCCGGCAGCCAGGCAATGTCGGTCGGCCGGTCGAAGGTGTTGGGCCCGCGGCCGCGGACGCCAAGCTGGCCGAACGTCTTCTCCAGTTTGCCCTCATAGGTGAAGCGATAGATGACATGCAGCTGGTCGTCGATCACCCAGACCTTCTTCAGAGGGTCATAAGGGCTCATCTTGATAGTGTGCGGACCGCGGCCGCACGGCAGCTGGCTGAACAGCTTGTCGTGCTGCGGCCATTCCTGCACCAGCCGGCCATTGCGGTCGACGACGAAAAGAACATGTTCGAACCGGCGTTCCCAGCCGCGCAGCGGGACTTTCTCGCAGGTGGCGTTCAGGCCATCGGTTAAAGGCAGGGCGTTGCCGCGTGACGGATTGAGAGCCGCATAGGGCGTCCAGGGCTTGGCGCCGGCGGGAAGCGGCAGCTCGCCGCGCATCGCGATCCAGATGCGGTCGGGGCTTTCGGCATAGACGCCGCCCATCGAACCCCAGGTCCAGCCGTCATGCGAATGGCGGTTATCGGGCAGCGGCTGCGGCCAGTTCTCCGTCACCCGGTAAGGACCGGTCGGCCAGTCCTGAAAGCTCTGACGTGCATTCTGCGCCGCGAGATTGGAAAGCGTGGGAAGGGCGCCGGTCAGCGCCAGAAGGGGCAATGCCGCGAGCGTGATGGCAGCAATCTTTGCAGGCCAGGAAAGCATAATCTCTTTCTCCGTCTTTGGTTACCGCTTATCGATCCGCAATGATTACAGGAGGCGCAATGGTGAGGCAACGGCAGGCGTTTCGGCAAAAGTCTAACTGTCTGAGTAATCATGAAGATTTAAAAAATGGAAGAAAGCCTGACCATACCGGCCGCCTTCCAAGGCATGGAAGGGTTATCAGCCGCCGCGGCGCCGAAGCGGCGCGCCGCCGACAGCGTGATCCTTGCGAAAGGCCTGCAGGATGGGACGCAGGCCGGGCTCGGAGACGCGCTTCAGCGCTTCGCCCGCCGGCAGCCATAGCAGTTCGCGCGCGCCTTTCTCGGGCCAGAAATGCTGCTGGCCGCTCACCGCGAGAGCAAAGACCTCGACCCGGCACGGCAGGTGGCTGTCCCCCTTCTCCTTCAGATAGTGATAGGAGCCCAACGGCGCTGGCTCGATCATGCCGGTGACGCCGGCCTCTTCCTGGGCCTCGCGCGCCGCCGATTGCGCCAGCGACAGGCCGGGATGCGGCCAGCCCTTGGGCACGATCCAGCGTTTTGTGGAGAGCGAGGTCACCAGCAGCACTTCCAGGATGGGGTGTTTGCGCCAGCACAGCGCCGCCACCTGCAATCGGTCGTCTTCACCGTGCAGGGGCGGCTGGGACGTCATTGCAGTCCGACGGCTCCGGCGAGGTAAAAGGCCCCCGCCGCGATCAGGCCCGCCGACGGGATGGTGATGATCCAGGCCATGACGATGTCCTTGGCCACGTTCCAGCGCACCGCCGAGGCGCGCCGCGCCGCGCCGACGCCGACAATGGCGCCCGTGATGGTGTGGGTGGTGGACACCGGAATGCCCATATAGGTCGCTGCGAACAAGGTGATCGACCCCGCCGTTTCCGCGCATACGCCCTGCTGCGGCGTCAGATGCGTGATTCGTGATCCCATTGTACGCACAATGCGCCAGCCGCCCATAAGGGTGCCCAGGCCCATCGCCGCCTGGCAGGTCAGCACCACCCAGAGCGGGACGTGGAATTCGCTGCCCAGCATGCCGTGGGCGAACAGCAAGGCCGCGATGATGCCCATGGTCTTCTGGGCGTCATTGCCGCCATGGCCCAAACTGTAGGCGGACGCCGAGGCAAACTGCACCACCCGGAAAATCTTGCCGGCCTTGAAGGGCGAGACGCGGCGGAAGGACCAGGCCACAATCAGAGTCAGGAGCAGCGCCAGGACCAGGCCGGTCATGGGCGACATCACAATGGCGGCGGCGGTCTTGGAAAGACCCTGCCAGACCACGGCATTGAAGCCGCCGGCGCAGAGGCCGGCGCCCACCAGGCCGCCGATCAGGGCATGGCTGGATGAGGACGGAATGCCGGCCAGCCAGGTGACCACGTTCCAGACGATCGCTCCCGTCAGGGCGGCAAAGATCACCTGGTCGCTGATGATGGCGGGCGAGACGATCCCGGTGCCGATGGTGGCCGCGACATGCAGGCCGAAGAACAGGAAGGCGATGAAATTGAAGAAGGCGGCCCAGACCACGGCGGCGCGCGGCGACAGCACGCGGGTGGAGACGATGGTGGCGATGGAATTGGCCGCGTCGTGCAGGCCGTTGAGGAAATCGAAGAGCAGCGCGACGAAGATCAGGAAGATGAGCAGCAGGCTCACGTCAGACCTGCTCGATCACGATGCCGCTGATCCGGTTGGCCACGTCCTCGAAACGGTCGACCACCTTCTCCAGGTGATCGTAGATCTCGTTGCCGATGATGAAGGCCATGGCGTTGCTGTCGCGATGGGCCAGGAACAGGGCTTTCAGGCCGGCGTCGGTGATCTCGTCGGACTGCTCCTCCAGCTTGGTAATGGCTTCGGCGATGGCGTTGATGCGGGCCGATTTCTCGCGCATCTCGCCCAGAAGACCCACGGCCTCCACCGTCATCTCGGCGCAGCGCAGGATGATGTCGCCCATCTGGCGCATATGCGGCTCGAAGCGGTCGACCTCGAACATGGTGATGGCCTTGGCCGTTTTCTGCATCTGGTCGATGGAATCGTCGAGCAGTCCGATCAGGTCCTTGATATCGCCGCGGTCGAAGGGGGTGATGAAGGAGCGGCGGACGCTCTGCAGCACGTCCCGGGCGATCTGGTCCGCCTCGTCCTCATGCGCCAGGATGCGGCGGCAGCCTTCGGCCACCGGCGCGGCACCCGAGAGCAGGTCCCGCAGGGCCTCGGCGCCGGACACCAGGGTCTTGGCGTGGGCGTCGAACAGCCCGAAGAACTTGTCTTCGCGCGGCATCAAGGCCTGGAAGAAGCGCAGCATGAACCCCTCTTGAAATCGGCGCGTGAATCGCGCGCCGACCTTAAAGCCCCTGGCAGAGCGGTACCCTACCTGTCAGGGCCCTGTCCACAGCATACCGGGCCTGCCCGGTCCAAAAGAAAAGGGCCGCCATCCCAAGGGGATGACGGCCGTTCTTCACAATGTTGCCACGTGCCTGTTGGGCGGTGCGGCCACCACGGCCGGCCGGAGGGGGCGCACCGTTGATTACTTGATCGCCGCGCAGTCGACGCGGCCACCGGCCCCGCCGATCGGCCCGGTCGATTACTTCACCGTAATCGTGATCTTCTGCGACATGAGAGGGCTGGGCTTGTGGAGTTCGTGGTTCATGTCGCCGAAGGCGAGCTGGAGCGTGTGCTGGCCGGCGGGGAGCTCGAGGACGCGCTCGGTGGCGCCGGTGCCGAAGTGGATGTGCTGGGCATCGTTCGGGATAGCGAACTTCTTTTCTTCGTCAGAGAGCTCGGTGTCGACGAGGAGGTGGTGGTGGCCGGTGTCGGGCTTGTCGACCCCGGCGGGCGCGACGCCCTTGCCGTAGACGCCGAACACGACGCGGAAGGGCGAGGTGACGGTGTCGCCGTCCTTGAGGTTGACGAAGTAGACGGCGGGGCCGGCGTCGGCATGGACCTTGGTCGCCTCGGCGACGTCTGCGGCGCGTGCGTCCGCCACCGCTTTATCGACTTCCTCCTTCGAGGCGCCCGTCGGCGCCGGCGGATTGCAAGCGGCGAGCGTCGCGATGGCGATGGCGAAGACGGACGCGGCGATGAGATTGGCGTGGCGCATGAATTTCTCCCCGTTATGTTTGGCGGGCTTCTTATCACGGTTCGCGCCTCAGGCGAATGGCTTTTTCCGGGCGTTTTTTCGCCGTTCAAGGCCAAAAATGCCCGCCAAAGTTGCGGTTATTTCACCTCGCCCAAGCGGGCCAGCAGTTGCGGGGAGCGGGCGTCCGCCATGCCCAGATAGTCGTTCGGCACCGGGGTCTCGTACTGCCGATACTCCGGCATCTGGTCGAGGCGCACGAACTGATAGCCCTCCTCGATCAGCGCCGGCACCACCGCCCGCACCAGGGCGGCCGAATTGACGTGGATGGCGTGCATCAGCACCACGCCGCCATCCTTGCGGCGGATCTCGCGCAAATACCCTTTCGCACAAGTCTGCGGCTTCCAGCCGATGCGCCAGCATTCCCAGTCGGCCGCCGCCATCACATAGCCGTCGCGTGACATCGACATCTGCCCGCCCACATCCCAGTAGATCGGGCCGACATAATGGCGCAGCCGCGCATCGGCATTGAGGATGGCGGCATGACCGCGGCGCCACGCGCCATAGGGCGCGCGGAAGTAAAGCTTGTCTTCCGGCTTCATCAGCGGCGCGATCTGGCTGTCGACATCGCGGATCTGATTCAGCAGCAGCCGCGGTTCATCGGCATAGCGCTGGGTGAGCTGGGCATGGGTGGCGCTGTGATTGGCCAGCAGATGGCCTTCGGCGGCGATGCGGGACAGCACGCCGGGATAGCGCCGCGCCTGTTGCCCGACGATGAAGAAGGTCGCCTTGACGTTCATCTCGCGCAGCGCATCCAGCACCGCCAGGGTGTTGGTGTGCGGACCATCGTCGAAGGTCAGCGCAATGGTGTGGGCGGCCGTCAGGCCCGACTTGAAGATGTTGCGTTCCTGGAAATAGGCCAGCCGGGCTTTATCCGCCTGCTGCGCGGAACCCGCCAGAGGCGGGGCGAGAAAGACCAGCAGCGCACCCGCCGCGATCATCAGTTTGCGCATTCGGTAAGGCCCACAGGACAGCCTGCACAATTTACCAAGCGCGCTGGCCGGAGCAAGCTTTACCGGGCCCGGCGAGCTTCCAGAATCGTGCGAAAGCGGTCAAATAGGGCTTTGGACATGATCAAGCGGCGGGTAGCCCCGGTAAATGGCGCGCTCGCCCGGCCTGGTTGGCAGCCTGTCGGTTCCGAAAAGTTCCACCACCCGCCTGCTGCCGCTGGGTTCCGGCGCAGGCCTAGGTCACTTTCTCGGCTTGCGTCTCTTTGGTCTGCTCGCGCGACAGCAGCACGATGGTAGCCAGGATGAACGCCATGCCCAACCAGTCCATGGCGCCCCAGGAGACGCCCAGCCACAACACCGCCAACAGCGTCGCGGACAAGGGTTCAACGCACATCAGCAGGCTGGTCCTTTGTGGTCCGATCAGGCGGACCGCATTGAGAGAGAGATAAAACGCTACCAGCGTGCCCAGAAGAATGACGAAGGCAAGGAATGCATAGGCGGTGGCGTCCCAGTTTCCTTCCACGGTCCAGGGCGGACGCACAACGGAAAGTGCCAGCCCACCGACCACCATGCCCCATCCCGCAACGGTTGCCGCGTCATACTCCTTGAGCAGGCGTGCCGGCTGGATGGAGTTGAAGGCCGCGGCGACGGCGCTGGCCAGGCCCCAGAACAGCGCCAGCACGGATATGGACAGCACACCCGGATTGCCATGCGTTACCAGGAAGAAAACCCCCAGCGTCGCCAATGCGATGGCCACCAGGGCGCGGCCATCCGGCAGGCGCCAGGCCATCAGGACGAACCAGACCGCGATCATGGCCGGCGCGGTGAATTGCAGGATCGTGGCGGTGGCGGAGTTGGAAGCGCCGATTGCCGCCATGAAGGTATATTGCACCGGCATCATGCCGAGCAGGCCGAACAGGACAATGCCCACAGTGTGGGTCCGCCAGATCGCCAGGACATCGCGTCCCTGCAGGGCCGAGACCAGCAGCAGGACCGGGCCGGCGCACAACAGCCGCATCGTCACCAGCCAGTCGATGCTGACACCGCGCTGCTGAAACAGGAATTGAGCGACGGTGCCGCCGACCCCGAAAAGGACGGCTGCGGTCACCGCCGAAAGGAATCCACTTCTGCTCACATCGCCATCTTGTCGAGCTCGGCCGGTTGGGCAAGATATGAAAGCATAGTGAGCCTGCCGTGCGCGGGAGGCGGTTGTCGCCCGCAAACCCCAGGCATAGGTTCGGGCCATGAAAGTCCTGCCGTTCCGCCACCTGCTGCTTGTGCTTGTCGTGATGGCGGTCTGGGGCAGCAATTTCACCGTGGTCAAGTTGGGCCTGCGCGAGCTGCCGCCCCTCTTCCTCACCTTCCTGCGCTTCTTCTTCGTCTTCCTGCCCGCCGCCTTCTTCATCCGGCGGCCTGCCGTGCCCTGGGCTCACCTGGCGGGCTATGGCCTGATGATCGGGGCAGTACAGTTCGGCTTTCTCTATGTCGCGCTGCGCGGCCATATTTCTCCTGGCCTGGCCTCGCTGGTGGTGCAAAGCCAGGTCTTCATGACCATCGGCCTGTCCATCGCGTTGGCCGGCGAGCGCGTGCACCTGTTCCAGTGGGGCGCGCTGGCGCTGGCGGTCTCCGGCCTTGGCATCATCGTCGCCCATGGCGGCCAGGACGCGACGCCGCTGGGCGTGATGCTGGTGCTGGTCGCGGCAGCGGGCTGGGCCGGTGGCAATCATGTTGCGCGCCTCAGCGGCCGGGTGAACATGCTGGGTTACGTCGTGTGGTCCAGCCTCTTCGCCGCGCCCCCGCTGTTGATCATGGCGCTGATTTTCGACGGCCTGCCGGCCATCACCGCGGGCCTGGCTAACGCTAGCTGGG
>DATFFI010000181.1:0-3215 GCA_035250225.1 Rhizomicrobium sp. | reverse complement strand
CCATCTCCACCTGGCGGCCGGCGTACATCACCATCACCTGGTCGGCCAGGCCGGCGACCACTCCCAGGTCGTGGGTGATCAGGATGATGGCGGAGTCGATCTCGTCCTTGATGTCGAGGAGCACCTCGAGCACCTGCGCCTGCACGGTGACATCCAGGGCGGTGGTCGGCTCGTCGGCGATGATCAGTTCGGGGCCGGTGATGGTGGCGATGGCGATCATCACCCGCTGGCGCATGCCGCCCGACAATTCATGCGGATATTGCTTCATGCGCCGCTCGCTTTCCGGGATGCGGACATAATCCAGCATCTCGCAGGCCCGCTTGTGCGCGTCACCGGCCGAAACTTTTCGATGCAGGACTAGGGCTTCGACGATCTGCCGGCCCACCGTCATGTGCGGCGTCAGAGCCGTCAGCGGGTCCTGGAAAATCATGGTGACGGCCCCGCCGCGCAAGGCATTGAGGCGCCGGGGCGCGGCGCCCAATATTTCTTCGCCGCGGAATCTGACGCTGCCGGTGGCGCGGCCATTGGCGGCCAGCAGGCCGAAAGCGCCCAGGAACAGCTGGCTCTTGCCCGAGCCGCTTTCCCCCACCACGCCCAGGCACTGGCCGGCCTCGATGGCCAGGCTGGCTTTTTTCACAGCATGCACCTCGCCGTCAGGCGTATCGAAGCGGATATCCAGGTCGGTGATTTCCAGCAACTTCGTCATTATGTCACCGGTCGCGCGGGTCGAGGGCGTCGCGCAGCCCGTCACCGATGAAATTGAAGCAGAACAGGGTCACCGCCATGAACAGGGCCGGGAAGCCCAACGTCCAGGTCGCGATTTCCATCTGCGCCGCGCCTTCAGAGATCAGCGTCCCCCAGCTGGTCAGCGGCTCCTGCACCCCCAGCCCCAGGAAGGAGAGAAAGCTCTCGACCAAAATCACGGTGGGCACGGTAAGGGTGACATAGACCACAACCGGCCCCACCGTGTTGGGAATGATATGGCGGCGGATGATGCCGAAGCCGGAAACGCCGGCGGCACGCGCCGCCTCGATAAATTCCTTCTGCTTGATGCTCAGGGTCTGGCCCCGCACGATCCGGGCCATGGTCAGCCATTCCACCGCGCCCACCGCGACGAACAGCAGGATCAGGTTGCGGTCGAACACCACCATCAGGATGATGACGAAGAAGATAAAGGGCAGGGAATAGAGGATGTCGACAATACGCATCATCAGTGCGTCGATGCGTCCGCCCAGATAGCCCGCCGTGGCGCCGTAAAGCACGCCGATCAGCAGCGACACCAGGGTGGCGACCAGGCCCACCGCCAGGCTCATGCGCGCGCCATAGAGCACCCGCACAAACAGGTCGCGGCCAACCGCGTCGGTGCCGAAAATATGATCGGGGGCGATGCAGGTGGAGGATCCGGGCCACCAGCTGGGGGCGCAGGTGATCAGGTCGTAGTTGACCTCGTCATAGCGATAAGCGGAAAGGAGGGGCGC
The DNA here is from genome assembly GCA_035250225.1 of Rhizomicrobium sp. GTDB lineage: Bacteria > Pseudomonadota > Alphaproteobacteria > Micropepsales > Micropepsaceae > Rhizomicrobium. The sequence goes on along the minus strand of DATFFI010000181.1, from coordinate 1,737 downwards.
GAAGATCGCCATCAGGGTCATCAGCGCCAGGACGGCGATGCTGGCCATGGCGGCGCGATTGTGCTTGAGGCGGCCCCAGGCGTCCATCGAGAGGCTGCGGCCCTTGACGGCGCGTTCCAGCGTTTCGGCCTTGGCAAGTGGATCGATCATGCCAGCCTCACCCGCGGATCGAGCACGGCATAAAGAATGTCGGCGATGAAGTTCAGCGCGATGATCAGGCCGGCATAGACCACCACCACGCCCATCACCATGGTGTAATCGCGATCCAGCGCCGCCATCACGAAATAGCGGCCGATGCCGGGCAGGCCGAAAATCTGCTCCACCACCAGCGAGCCAGTGAGAATCTGTGCTGTCGCCGGACCGGCATAGCTCACCAGCGGTAGCGCCGCGGCGCGCAGGGCATGGCGCAGTACGATGCGATGCTCGGGCACGCCCTTGGCGCGGGCGGTGCGGATATAGTTGCTGCGCAAGATCTCAACCATGCTGCCGCGCGTCAGGCGAGCGAAGACCGCGATCTGGAGCAGCGACAGCGTTACCACCGGGAGTATCAGGTTGCGGATCGCGCCGCCGCCCCAGCCGCTCACGGGCAGGGTAAACTCATAGCCGAAGAGATGGATGCCATAGACGCCGAAGACCAGCGTCAGGATGGGCGCGGTGACGAAAGCGGGAATGGTGACGCCGACCATCGCCAGGGTCATCACCGAATAATCCTGCCATCGGTTCTGCCGCAAGGCCGCCAAGGTTCCCAGTGTCGATCCCACCAGCAGCGCCAACCCCATCGCCAGAAGGCCCAGTGTGATACTGACCGGCAGGCCCGCGCCGATCAGCTGGGAGACGGTGAAATCCTTGTTCTTGAAGCTGGGGCCCAGATCGCCCTGCACCAGCCGGACCAAATAGAGGCCGTATTGGGTGACCAGCGGCTTGTCGAGGTCATAGGCGGCCTTGACGTTGGCTTCGATCTCGGGCGGCAGCCGCCGCTCGGCATCGAACGGCCCGCCCGGCGCCAGCCGCATCATGAAGAAGGTGATGGTAATGATGATGAACAGGGTGGGGATGGCGCCCAGCAGGCGGCGGAGCGCATAGCCCAGCATCAGGCGCCCATCCAGATGCGGAAGCGCGCTTCCAGCGGCGCGCCATGCTCATGCCACCAGCTGCTGTCCACCGCGAAGGACTTTTCCAATGCGCCCTTCTGCAACAGCACAAAATCGCGCGTCGGCGAAGGCGGCAGTTTCTCGACCAGCGGCAGCGACGAACGGCGCGGCGGCGTGAAGGGGGCGAAGCGCGTCATGCCGGCCAGCGGCGCCGAGCCGGTGGCATAGCGCAGATAGTCCAGCGCCATCTCCTTCTTGGGTGTACCGCGCGGGATCGCCAGCACATCGGCTTCATAGAATTGCTGCTGTTGCAGCACCAGATCGGCGCCCGCCATCGCACCATGCACTTCGCCTGTCAGGGCGGTTGCGACTTTCACGTCTTCGCTCCGCAGAAGCGTCAGCGGTTCCTTGGCGCCGCTCCACCAGACGATATTGTGCTTGATGGTGTCCAGCTTGGCGAAGGCGCGGTGGACGCCCTCCGGCGTGGCGAGCAGCTTGTAGACCTGGTCCGGCGGAACGCCGTCCGCCAGCAACGCCATTTCCAGATTGACCTTGGCGGTGCGCTGCAAGGCGATCTTGGCGCCGACGATAGACCCTTCTTCCGGGGCGAACGGGGTCGGACTGGCAATGGCGAAAAACAATCCCG
>DATFFI010000180.1:0-4361 GCA_035250225.1 Rhizomicrobium sp. | reverse complement strand
CCAAGGTTGTGCCTTTCTCGGTCTTCCGCTTCAAACATGTTCTGCGCCGCAGCACAGCGGTCGCGCGATGTTGACAAACCTTACCGCAGCGCAGGTCATCGTGCGCACATTGACATTTTCTCAATCACGCCACAGATTGTTTCATAATCGGTGGGCACTGTTCATATTGTTCCAACATTATGAACAGTGTCGGGGAAAAGCAGAACAAAAAAACAGAACAACAGAATCCAGGGGGAATGCATGAACAATCTGGTGCAGAAGCTTATGCTTGGCTGCTCGTCAGCCGCTATTTTCACCGCGTTGGCGGTAAGCGCGCAGGCGCAGCAACCGGCCGACAATGTGGAGTCGGTCGTCGTCAGCGGGTCGCGCATTTCGATCGGCGGTTTTGAAGCGCCGACCCCGGTGACGGTGGTGGATACCGAGAAGCTGCAGAGCAACGCCTACGGCCACATCGCTGACTCGATACGGCAATTGCCCCAGGTCAATTCTAATCCGACCTCCTTCGGCGCCTCGCAGGGTTCGGCCAATACGGGCAATGCGGGCGCAAACCTGCTCAATCTGCGCAATCTCGGTAACAACCGCACCCTGATTCTGTTCGACGGCCAGCGTATCGTGAACTCCAACCTGACCGGTGGCGTGGACACTACGACCTTGCCCAGCGCCATCATCTCCCGCGTGGATGTTGTCACCGGCGGCGCTTCGGCCGCCTGGGGCTCCGACGCGGTGGCCGGCGTCGTCAATTTTGTGATCGACAAGAATTTCGTCGGCTTCAAAGGAAAGGTGCAGGGCGGCGAGACCACAAGCGGCCTTGTCCGCTCCATTTCCGCGGACGCGGTCTGGGGCAGCAATTTCTTCGGCGACCGCGGCCATCTGGAGGTGGCGGCCAGCTATAACAAGCGTCCCGACACCGTCCTGCTGATCGAGCAAAAATGGTATCGCGGCACCTTTCTGGTCTCGAACCCGAACCCGGGTGCTGGCACAAGCAACGCCAACCCCCAATTCGTCCTTGCCGACCATGTCGGCTTGGCGAATTCGACCATGGGCGGCCTGATCACGTCCAGCCCCGCCGGCGGCACCAGCGTCCCCCTTGCCTCGCGCGCGCCGGCCAATGCCCTGCGTGGCATCAGGTTCGTTGAAAACGGCAGGGTGGAGCAGGTGACTTTCGGCAATATCACCGCCGGTGTGCTTTCCAATGGCGGGTCGTTGACCGACCGGGACAGCGAAGCACCCTGGCAGACCATCGGCGGGCCCAACACCACCTACACCCTGTTCGCCCACGGCTCGTACAAGCTGACCGATACGATCAAGGCCTCCGTACAGCTGAATTACGGCTATTTCACCGGCAAGGGCGATGCCCAATCCTTGCAGCAGACCGGTTCGGCCCTGGTGATCAAGGCGGACAATGCCTTCCTCCCGGCCCAGGTCCGTGACGCCATGGTCGCGGGCGGGATCGCTTCCTTCAACTTGGGCACGCTCAACGCCAACAACTTCAACAACTATACCTCCACCGGCGAGACCTATACCAGACAGGCCGCGAATGCGTTGGCGCCGGCGACGACCCTCAATCGCCGCCAGATCATGCGCGGCGTCTTCACCCTGGAAGGATCGCTGGGTGAAGACTGGCTTTGGAACAGCTATATCTCGCATTCCCAGACGCGCTTTTCGGTCCGCACCCTGGGCATTGCGATCAGAGCCAATGTGAAAGCCGCCCAGGACGCGGTGCTTGTCACGCCTGCCAATCGCGGCACGTCCGGCCTCGCTTTGGGCAGCATCGTTTGCCGCTCGACGTTGACGGGCACACCCGTCACCGATGGCGTCGGTACCGCCACAGTGACGGCGTCGCCGGGCTGCGTTCCCCTGAATGTGTTCGGGGAAGGCGTCGCCAGCGCGGCGGCCATCCGCTATGCGACCGGAAACGTTCCCGGAAACAACGAGCAGAGCTTTCAGAACATGACGCTCAATATGGATGTGTTCGAGGCGTCCATGCAGGGCAAGCTGCCCTGGGCGCTGCCCGCAGGCGACATCCATGTCGCGTTCGGTTTCCATTACCGCAAGGAAGCCGGCAAGACTGTCGCCTCGACGATTGGCGATCGTGCCGGCTATGCGGTGGGCAACTACACCAACTTCCCCTCTTCGAACGTGAATGTGAGGGAGGGTTTCCTGGAAGTCGACGTCCCGATCCTGAAGGACACCTTCGTGCAGTCGTTGGACTTCAACGCCGCCGGGCGCATCACCGACTATTCCACCTCCGGCCTGGTCGAGACCTGGAAGCTGGGCTTCACCAGCCAGCTCATCGAGGACATCAAGCTGCGCTCCGTCTGGTCGGTGGATATCCGCGCCCCTACGATCAACGATCTGTTCGGGACGGCCGTCAGCACCGGCAACTGCCGCGATCCCAAGACTGGCATTACCGGGAACTGCGTCCGCAACTTGCTTCCCAATCCCACGCTTGCGCCTGAGACCGCGCGCACCATCTCGGGCGGCATCGTCCTGACGCCGCGATGGATTCCGGGATTCACTTTCTCGCTGGACTGGTACAATGTGAACCTTACGGGCCAGATCAATACCATCGACTTCAACGCGATCCTGGACGCCTGCACGAAGAACATCAACAATCCGTTGTGTGCCGCATATGTGTTCGGCGGGCCGGGCGGCGCTCTGAACATCATCAACCGTCAGCCGCTTAATCTCAACTCGCTGCGGACCTCGGGCATGGATATCCAGGCCAGCTATGCCACGGAGTTGTGGGACAACGACACACTGACGCTGTCGTTCAACGCCAACTATGTGGACGAGATCACGCTGGATGCGCCCGACGTGCCCGTCAACAACTATGCCGGCGTGCTGGGCGCCGGCGGTCCGTCAAACGCCTCAGGCGCGTCGAAATGGAGGGGACTGCTGTCGGCGAACTACAAAACCGGCCCATACTCCTTCACAACCCAGGTGCGTTGGTTCGGCAGCGCCATTCTCAACAATTTCTGGAACACCGGCAACCGGGCGACCGCGGCGGATCGGTTCGTGGTCTCGGACGATGTGTTCAACGTCGATCCGACCGCGTATCTGGATCTGCGCGCTTCCTATGACTTCAACGATAACTGGCAATTCTTCGCCGCGGTGGACAATCTTCTGAATATACCGCCGCAGATGGTGCCGTCCTATAACGGCGCCGTCCAGAACAATGGCGGTCCCACCCACTCCGTCACGCAATACGACTATCTGGGCCGCGAAGTCCGCCTCGGCGTCCGCTTCAACTTCTAGAGACGCGCGGAAGCGATCATCGGACAGAACAGGGGCTCCCGGAAACGGGGGCCCTTTTCTTTCGCGGGTTCCTCGTCATTTGGGGAACCTGTATGCCGGCAAACGGAACGGTTCAGCCTGCGTTCATGGACGTCCTGTCAGGGTCTTGCCAACGACGCGGGGTTCGCGCCGCTGATGAAAGGACCAAGGTCATGATGAAACGTCTGATTTGCGCCACTTTAGCCCTGTCGCTGCTGGGCGCCGTGCCCGCGTCCGCGCAGCGTTTTCATCGCGGTGGACATGGCGGCTACCATCACGGCTGGCACGGCCGCGGGCATGACACCGGAGCTCTGATAGGTCTTGGCATCGGCTTGTTTGCCCTGGGCGCCATTGCCGCCGCGTCCCAGCGCGACCGCTATTACGACCGGTATGATTATGGCCCACCGCCGCCGCCCCCGCCGGCCTATCGTGGGAGCTATCGGTACGACTATGATTACTAAATAGGGCGGCGGAGAGCCCCGGCGGCTTTCTGCGATATGGCGGGGTTCTCGGCGATCTGCTGGTCTCCAATGGCCGTTAAATCCCTTCAAAACCGGCCCTTGCGCCTCGGCAAGGGCGGGCTTAGAGCAAGTTGGGACCAGATTGAAGCAACTGCGTTGGGTTGCGGCGAGGCGATCCGCCAGGGTCGGTAGCGACAGCGTACCGACGTGCGAAGGGCGTATCGGGGAATACGGTCGAGCACGGCGACGCCGCGGGCGCCCGCCGCAACCCAACCCGAAGGGCCGGGGTCTTTTGCGTCGTGGGTTCGTCGAAAGGCTTGCCCGTATTCCCCGATACGGGCCGCGCCTTTCTCCTGCCCACGCCACAAAATCCCTCCGGCGCAGTGGTTCAATCTGGTCCCAACTTGCTCTAAACGGGTCCGCCATGTCCGCCAAACCCCATTTCCGCACCATCGCCTTGATCGTCGGGGCCGCGATGTTCATGGAGCAGTTGGACGGTACTGTGTTGGCGACAGCGCTGCCCGGCATGGCGCGCGAGCTGGGTGTTTCGGCCCCCAGCCTGTCTATTGCCCTGACATCCTATTTGATCAGTTTGGCTATCTTCATTCCGATATCGGGGCGCCT
>DATFFI010000179.1:0-60857 GCA_035250225.1 Rhizomicrobium sp. | reverse complement strand
CTAGAGCAAAATCCGATCATGTTGACGCGTATCCTGCTTTTTTGAAGTAGCCTTGGCAGTCGGTAGGCTTGCAGAGTGGGATTGCCCTTCCGATTTCATTGATGACGTCCGGGACTGATCGTTTTGCGGCTTTGCGCAGATGGGCCTTCAAAGTTGCGAAGGACAGCTCGATGGGATTGAGGTCGGGGCTGTAGGGCGGCAGATAGCGCAATTCGGCCCCTGCGGCTTCGATGAGTTCGCGCACCTCGTCCGGTTTGTGGGCGGGAAGGTTGTCCAGGACGACGATGTCGCCTTGTTTCAGCGTCGGCACCAAGCATTGGCGGACATACTCGATGAAGGTAGCAGCGTTCATGGCCCAGTCGATGGCAAAGGGGGCCACCATGCCGTCCAGGCGCAGAGCGACGACGAAGGTGACGACCTTCCAATGGCCCCAGGGAACCCGGCCGAGCGCACGTCGGCCTCGTCTGGCGCGTGCGTAAAGCCGCGTCATTTTGGTCGAAGCTCCCGTCTCGTCGATAAAGACCAGCTTGGCCGGATTGAGCGATACCTGCTCGGCCTTCCAGGCGGCGCGGGCTGCGGCTACGTCAGGCCGCTCTTGCTCGCTGGCGTGCACGGTTTTTTTTAAGCGTGATCTTCTCTTTGGCCAGGAAGCGCCAGACCGTGCCATAGCCGACCGCGATCCCGCGATCCCGCAACGCGTCGCGAAGCTCTTCAATCGTCAGATCGCTGACGGCATCGAGCCGCTCCTCGATGAAGGATCGCTCCCCGCCAAGCCGCGAACGACGATCCCCGCCCATCGGCCGGGCCGCCACGCTGCCGCTGTCATGGTGCCGGCGCATCCACTTTATCGCCGTACTCGCGCTGACGCCAAAGACCTCCGCCGCCTCTCGGCACGATAGGCCCCCTTCAATCGCCTCAACAACCCGCTCTCGCAAATCCAAGGAATAGGGTCGCGCCATCGCTGCTGGCCTCCTGCCCAGCCAGCAGCTTGAATCACGATTCGCCAATCCCGGGAATCCCGGCCGATTCAATCAGATCGGATTTTGCTCTAGCCGAAGGCGCGTCGCTCAAATCGGTCCACTGAACCGATTTTCCCCTATTCGGGTCGCTCCTCACTTTTCGAATGGCTCCTGGCCTCGGCTTCCGCCGCCAGCAGGGCCGGGCCCTCCGAACCCTCCAGTGCGGCGCGGGCGTCCCGGCCCAGCTCCGGGATCCTGGCCTTGTTCTCTTTCACAAAATCCGATTGGTCCTTGAGGAAGGTGCGGCTGGCTTCATAGTCGCCCTCACCCACGGTCTGTTTCTTTTTCCGGGCGGGCGCCTTCTTTGCGGGCTTGCGGGCCGCGGCCTTTTTCGACGCCTTGCTTTTCTTTGCCGGCCTGGCGCCGCGCGCCGCCTTGCTCCTGGTCTTCCTGGTCTTTTTCGCCGGGGCCTTCCTTGCCTTGGTGCGCTTCACCGCCTTCTTCGACGCCTTCGCTTTCTTCTTCCTGGCAGCCATGTCCCGTCCTTTCAATGCCTTGAAACCTTCCGGGCAACGGGTGGCGGCGCGCTTTGTTCCAGTCTTTTCGGATGGACCAGATTTTTTGAATAGAAGGGTGGGAAACAGAAAGGCCCGCCGCATCACTGCGGCGGGCCTGTTCTTCAGGAGGGTTGCCGGCTTACGGCAGAACCGGAACGCCCACGATCGGCGCCATCGCTTCCGGCGCCAGGGCGGGTGCGGACTTCTTCTTGGTCTTGGCTTTCTTCTTTGCCGGCTTCTTGGCGGCCTTCTTCGCCGGCTTGGCCTTCTTCTTGGCCTTTACCGATTTCTTGGCGACCTTCTTGCCCGCCTTCTTCCTGCCGGCCTTCTTGGCGGGCTTTTTGGCTTTCTTCGCCTTCTTGGCTTTCTTCTTCGCTGCCATGATCATCCTCTCACTTATGTTTAGGGTCGTTTGCGGGTCCGGCGTGCGGACTTGGTAATGCGCAAAAAATCCTACGCGCCTTTGTCGATACAGGCGAGTCGCCAATGTCGGACTCGTGAAGATTTTTTGAAAAGGGTGTTGCGATGGTGACAGACCTGCATCTGGAAGACCTCATGGTGGGTCAGAGCTTCACCAGCTTCAGTCACCTTGTGACGGTGGAAGCCATCAAGGCCTTTGCGTATCAGTTCGATCCGCAACCCTTTCATCTCGACGAGGCGGCGGCCCAGAAGAGTTTCTTCGGCGGGCTTGCTGCTTCGGGTTGGCACACGGCCGCCATCACCATGAAGCTCTTGGTAGAATCCGGCATGCGGCTGTCGGGCGGACTGATCGGCGCCGGCGGTGAACTCACCTGGCCCCGGCCGACGCGGCCGGGCGATGTGCTGACCGTCGTCAGTGAAGTGCTGGCGGTGACGCCCTCTCGTTCACGGCCGGAACGGGGTTTCGTCACGGTCAGATGCGAAACCCGCAATCAGAATGGCGAAACCGTTCAGATCATGACCAGCCGCATGCTGGTCTGGCGCAGACAGACCTAAACCATTCTGCCAGCGCCGGATTCGGCGCTGTGCCGGATCCTGGAATCCTCCAGGTCCAGTTCCCGCTCGATCCGCCGCCGGGCATCGTCGCCGATTTCGCCCCGGGCATAGAGGTCGGCGATGCTGGCGCGTTCGGCCTCGACGAACTGCACCTGCAGCGCCGCCGAATTGCCGATCATGGCGCCGTCGCCACCCAGATCCTGGCAGGCGGCGACGAAATAGGCCCGCCGGTCGGCATGGCGGCGCTTCAGCGCCGCCACCGTGTCGGGCGAAGAAACCGCGCCTTCCAGCGTATCCAGCCGCGCCAGCGCCGCATCGATACTGGCGAGGCGGGCGGTGATCTCCCGCTTCTTGGCGGTTTCGGCTTCGCGCCGGCCATCGCCTTCCAGGTCCAGCGCCCGGATCACCCAGGGCAGGGTAAGGCCCTGGCCCACCAGGGTCGCCACGATCACCGCGAAGGTGACCAGCAATAAAAGACCGCGCTCGGGAAAGGGCTCGCCTCCCGCCAGCAGAGGAATGGACAGCGCCGCCGCCAGCGAGACCACGCCACGGATGCCGGTGAAGGCGACCATGAAGGTATAGCGCCAGTTGGGCATGGGATCGCGCGCCTGCAAGGCCGGCGAGAGGGCGCGGGGCAGCCAGGTCGCCAGATAGACCCAGATGAAGCGCACCAGGATAATGGCGACAACCACGGCGGTGGCGGCGAAAGCCAGGGTCTCCCATTCGCCCAGCTCCAGGGTTTCGGCCACGATCCGCGCCTGCAGCCCGGTCAGCAGGAAGATCAGGCCTTCGATCAGGTAGGTGATCAGGTCCCAGACGAAGAAGCCTTGCAGACGGGTCGCGGGTGAGATGTAGCGGCGGCCGTTCCAGCTGACGAACAGGCCGGCGGCCACCGTCGCCAGCACGCCCGAACCACCCAACGCGTGCGGCACCCAGAAGGCGACGAAGGGCGTGAGCAGCGCGAAAATAATCTCCACCCGGGTTTCCTGCGCCCAGCGGCGCAGCACCAGGCCGCCCCAGCCGACAGCCAAGCCCCAGGCCAGCTCGCCTGCCACGATCACGGCAAAGGAGAGGCTGGCGGTCGCGAAAGAAAAACCCTGGCCCTGGGTGACCGCAGCCACCGCGAAGCTGAACAGGATCAGGGCGGTGGCGTCATTCACCAGCCCTTCGCCTTCCAGGATGGTGAGGATGCGGTTGGGAAGAGCAAAGCGGCGGGCGATGGCCATGGGCGCCACCGCGTCGGGAGGCGAGACCACCGCCCCAAGCACAAAGCCTACCGCCAGCGGCAACCCGAACAGAAAATGCATCAGGCCGGCGACGCAGGCGGCGGTGAAGATCACCGCGCCCACCGCCAGGAGCAGGATGGGGCGCAGATTTTCCTTAAAGCCGCGCCAGCTCATGCCGACGCCGGCATTGTAGAGCAGCGGCGGCAGGAAGAGCGTCAGTACCAGATTGGGGTCAAGTTCCAGCCTGGGTATGAAAGGCAGGAAGGACAGGCCCAGTCCCAGCAGCACCAGCAGGATGGCATGGGGAATGTGCCAGCGCCGCGCCCATAGCGCCGCCAGCGCGGTCAGGGCGACCAGGCCAAAGGCGATCAGCAAGGCAGGATCGATGTGCAGAAAAAAGTCCCCGGATTTCTCCGGGGACTATCTTACCGATTTTCTCGCATTGTCCACCGCGCGGCGCCACGCGCCTGTGTGCGCGTCGAGGCTCTATTTGGGGGTTACTCTGATCACTTTGCCCGCATTGGGATTGTTGGTCGACGCGATCCCATCCGTCAGGACGAAGATCGAACCATCCGGCGCGACGCGGACATCGCGGAGGCGGTTGCGGATATCGAACAGCAGATGCTCCTCGCCCGCCACCCTGGAGCGGTCGGCGTTGAAGATGATGCGGTCCACCATCTGGCCGCGTAGGGCGCTGATCAGGAGATTGCCATGCCAGCTGGGGAACATGCGGCCGTAATAGAAGACCGCGCCCGACGGGGCGATATTGGGCGACCAATAATAGACCGGCTGGACGGTGTCGTCCCGCTGGGTGATGCCCGAAAAGAGCGTGGCGCCGAAATATTCGATGCCATAGCTCACATACGGCCAGCCGTAATTTTTGCCTTTTTCGACGATGTTGATCTCGTCACCGCCGCGCGCGCCATGTTCGATGACCCAGAGGCGGCCCTGGGCGTCGAAGGTCAGGCCCTCTTCACTGCGATGGCCATAGGACCAGATTTCCGGCAGCGCGCCGGTCTGCTTCAGGAACGGGTTGCTGGGATGGGGTTTGCCGTCCACCGTCAGGTGGATGATCTTGCCCAGGGGATTGTCCAGCTTCTGCGCCACCTCCCAGGTTGACGTGACGAGGGAGCGGTCGCCCACCGACATAAAGATGCTGCCGTCCTTGGGATCGAGCGCGATCTTGCCGCCCTGGTTGGGGTGGCGGGTGCGCACATTGGGCGGGCCGCGCCAGATCACATTGACGTCGGTGAGCGCGTTCTTGGCCAGATCCAGCCGCGCCGTCGCCAGCGCTATCAGGCTCTGATTTTCGCCGCTGAGTTCGCTGTAGGAGAAGATGATGCGCCGGTTGCTGCGGAAATTGCGGTCCAGTACGACATCAAGCTGGCCGACCTGGCCGTTGTAGGCGACGGGCGGCACGCCCTGCAGCGGCGCGCCGAGATTGCCCTTTTGATCGATGATGCGCATGCCGCCGGTCTTTTCGGTGACGAGATAGCGGCCGTCGGGCAGAAAGGCGATGGCCCAGGGATGGCTGAGCCCCGAAGCGATGGTGGTGTACTGTATCTCCACGCCCTTGATGTAAGGCGCACGGGTCTGGCCGGCGAAGGCCGGCTTGGCATCCGGTTTCTCCTGCTGGCGCGTTTCGAGAGGCCGGCCTTCAATCAACTGGCGGGCAAAGGAACTGACATCGATACCGCCGCCGGCGCGGCCACCGGCAGCCGGAGCACCGGCGGCGGGCGCGGGTGTCTGCGCCTGAAGTGCAAACGGTATCAAAGCAAGACCAAGGCAAGAGGCCAGCACGACGCGCTTCATCGAAATCTCCCGAAAGTGTTTTGGGAATTTGCGCATGAGATTAAGGGATAAATGACAGGAAATTAAGCCCTGCCACCGCCAGCCGGGAAGAGGACTTGGAGTCCGGGCGCCGCCGCCGCCCGTGCCGGTGAAGCCGCCCACCCATGCCTGCGGGCTACAATATCGATTCCAATCGCATCGGCAACCGGGGGGTTCCGCACGGCGGCAATCCGGCGGGTGTTAAGGAACTGGAAGGCGATATGGGCGGCACCACCGGCCAATCGGGCAGGATCAACGCCCCGGCGTTCGAATCGCCGCTTATAATACCCAGGGTTGTCACTACACCCTCAAATCACTCCCGCGCTACTCAACCCCTTGATCCTGCTCGCGCCGCATCACCCGAAATGGCCAAAACCAGCCTCCAACGGGGCGCGGGGGCGCATGTGCGCACCGGCCCCGGTATCGAGGAAGGCTTGGTGGCCTGGCTGATGGACAAACGCGCTGTGAAGCCGCCGCCACAGGTGGCGGCGCAGCGTTAGACGCGCACCTGGCTCCAGGGCCCGCGGATCGCCAGGGTGATGCCGGGATGATAGGCGTTGACGAACAGCACCTGTCCGTCGGGCGAGAAGCAGGCGCCCGCCAGTTCGGTATCCATGGTCAGGCGCGCCAGGGCATAGATTTTTCCTGACGGCGCGATGCCGCGCAGATAATTGACCTTGGTGCCGGTCTTGTCCTCGCAGACCACCAGATGGCCTTGCGGCGTCACGGTGAGATTGTCGCCATATTCGAAGACGCGCGGATCGGTGGACTCGACGAAAAGCTGGAGCCGGGCCGGCTGATCGGCCTCTTCCTTGCGGCCCTCATTCGGGCTGGGGACATAGCGCATGATCTGGCCCAGCCGGGCCGGGCCGCCAGAGGTGCAGGTGAAATAGAATTCGCAGGAGCCATCGGGCTTCACCGCCAGATGCAGGCCTTCGCCGCGGGCGAACTGCACCGCGCCGCGGGCATGGCCGCGGACGCGCAGATCGTCATTGGGACTTTCAACCTCGCGCATGTCGATCCAGCGCACGGCCCGGCTGGAGCCGGGGGCGAAATCCTTGCCGTACCAGTTGCGGCTGTCGGTTTCGATGTCTGTGTTGGCGAAGGCCAGAGCCTGCAGGCGGCCGCCCTTCACCAGCTCGCCGGGCGCGTCGGGCAGGTAGCGATAGAACAGGCTGTTGTCGCGATCCTCGGTCAGATAGACGATGCCGGTCTTGGGATCGACCGCCGCCGCTTCATGGCGATAGCGGCCCATGCCCTTGATCGGCTGTGGCGTGACCAGGCCCTTCTGCGCCGACGGCACTTCAAAGACCCAGCCATGGCTTTGCGTGCTTTCCGGCGCGACATTCACCGCTTCCTCGCAGGTCAGCCAGCTGCCCCAGGGCGTGGCGCCGCCGGCGCAATTGACCGAGGTACCGGTGATGGAAAGGAATTCGCTTTCGCGGCGGCCCGTCGCCATGTCAACGATCAAGGTCGAGGTGCCGCCCGGCGCGACGCGGCCATCGGCGGCGCGGCCGAAATGCGGCATGGCGGCAAGCCGGCTTTGCAGGGCGGCGGTTTCGCGCGCCGCCGAACGGCTCCAACCCGCCTCGCTGAAGGTCAGTTCATGATTGCGCACCAGCGCGATCTTGCCGGGACCGGCGGCGAAGCAGCCCATGCCATCGAAATTGCCGGGGGCATGGAAGCCGTCATCCATCACATCGCCGGCGCGCGACACCACGCTGTAGGAGAAACCCTCCGGCAGGTCGAGCAGGCCGCCGGCATCGGTCCTGAGCGGGCCATAACCGGTGATCTCGTTGACATAGGGCGCGTCCTCATAGGCCTGCGCCCAGCGCGACATGCCCGAGAAGGCGACGGTGGTGAGGGCGGCAAAGCCGAATTGGCGGCGGGAGAGGCTCATGGGGATTCCCTGTTAGCGCGACAGTGCCATGAGAATGTCGGACCATGACACCAGTTTGAAATTCTGGGCTGCGGGCGCGTTATCCCCATCCTGGGCCACGAACAGGCCGCCGGCATAGCCCGGTCCGAAGGAACCCGGCGCAATCGCGATGCCGTCGGTTTCCTGGGTGGCGCCAAAGCTGCCGGCGGCGATGCGGAAGCGGCCGGCCGGCTTCAGGCTGGGCAGGGAAAAGAGCGCATAGGCATTGTCGCCCTGGCTGGAGGCGATCAGCCAGCCGCCAGCCACGCCGCTGGGCATCAGGGTGAGGCCTTCGACATCGGCCACCAGCTGGGCGTTATCGACCGCTGCTACCAGCCGTCCTTGCGTCGAACCATCGGCACGGGCGCTGAAGGCCCAGATGCCGCGATCCTCCTCGCCGACATAGAGGGTGCTGCTGCGCGGATCGACGACACAGCCTTCGGTCTGGGTCTGAAGCTTCAGGCTGCGCACGGTCTGGCCGATGGGCAGGCCGGCGGTGCTGCGGCTGCCCAGGGTGATCGCCACCTGCTCGATAGTGCCGTTCTTGAGCACCGAAAAGGCATGCAGCTTTCCGCCCGCGCGCATCAGACAGACGCCATAGGCTTCGTCGGCGCCGCCCGGCACCGCGCCCAGCGGCTCCAGCTTCCCTCCCGCCGTGTCGAGGCGATAAAGCTGCAGCAGCGCCCTGGTGACATCGTTGCGGTCGCTGGCGACGACGATCACGCCTTGGCCGCCCATGTCGATCAGATCGACATTGTTGACCCGCCCCGCCGGAACGAAATGGCGGACCTTGCCGTCCAGGCCATAGACATAAAGCCCGGCCCGCTTGTCGGTCGCCACGATCAGGCTGGCGTGCGGCCGGCGCGCATTGCGCCAGATGGCCGGATCGTCGGCGGCATCTTCGGCCACGGTGCCCACCGGCACGGTTTCGCCGCGCGCGGGAACATTGACGGTGACATTGGCAGTGACGGGGGCCTGCTGCGCCTGTCCTGCCAGGCTGGTGCCCAGCAGGACGGCGGCGAGAACGGCAAGGCTGCGCTTCATTGGCCCATCTTCCCTTTTTAGAACGTCACCCGCACGCCGGCGCTGAAGCGGGGTCCGAAGCGCTCCCATTCGATGGTCTGGCGGTTGGTGAAGGGCGTCGGGATGCCGGTGGCGGTGAGCAGGTTGCCCGGCTCCGAGTAACGCCGGCCCGGCTGGTTGAGCAGGTTGGAGGCGTCGAAATAAACCTCGAAGTTCGGGTTCACGGCATAACGGGCCGAGAAATCCAGTTCGTCATCCGCCGCCCAGAAGGTGTCGCCGGCATCGGCCAGGGTATCGGCAACGCCGTCCATCCAGGTGGAGCGGCGCTGATACTGCAGGCGCAGCGACAGGCCGTATTTCTCGTAATAGCCGCCGAGATTGTAGACCAGGTCCGACGTGCCGGGCAGGCGCATCTCGCGGGCGGGAATGGCGCCCAAAGCCGGCTTGGTCACTTCGCTGTCATTGATGGTGGCGTTGGCGCTGATGCCGAAGCCGCCCATCCAGTCCGGCAGGCCCAGATCTTGGGTCCAGGGCTCGAGCTGCAGCTGGGCCGCCGCTTCGAAGCCGTAGATGCGTCCGTCGCCGCCATTGGTGATGCCGGAGAAGGCATAACCCGAACGGTCGATGCCGTTCGAATCCAGCGCATTCGAACCGAAGGTGCGGCGCTGGGTGTAGAGCACATCCTGTACCTCCTTGTAGAAGGCGCCGATCATCAGATAGCCCTGCGGCTCGATATACCATTCCAGATAGGCATCGACGCCCTGGGCGCGTTCCGGCTTCACGGCGGGATTGCCGCCCGAAATGGTCAGGTTGAGGTCGTTCACCACCACATTGGGCCGCATCTGGTCGTAATCGGCGCGCGCCGCGCCGCTGTTGAAGGACAGGCGCAGCTTCTTGGTGTCGTCGATATTGTAGTTGATGTGCAGGCTGGGGAAGACCAGGGTGTGGTCGGCCTGCGCCGACACCGGACCGGTGATGGCGCCGATGGTCGCTTCGGCGCTGCCGCGATTGTGCAGCTGTTCGACGCGGACGCCGCCCACCACCGAACCCCAGTCATAGACGAGCGTGCCCATCACGAAGCCGGCCGTGACCTGTTCCTGCACCTTGTAGTTGTTGGACGGGATCGGCGTGAAGGCGAAGCTCGACTTGGCCGCGTCGGTCACGGTGCGCATCTTGTCGATGTCGAAATAGCGGAAGGTGTAGCCCATCGGCAGCGCGCCCAGAAACGCCTTGTCGAGCGAGAAGGAGGCATAGGTGGTAGGGATGCCGACTGCGGTGAATTGCGGCGCGGTGGTCAGGTTGATTTCCCGCTCATTGGCCACCTTGGTGCGCTGGTCGAACTGGAAGCCGGCCTTGAGGATCATCTCGCCGCCGAACAGCATCGCCTGGTGCTCCAGCGCCAGCCTGGCGGTCATGGCGGTGGTGGTGTCGATGCCGCTGAAGGTGCGCAGGGACGATAGCGGCTTGGTGAAGCTGTCGATCGCCGTCACCGGCGTGCCGGCCTGGAAGCGGGTGGGGCCGGAGAGCTGCACCGTGGTGAACAGCACCGGCACATTGCGGTTGGGATCGGTATAATTGTAGGTGACGGTCGGGCGCAGGTTGCGCGTCGAGGGGCTGTCCCAGCGCGCTTCGCCCACCACCGAACGGTCATCCTTGGACTCGGTGAAATTGCCCAGCCACATCAGGCGCCAGCCTTCGGAAAGCTGATGATCGCCTTCCAGCGTGTTGGTCAGGACCGACTGGCGGAAGGCGCGCAGGGTCGAACGCTGGTTGATGTCGATGCCATAAAGCGTGCCCTGCAGCGGCGTATTGCCGATGCAGACATCGGCATAGCCGGTGGTGGTGGGCGTGGGGTTCACCGCCGTCGAGCAGGCGGCGCTGCTGGAGGACAGGTCGGCCTGGCGGTCGTCCATGTCGAAGATGTAGTTGTCGCGCGCTTCGTCATCCAGGAAGATGGTGTAGAGCGAGCGCAGCGAAATCGTGTGGGCGGTGGTGGGCTGCCAGTCGATGCGGCCCGACAGCGACGCATTGCGGCGCATCAGGCGGTAAAGCTTGTTCTCGGATTCGCGGGCCCAGAAGCGGGTGGCAAAGCCGGGGCGCTGGTCCTGGGTCACCTGCTCCCAGTCGATCTCGAAATTGTCGGTGACCATGTTGCGCTGGTAGTAGCTGGCCGAGCCCAGAATGCCGATGGTGCCGATGCCGGTCATATAGCGGTTGGAGATCACGCCCGAGACTTCGACCTGGCCGCGATCGCCAAGAGTGCCATAGCCGCCGCCCAGCTTGCCGGCGAAATGCAGGCCGGAATAATCCAGGCCCGAACGGGTGACGATGTTGACGTTGCCCGAAACGGTTTCGCCGGGTATGTCCGGCGTTACCGCCTTGGAAACGATGATCTGGGACGCGATGGCGGACGGCACCGTGTCGAAGCGGGCATCGCGGCCTTCGGGGCTGACGACATTGATGCCGTCGAAGGACAAGGTGGTCCAGTAATTGGGCGCGCCGCGCAGGCTGATATAGCGGGCCTGGCCCTGGTCGCGCTCGACCGCGATGCCCGGCAACCGGCCGGTGGCCTGGGCGATATTCTGGTCGGGCAGCCGGCCGACCGCGTCGGAGGCGGCAACCGTCACCAGCGAATAGGAATTCTTCTGCGTGTCCAGCGCCGCCGCTTCCGATTCGGCGATCGGCCGGGTGCCGGTGACAGTGACTTCAAAAGCTGGGGCGGTGTCCTGCGCCTGTGCCGGCAGGGCCGGGAAAAGCGCGGCCGCGCCGCACAGCATGAGACAGCGAAGACGGCGCGTGCCGGAATGACGATTCATGAAATTGCCCCCTTGTTGTGGAAATGAATGACAGGGGCGTAGGGGCCGAACATGTGCGCCGCGCGAAACTTTCGCGAAGGATTTGTTGCGGCGCCGTGATAAAAACGCGCAGGGTGAGCAGGATCAGCGAAAGGTCCAGTGGGCCTTTCGCCCCGCGAACGCCCGAAGCGTCAGCGAAGGGCCGAAAGCCTGCTGAAGCTGCCGCCCCTCAAATTATTTTTTGTGCCGCGACCCCGGCGCCGGGTTTGGGCCCTCTTATCTGGGTGAATGCGCCATAGCGGCGCGTCACCAACCGGAGCACAGAACCATGTGGTATAGGAAAAACGTTGGCGGGTGGGAGCGGGCGGCCAGGCTGATCGGCGGAGGCCTGATGCTCATCTGCGGCGTGGTTGCGCTGCACGCTTCGCCGCTCGGGCTACTGCTCAGCGGCGCGGGTGTCGTGACGCTGGTCACCGGCGTGTTCGGCTATTGCCCTGCCTGCGCCATCGCCGGGCGCGCGCCACTGAAGGGGTGACCGCCTTGGCGCGCGTATCAGACGATCTCTTGCTTGCGGCACAGTCGGGTGACCGGCACGCGCTGACACGGCTATTGGTGGCGCTGCAGCCGGACATTCGACGCTACGCCCGGCGCCATTGCCACCGCACCTCGGTCATCGAAGATGTGGTGCAAGAAGCCCTCATCGTCGTGTACCGGCGCGTGGGTACGATCCGCAATCCAGCCGCACTCGCCGGCTGGCTGCTGACCGTCATCGCCCGCCTTTGCATGCTGCCGGCGCTGATGCTGATGCGCGGAGTCGAGGAGCTTGCCAGCCTGGAAGAGTCACGCGAGTTCGCAAAGGTCCCGCCGGACGAGTTACGCATGGACTTGGTCAATGCGATCGAGTCGCTTTCGCCGTCCCATCGCGAAGTGCTGTTGCTGCGAGATCTCGAAGATCTGACGATTGGGGAAATCGCCGGGCGGCTCGGCGTGACGCGCGAAGCGGCCAAAAGCCGCCTGCGCCGCGCCCGCGCATTGGTGCGCGAATACCTGCTCGGCACAAAGGACAGCGGACGAGAGAGCACATGAAGTACTTTCGTGGAGTCGGCATGTTCGGGAGCGCCTTCCTCGGCGCGCACCTGATGCGCGGCGCAGCTGCGGCGGCGCTGCTCGCTTGGGCCATCGTCCACCAGACCGCACACCCTTGGCTATCCTTGGGCGCGGGCGTTGCCGCCCTCGTCGCGCTACGCGGATGTCCGATGTGCTGGACTGTGGGCTTGGTCGAGACGCTTTCGCAAGGCCGTCGCGATTCAACGATCAGATAGTTGTTGGCGTGCGTGAGCCGGCGCCTCGATGTCGGGGCTGGCCTTCTTCGATCTCGGCAATTCCAGCAATTCCAATTCCACAATTCCAGAAACACAATACTTAATCTGCATCACAAAAGCTTTGGCTGGTCGCCATTGCTCGCAGATTTGGGCCCTGGCTTGCGGCGTTGCCGGGCGCGCCCGGACAAGATGAAAGCGAGAACTGGAAATTGATAGAGATTTGCCACTAGGGGATAGTGTCCAAGATTTTGTCAGCTCGCATTGCAAAGGAGCGCTCCACCATGAGCACTGCACATGACGCCCGTTTCTGGGGCAGGATTTCACGGAAGTATGCCAGAGCGGCCATTGCGGATCAGGCCGGATATGAACGCACCCTGGACCGGACCCGCGCTCTATTGGGACCAGACGACCGGGTGTTGGAACTGGGGTGCGGCACGGGAACAACGGCGCTCCGGCTTGCAGGCGATGTGCAAAGCTATCTTGCGACGGATATCTCCGCTGAGATGATCGCGATTGCCGAGGCGAAACGTCTCGCCGGTCCTATTCCATCGCCTGTCTTCCGCACCGCGACCGCAGAGGCGCTTGCGCCTGAGGACGGGCCGTTTGATGCCGTTCTGGGGTTCAACTATCTCCATCTGGTCCGCGATTTGCCCGGCACGCTACGATGTATCCATGCCTTGCTTGCAGCGAAGGGCTTGTTCATCTCCAAGACACCCAGCCTCGGGGATATGAATCCACTCATCCGGCTTGCCTTGCTGCCCGCGATGCGCGCGATCGGCAAGGCGCCCTATGTCTGCGTCTTCCGGGCGGCGGAGTTGCGTGGGCTTATATGTGCCGCGGGCTTCGACATCCTTGCCACGGAAAACCACGCAACCAAGGGCAACGACCATCGTCCCTGCATCGTTGCGCGCAAGAGGTGACGTGAGTTGCCGAAACGGTGTGAAAAGCCGTTCTGTTTGCTTTCGACACGAGTTCGAGGGCGACATGCCTGCCTATCCGTCTGTCATTGGCACCGGTTCTACGCCGCTATGCGAGGGGAATCACTCAGCACGACGATCCGGCGGCTGCGGCTGTAGGCGCAGCGGATCGCCTGGCGAACTCCGATGCGCCGATCCATACTGTCGCCGCGAGCGCCGGATACCCATGTTCGAGGGTTACCTCAACAGCCCGCAGCATGCGGCGCCCAAGGAACTGTTGACAGACATTCATCTCTCCTGAAGAGGCCATGATGGGACGCCACCCCAAGTCGCCGCAGATGCCAATGGAGGTTGCGCGCGCGTTTGACGCCTTTCCCATGGCGGTTCGCCAACGACTGTTGCAAGTTCGTGACTTGATCTTCGAGACCGCGGCGCGAACGGACGGCGTCGGCCCGCTTGCGGAAACGCTGAAATGGGGCGAGCCGGCCTATCTCACCGAGGCGACGGGCAGCGGGACCACCATCCGCCTGAGTTGGCTCCGATCGTCGGACGAGACCTGCGCAATTCTGTTCAACTGCCGCACCACGCTTGTCGAGACGTTTCGCGCGCAGTTTTCCGGCATCTTTGCCTACGAGAAGAATAGGGCCATTCTCCTCCGCACGTCCGGCGTACTGCCAAGAGCGCCACTCGCAACCTGCCTCGCCATGGCGCTCACCTATCACCGACGCAAGTCGGCGCCGTAGGTATGCGCAGGCGAGGGTATGCATGTCCCCGGAATTCCTGGGCGACTGTGCGGGGCTGCATGGCGCCCACTCGGGCCGCTACGGCGGCCCTCCGTGGCGCTCAGTTTTTGTAAGCTCGCTCCGCTCGCTAACAAAAACTGGCGCACCCGATAAGATCAAATCGGCGTGCAGCGCCGATCAACGCCGATCAAAAACTAGGCTCTCTCTGCCTATTCTGCTGGGCACCGTGCAACGCCGACCAACCCCGGTCAGCCCCGACCAACGCCGTTGTTAGGGTGGATGTTAGGGTGAACCATGCGCCCGGCTTAAGCTGTTTCGTCGTTCGCCAGCTTAACGACTTTCGGTTTTGATCCACCGAGGCGCCTGTCGCGTGCCGCCTTAAACCGCTTTTCCATTTCTGGCTCGTTTCGTCGGCGTTGGATGTGCTCCTGCAGTGCCTCCTCGACGATTTCTGTTGCGGTCGCGCCGTAGTTGGCTGCGCACCAGTCGAGCAAAAGCAAGCGGATCTCTTCCTTCAGCCCCCATCGCTCAAGATTTTTTGCCTTTGCCATAATAGGTTATTGCCAAGATTGTCGGTCATTGCCGGTTGACCGCTATTGGTACATCATTGGCTGTGCCGAATCACCATCGACTCTCAACGGCGAGGGTGGTTCGCTAAAAAAAGAGGCCCCGGAACGACCCTATCGTCCGAGGCCCCAAGTTCTCAGTCGTTCAGACTACCGGCGAGGCAGCGAACGGAAGTGGCGAACAACGTGTTCCCACTTCCCGTAGCGCCAGCGCTCATAGGCGCGGACATCTACGCATTTCAGATTAGAGGGCCCCATAGGGGCCTCCTTTCTTCCAAGATAACGGGGCTGGGCCCCGCCGCCCCCGGTGCGCCCTACGCGTCCCGGCGTAACGGACGCGGGGGCAAGGTGCCCTTGGGCTCGAAAGACGCGAATCTGAATCGCGCAATTCAATCTGGTGGTGATTTGGCTGACTCCGCAAGCCAACTTTTTTGTCCCCAGGGCTCATTTTTCGCTTGGGGACACGAGTGTTAAGGCGAACGAATCTCGTTGACTGACCTCAGAAAAGTCACGCCGAAGACCTTGTGGATTAGTTCTTCTGTGAGCCGGATTGCGGCGGAAACAGGGCCGCCATCCACAAGCGCGATGATGCGCGTGACATGATGCGTCGCCAGCGTCAGTCCGTGCAAAGATGTCTTCCAAACTCTCGCTGAGTCACCAGGTCGCGCCCACCTTTTCAATGATGGAGCGGACGTTGTCCCTTAGAGGCGATTCAGACTTCACCATCATGCTTGGCGCGATCAGTTTCACGTGGAACAGCAACCGATAACGGCGCAGAACTGAACCGCAAAAGTTTCACGTGAAACAGTTAATACGTTGAAATCATTATACAATAATACGATGACACTTGATTCGGAACGCATTGCAACCAATTTTGTTGTTTCCTTAGGAATTAATAGTGCCTAGTGTTTCACGTGAAACAAAGAAGGAGGGAGACTATGAAACTGGAGAAAGCTATTGCTACAGACGGTTCTCCCAGCCAAGTTCTTACCAAGGCGGTTGTTCGTGCTGGCGAGCACCTTGGCCTACCGAACGCGGTACTTGGACGGATGCTGGGACTTTCGCCGCCCACAATTACAAGGATGCGGCGCGGACAATACATTTTGGAAGGAAAGGCCTTCGAGTTGGCCACCCTCTTTATCCGGATATATCGCTCGCTTGATGCGATCGTTGGTGGCGATGCCGCCGTCGCTGCTCAATGGCTGCAATCGGAAAATACTGTGTTGAAAGATAAGCCGGTAAATATGCTTCAAAAGGTGACGGGACTATTCAATGTCATCCAGTACTTGGACTCGCGAAGAGCTATTAGCTAATCCGGTCTCAATAGAAACGACTGCTTGGCGCGTGGTCGAGGCGCAGCATCGCGTCTCGACCATGAAGCTTGTGGATTCCCTAGAAGAGCAAGCAACGCTTGAGCAGCTGCTAGACGAAACGAAGCCAGCGGTACCTGATAACTGCCGTCATCTTAACTACCTACTTTTTACTCCATTCCGATACGCCGCAGAAAATCCCTACTCATCTCGCTTTCGCCCAGGCGGATCTCCGCAGGGCGTATTCTATGCGGCCGCTTCACCTGAAACGGCCATTTCTGAAATGACGTTTTATAGATTGCTGTTCTTTGCAGAATCTCCTGGGACTCCGTTGCCTACAAACGCAGAAGAGTTCACTGCATTTGCGGTTCAGATCAGAACTGAGGGAGGAGTTGATCTTACGCGGCCGCCGCTAAGCGCGCATCAAGCCGCCTGGACACATCCGGAAGATTATTCTGAATGCCACAAGATGGTGGGGGTCGCGCGACAAATCGGCATTCAAGCAATTGCCTACGCCTCCGTCCGAGACCCGCAGCATCGACTAAACTATGCAGTGTTGGTTCCCGAAGCATTCTCCCAAAGTGCTCCGGTCGCCTTTCAAACTTGGCGCATACACTTCAGGGAGGACGGCGCGCTTGCGAAGTGTGAAGCGCCGGAAATTGGAATTTCGTTCGCGGTTACAGATTTCGCCGTTGATTCTCGTCTTCAGAAAAAAGCTGCATAAATAGTCTGCCCTGTGCGGTTCTCCGCCGATTGCTGCCCCGCAAACCTTCCCTGCGAGAAAATTTTCGCCGGCGTTAGGGTGATTGTTAGGGTGGTT
Source organism: Rhizomicrobium sp. (assembly GCA_035250225.1). Lineage (GTDB taxonomy): Bacteria > Pseudomonadota > Alphaproteobacteria > Micropepsales > Micropepsaceae > Rhizomicrobium. Next base: position 43,896 of record DATFFI010000179.1, on the reverse strand, counting down.
TTAGCGATACCGAGATTCTCATAAGTATTTGAATTACTTAAGAAAAACCGTGGCGCACCCGATAGGATTCGAACCTATGACCTCTGCCTTCGGAGGGCAGCACTCTATCCAGCTGAGCTACGGGTGCGGATGGGGACGCTATAGAGCAAAATGACCCGCTAACGCTACCCCGCGGCGCGGATGGCAGCCACGATGGCCACTTTGGCGGCGCCGCCCGCTGCAACCACGCTGCGGCTCAGCGCTATTCCGGCGGGAGCCGGAAACTCGGCCGGTCCGCCCAGTCCGATCACGGTCAGGCGCTGGGCCTTGCGCAGGTCTTCGGTCACCACCGCCGCCAGCATTTTGGCGCTCCAGGCGGGATCGTCGCGGGCGGGATCATTGTAAGCGATGGCGGCAGGGTTGGCGCCGTGCACCAGCACCAGCCGCACCCCCGGCGCCAGGGTCATCGCCTTTTTGTCGGCCAGCAGGGTCATCATCACCACCGAGGCGGCGATGCCATAGCCAACCACCAGCACGCCCGCCGGCGCCAGGCGCGGCCCGAAGGCGGCGGCGTCCAGGAACAGCGGCAGGCCATCGGGGCCCTTGGCGGGATGAACCCGGCCCACCACATCGGCGCCCGCCTTCTCGCAGGAGGCAATGAAGGCCTTGCGGGACTGGCGATAGGCAAAGGATTTGTCCCGCGGCCCACCCGGCGTCGGGCCGCCATCGGTCCAGGTGGTTTCATTTTTGGGTTTGTCTGGAGGCTGGGACATGCCTTTAGTGTAGCCGAATGAGCATCTTCGGCGCACTGGACGAATTGCGGCACCGCCCCATCGGGGATCAGGGGCCGGCGCGGGCCGCCCGCATCGGCTGCCGCCAGCGCATCGCCATCCGCCGCGACAATGCATTGTTCGGCCAACCGATGGTGGAAGCGGCCGGCTTCGGGCTGAAGGGCGAGAATTTCTATGCCTCGCCGCACAATCCGCCTTACTGGCTCAAGATCGAAGGCGCCACCGACAAGCTGCTGCTGCGCGCCACGGTGGGCGAGAAGCTGAAAACGGTGAATGAACGGGCCGGTGCGGCGGGACTGGAACTGTTCCTGTTCGATGCCTGGCGGCCGCGCGCGGTGCAGGCTTTTTTCCATGACGTCTGGATGCCGAATGAGCTGAAACGCCGTCATCCCGAATTGTCGGGTGAAGCGTTGACGCTGGAAGTCGAACGCTATTGGGCCGCTCCGTCTGCCGACGAAAATGCGCCGGCGCCGCACGCCACGGGCGGTGCCGTGGACCTGACGTTGCGTAGGAAAGGCGGCGATCCGCTCTGGATGGGTTCGTTGTTCGACGATGTCACCGCCCTGGCCAACCGCGACCGCTTCGAGACTTTGAGCGCGGAAAACTTTTCCTTCTCCGACCAGGAAGCCCAGGCCAATCGGCGTCTGCTGCACTGGTTGATGGTGGAAGAAGGCTTTGCCGGCCATCCCGATGAATGGTGGCATTTCTCCTGGGGCGACCAGATGTGGGCCGCCATCACCGGCGCGCCCGCGGCGCATTATGGATTGGCGCCTACCCCGTGATTGTCATGGCCCGGCTTGCTGCCGGGGCCATCCAGCGCCCCAAACACCAGCGCTGGTTGCCCTGGATGGCCCACGTAAAGTGGGCCATGACAAGCTGTGCGTTACTTCAACAAAGACCGAAACGCCCCATCCCAATTCTCGCCCGGCGGATGCTTTTCCAGATAGACAATGCGGCCCAGATGCAGGTCGTAGAGCTTGGGGCTGGCGCCGGAGAGTTTGCGGCATTGCTCGATCAGGGCGCGCGCCTGGCTCCATTGCTGCTTGCGCAGCGCCTGGAAGATATGATCGTGAAAGGTGGTGAGGGCGCGGAATTTGGGTGAGGCTTTCAGCACCGGCGTGCCGATGATGGCATAGAGCGTCACCGGCGGGTCCTGCTTTCCCGCTGCCACCGTATCGACTTCCAGGAAGGCAAAGCTGCGGTCGGCGGCCGCGGCGGTTGCGCCCGAGACGATCACCGACGGACCATATTGATGCGACAGCGCCTGGATGCGCTGCGCCAGCGCCACCGCCTCGCCATGCACGCTGTAACCCAGCCGGTCATGGCCGCCAAAGGCGCCGGCGATCAACGGCCCGGTGGCGACGCCGATCCCGATTTCGACCGCGGGCAGCGGCCGGCCGTTCGATTGCGTCTGCTGCGCCAGGATTTCACCCACCCGCGAGGCGCGGATCGACATGTCGTTGGCGGCTTCACAGGCATGGATGGCATGGCTGGGATCGTCCAGCGGCGCATTCCAGAAGGCGGCAAAGCCGTCGGCGGTGAGCCGGTCGATGGTGCCGCCATGGGCCAGCACCTGGTCCATCAGCGGCGACAGGATCTGGCGCATCACCCTTGTGAAGGTGGCGGGATCGTCGCGGAAGCCGGCGCCCAGTTCGGGCAGGCCGCGCACGCCGCAGACCAGATAGCTGCATTCGCGCCGCTCGCCGTCGGTGACCAGCAATTGGGGATCGCGGGCAATCTTTTCGACGCTGGCATCGGGCAGGGAGCCGGCAAACGCCATGCGCAAACTCATCCGTGCCATGTGCAGCGCCAGCGCCCAGGAAAAGGCGATCACGGCGAACAGCAGCATCAGGGCAAGGCTCACCGTCGCGGCGTCGAAGAGCCGGCCTTCCTGGCGAAAAAGCAGCCAAGCGCCCCAGGCCGCGCCGGCCACGCCGGCGGTTACCGCCAGAACGGACCAAGCCAGGCCCCGATGCGACACAAAAATCGCGACGCCGCCGAATCCGGCCAGCCAGAGAATTTCGGCCAGCCGGGAGGGCAGCAAAGGCCCGGTGGGGCCAGGGGCGGCGGCCTGGCGCCCATAGGCGGCAAACAACCGCTCCGCCAGCGCCGATTCAAGGCCTAAGGGATTGAAAAACAGAAATAAAACGGCAAGTCCGAGGAAAACCAGCGGCGCGGCCACAGCGCCTATCGGTCTTGCCCAAAGCATGAGAACGCCGTCTTTCGATCCGGCGTTAACCTAAGTCCGTCGGCGCGGAACCGCTATGGGGAGAATCGCCTATTTGGCCCGCAGAGCGACCTGGCGCAGCAGGACCCTGGCGCCCTTTTTCTGTAAAGCGCGGTCGGTGATGCCCTGCAGCCGGTCGGCGATCGCCACTGCGTCCGGGGCGGTATCCAGCCGGACATGGGTCGAGGTGTAGGCCATCAGGCTGCGCAGATAAGCGTCCCGCAACACCGGCATGGAACGGCCGACATTTTCCCGCATCCTGGCGTCCGGAACATCCAGGCCCACCCGCACCATCAGCATGCCGGTGGGCCGGCCGTCGCCGACGATGGTGGTGTAGAAATCCTGCACTTCCACCCAGCTTTCGGACTGGGTGACTTTGTGCTCGGCGGCTTTCTGGGGCTTTTTCTTGGCTTCCTCCGCGGCCAGCACGGGGCCGGCCAGGGCAAGCAGCGACAGCAAAGCGGCGGCGGCGGTCAGGCGCATGGCCCAATGCTATGCGCCGGATTGGTAAAGCGGGGTTTAACGGTGAGGAGCGGTTCGTCGAAGGCGAACGAAATGGTCCACTGGACCATTTCGAGCGATGAACACCGCGAGCTTGGGCGAGCGGCCGGCAGGCACCAGGCTGAAATGGCAGGCAAAATGGCCCCTTTTGCCCAAACTTGACGGGTTTGGCCCCGCTCCCTAAAACCGCCGCTCGCCGTGGGAAATCGCCGTGGCGGGCCGGTTCGGGGCTGTAGCTCAGTTGGGAGAGCGCCTCGTTCGCAATGAGGAGGCCAGCGGTTCGATTCCGCTCAGCTCCACCATCCCCCCAGGGATGCCGAACCGGATGCCGAACCGCCCCTTCCCCTGGAACCTTGCCGCCGCTAAAAACGAACCATGATGAATCCCATTGCCGCCCTGATCATTCAGGTGCTCGAATTCTACAAATGGATCGTGATCGTCGCGGTGATCGTGAGCTGGCTCACGGCGTTCAACGTGATCAATGAGCGCAACCAGTTCGTCCACATGATCCTGCGGGTTCTTTATGCGATGACCGAGCCGGTGTTCCGTCCGGTGCGCCGCATCCTGCCGAGCTTCGGCGGCCTGGACCTGTCGCCTATCGTGGTGCTGTTCGCCATCTGGTTCATCCAGTACACGATCCAGTATCTCGCCCATAACGGCGTGATGTAGGCCATGGCCGGTACTGTGATCGACGGCAAGGCGGTGGCCGCCTCCTTGCGCGGTCGCATTGAAACTGAAACCGCGAAGCTGAAAGCGCAAAGCGGCCTGGTGCCCGGTCTCGCCACCGTGCTGGTGGGCAAGGATCCGGCTTCCGAAGTCTATGTCCGCAACAAGCGCAAGACCGCCGAGGCGCTGGGCTTCAACTCCATCCATATCGAACTGCCGGAAAACACCTCGCAGGACGAACTGGTCGGCAAGGTCAAGGCGCTGTCGGCCGACACGTCGGTGCACGGCATCCTGGTGCAGCTGCCGCTGCCCAAGCATCTGAATGAGAATGCGGTGCTGGACGCGCTCGATCCCGCCAAGGATGTCGATGCGCTGACGCCGACCAATGCGGGCCTGCTGCTGTCGGGCCGGGCGCATCTGGTCTCCTGCACCCCCGCCGGCGTCATGCTGCTGCTGAAGGAATATGTCGGCGACATCGCCGGCAAGGAAGCTTTGGTGATCGGCCGCTCACTGTTGTTCGGCAAGCCGGCGGCGCAATTGCTGCTGGCCGCCAATGCCACCGTTACCATGGCGCATTCCCGCTCAAAGGACCTGCCGGGCCTGGCGCGCCGCGCCGATATTCTGGTCGCCGCCATCGGAAAGCCGGAATTCGTCAAGGCCGACTGGGTCAAGCCCGGCGCGGTGGTGATCGATGTCGGCATCAACCGCGTCGATGCGGGCGAGGGCAAATACAAGCTGGTCGGCGATGTCGATTATGAAGCCGCCAGGAGCGTAGCCGGCGCGATCACGCCGGTGCCGGGCGGCGTCGGCGCGATGACGATTATCTGCCTGATGCAGAACACGCTCATCGCGGCCTGTGCGCAGAACGGGCTGCCGCTTCCGAAGTTTTAAACTGAGTTGTCCCCCTACTTCACCTTCGCGCGCAATTCCGCTTCCAGCTTATCGGCCGGAATCAGCTCGTCGTAATAGCTGACCAGCTTGCCGTCCGGGCCCATCAGATACATCACGCTGGAATGGTCCATGCCATAACCGCCGGCCAGGCCCTTCTCCTCGTCCAGCGCCTTCTTGGCGCCATAGACGCGATAGAGCTTCTTCACCGCTTCGATCTCGGCCACCGAACCGGTGAAACCGATGAAATCGTCGCCGAAGGATTTCACATACTGCGCCATCACCTTGGGTGTATCGCGCTCCGGATCGATGGTGATCAGGATCGGCACGATGCGCTTGCGCCTTTCGCCCAGCTTGTCGAGGGCATCCGCCATCACCGCCAGGGTGGTGGGGCAGACATCGGGGCACATGGTGAAGCCGAAATAGATCAGCTGATAGCGGCCGCGAAATTCGCTGCTCGAGGCTTTGCGGCCGGTATGCCCGGTGAGGGTGAAATTGCCGCCCACCATAGTGGTGCCGGTCGAGACGACGCGGCCCAGCTCTTCGTCGGAATTGCGGCTCTGGTGCCAGAGCAGCACGCCCGCCAGCGCCGCCACCAGCAGCAGATAGGGGACCAGAATCTGACGATTGCGGAACATGCCTGACTTTCCCCCCGGACTTTTCCCTCAGACTTTTCGCTAAGGCTGGCGCCATGCTGTAATGCCGGTCGGCATACAGGGAAAGGGGCCAAATTGGCGCTGCGCGGGGAGGCGGAAATCCAGGGCGGGAAAAGACCGCCGCGCCGGGCTTTTTTCGCCGGGACGGGCGGCCGGCGGGTGCGGCTTCGCACCCTGATCAATCTGCGCTGGCTGGCGACGGCCGGCCAGGCGGCGGCTTTGTTCCTGGTCTATTTTGCCTTCGGCTATGCCCTGCCGATCGTCTATTGCACCGCCGCCATCCTGCTCAGCGTCGCGCTCAATATCCTGCTGGCGCTGCGCTATCCCGCCAGTCATCGCCTCACCAACCGGGAGGCGACCTTCTACCTGGCCTTCGACGTGGCGCAGCTGGCGGCGCTGCTCTATCTCACCGGCGGCATCACCAATCCCTTTGCGCTGATGTTCCTGGCGCCGGTGGTGATCGCGGCCACCAGTCTCAATCTCTCCAACACCATGATCCTGGCTTTCTTCGCTTTCGGCACGGTGAGCGTGATCGGCATCTGGCATGAGCCGCTGCCCTGGCCGCAGGCCGATGCGCTGCTGCTGCCGCCGCTCTACCAGGCCGGCATCTGGGCCTCGCTGGTGCTGGGGATCGGTTTCATCTCGGTTTATGCCTGGCGCATCGCCTCGGAATCGGCGCGCATGTCGGCGGGCCTGTCGGCGACGCAGCTCGCCTTGTCGCGCGAACGGCGCCTGGCGTCGATCGGCGCACTGGCCACCGCGGCGGCGCATGAACTGGGCACGCCCTTGGGTACCATCGCCGTGGTGGCGCGCGAGCTGGAACGGGCGCTGCCGGAAAATTCGCCCGAGATCGAGGATGCGCGCCTTTTGCGTGAACAGGCGGAGCGCTGCCGCGCCATCATCGCCCGTCTTGCCCATCCCGAAGAAGCGATGCTGGGTTCCATGACCCGGCTGCCGCTGGGCGCGCTGCTGGACGACATCGCCCGCAACCATCGCAGCGAGGATGTCGAAGTGGTGGTGCGGGTGGTGGCGGGCCGCGACGATGATGTCGTGCCGCAGGTCTGGCGGGTGCCGGAGCTGGTACACGGCCTGGGCAACATCCTGGAGAATGCCGCCGACTTCGCCGAAACCCGCGTCACGCTGGAAGCGCGCTGGAATGCCGGCAGCCTCTACGTCACGGTGGATGATGACGGGCCCGGCTTTGCCCCTGAAATTTTCGAGGCGCTGGGCGAGCCTTACGTCACCTCGCGTCCGGGCCATCGCGCGCCGGGCGAAACCGAGATGATGCCCGAAGCGCCCATCGACGGGCATGAAGGCATGGGCCTGGGCTTTTTCATCGCCAAGGTCCTGCTGGAACACACGGGCGGCTTGGTTAAGGCCACCAATCCGCCGGGCGGCGGCGCCCGGGTGGCGATTTCCTGGGCCCGGGGCGTGATCGACGGCCCGGAACCGCCAATTATGGCGGATGTGGAATGACCTGCCCGCCTGCGCCGGGCGTAAAAGCGCCATCCGTCCGTAAGCGTTGTCCTTGCGGCGCACAGGGGCTATATCCCCGGCCATGACGACCGACGAAAAGACCCTGCTCCTGGTCGAAGATGACCGCCCCTTGCGCGAGCGCCTGGCGCGCGCGCTGGAAACCCGCGGCTTCACGGTGGCGCAGGCGGAATCGGTGGCCGAAGGCAAGGCCAAGGCCAAGGACATGCCGCCGGCTTTCGCCGTGGTCGACCTCAAGCTTGAAGACGGCAATGGCCTGGATGTGGTGGAGACGCTGCACACCACCAGGCCGAATTCCCGCGTCGTGGTGCTGACCGGCTTCGGCAATATCGCCACCGCCGTGGCGGCGGTGAAATACGGCGCCATCGATTATCTGCCCAAGCCGGCCGATGCCGACGACATCCTGGCGGCGCTGATGGCGACGCCGGGCGGCAAACCCAAGCCGCCGGAAAATCCGATGTCGGCCGACCGCGTGCGCTGGGAGCATATCCAGCGCGTCTATGAACTCTGCGGCCACAATGTTTCGGAGACGGCCCGCCGTCTCAACATGCATCGCCGCACGCTGCAGCGGATTCTCGCGAAGCGTAGCCCTCGTTAGATTGTCGTGCGGCCGAATGCTGACGGCCGGGCTTCGCTGGGCCGCCGCTCTGTGCTAACGCGCCTTCTTTTTTACCGCCTTCTTCGCCGCGGCCTTCTTCTTGGGCCGCTTGGGCGGCGGCATTGCGGCCAGCTGCTCGGCCCGGCCCACCAGCATCCCTTTAAAGGCGGTTTTGGTCAGCGCCTTCAATCGTGCCAGGACAAAGGGAAAGTTGCGATAATGGTCGGTGATGTAGAAAAGCTCCGGCTCGGCCTCCAGCATCATCTCGCGCATTTCCATCGACCCGACCTGCAGCACCACCGCGTCTTCCTTGTCATGGACGCGGGTGAGGAAGCGGTCATGGATGAAGACGCAGGGCCGGTTGAACCAGGGCCGTTCTTCGGCGCCCGGCAGGGCCAGCGCGATTTTCCAGGCGTCAGCTCTGGTCAGCGGCATCGGGGATCACCAGATTGGGCGTGGTGGATTGCGTCACGGTTTCCAGGATCGCCGACAGCCGCGTCGCCGCCACATTGGCGAAGCTGATGGTCACCGCCTTGCGCCGGCTGGCGTGCAAGGATTGCACTTCGGCTTGCTTGACGATCTCGCCGCCATAACGGTCGGCCACGATCAGGCCGGTCTGGTGCGGCACATGCTCGGGCGGAAAATCCGGCGGAATGGCGAAATAGAACAGATCGCAATAATCGAGATACTCCGGCCATTTGGTGTCGCAGCGCAGGTCGGCCAGCGCCACCTTGATCTCCACCCCCAGTATCTCGCCGCCCGGACCGATGGCGGCGACATCCAGCCGCCTTCCATTGGGCAGGGTGAATTCCAGGATCGGGGCGTAGCCGTCCCGCAATAACAGGCGCGAAACACCGCGCGCCACATCGGCGGCGGTCGAAGAACTGATCATTTAGTTTTCACCATGGGCGGCCTTGAGCCGCCCATCCAGAGTCACTTGTGCCACTCTTCGATCAAATCCTTCCAAGTCGGATTGGTCTTTTCAATGAGTGCCATTTTCCAGCTTCGTTTCCAGCGTTTCATGGCTGTTTCACGCCGTATCGCATCTACGTAAAGCGGATACTCCTCGAACCATACCAACTTCGTCACGCCATATTTTTTGACGAACTGTGAGCCCGCTCCGTTACGATGCTGCTCCATTCGTTCGGGAATATTCGAGGTCACGCCGATATACAGCGTTCCATTGCGCTCGCTAGCCAAGATGTAAACAAAGCCGGAAGGCACAAGTCCAGCTTGTTGGCTCTGGATGGGCGGGTCAAGCCCGCCCATGGAGCGTTCTCTTTAAAGACTGCCCTTGCTGGAAGGCGAAGCCCCATCCAGCCGTTCATCCGGCGTCACCGCCTGCCGCAAGGCCCGCGCCGTGCCCTTGAAGCAGGTCTCGACAATGTGATGGCTGTTGTCGCCATACAGATTCTCGATGTGCAGGCAGATGCCGGCATTCTGGGCCAGGGCCTGGAACCATTCCTTGAACAGTTCGGTGTCCATCTCGCCCAATTTCGGCTTGGGAATGGTCACCTTCCAGATCAGGTAGGGCCGGTTGGAAAGATCGAGGGCGACGCGGGTCAGCGCCTCGTCCATCGGGATCACGGCCGCGCCGAAGCGGGTGATGCCGGCAAAATCGCCCAGCGCCTGCTTGACCGCCTGGCCGATGACGATGGCGGTGTCTTCGGTGGTGTGGTGATAATCGACATGCAGGTCGCCCTGCGCCCGCACCTTGAGGTCGATCATGGAATGGCGGGCAAAACTCTCCAGCATGTGGTCGAGGAAACCGATGCCGGTATCGATATCGGCCTCGCCGGTGCCGTCCAGGTCGAGGGAGACCGAAATCTCGGTCTCGCGGGTCTTGCGGTCGACAGTGGCAGTGCGCATGGCGGCTTTCGGCTGGTTTGCGGGTCCCCCTATTATCCTAACCAAAGAGCCCCGTCGAAGGGTTAACGGTGGAGGGCGCCATGCAGAAAAGGCGGGTTTTACCGCTGATTGCCGGGCTGTTGGCCGTGTTGGCGCCCCTGCCGGCTGCGGCCCAGGCCGATCCGCGCTGCTAGCGCAGCCGGAAAATCTCCGTCACCGGCTTGGCGCCATAGGTGCCCATCAATGTCAGCGGCCCGCGCGCCGAAGCATTGAAGGCCAGGCGTGTGTTGGCATTGGCGATGGGCGGCACGAACCAGCCGAACTCTGCCGCAAAGTGTGTGTCGCAAAGCCCATTGGCGCAGGTCAGGCGTCCGGCGCTGTCGATGGGACGCGGCCGCCAGCCTTTGCCTTCCTGGTTGATTGCGCTTTCGAAATGGTTGGTGACGCAGACGCCGGTGTTCGTCAGCTCGCGCACGCCGCAGCCATGTTCGCTGCGCTCGATGATGCAGCCGGTATCGCGTCCGGCGAGGGCGAAGATGGCGGGCACGGCCAGTTCGGTGGCGCAAAGAATTTCCTTGGCGGTGTCATAGTCGGGTGTGCGCTCGAACACCTGGCGCAGCAGATGCGCTGGCGGCAGCGCCGTGCATTTCTTGACCGCGATGCGATTGATCAGCCAGTCGCCTAACAGGGTAGCGTTGTGGCGGCGCATCGGCGCCTGGTTGATGGCAATGGCGAAACGCCCCGGCGCCCAGCCCTGGAAAAGGCCGGCAATGCCGGGCCAGGTGATGGCGAAGAATTCGCCCGCCGGACCCTGCTGGCGCAACACGACCATGCTCTCGCCCAGCAGCGGGAAGGGCCAGTCCATCGCCCTGCGCAGCACCGGCCCATCCGCCGAAGGCCAGATGCCGCTGGTACAGCCCCATTCAAAGCAGACATTGAGGGCATGGACGCCGGGGATGCGCAGGATCCCGGCCATGGCATCGATCTCTTCCAGATAGGGATTGTCCTGCCGCACCAGCCAGTCCCGGCTCAGCCGGTCGAGGCGCGGCGCCAGGGCGGCGAAAGCCAGCCGTGACGCCAGACCCAAGGTATTGGCGGCGGCGGCGGCCAGGGCGCGGGCCTTTTCGGGGTGCCGCTGCAACAGGGTGACCGGGTTTCCTGTTTCCAGCGGGATGAGCGGCAGCATGGCGGAACATTTGCCGCACCCGGGTTTGGGCAGGCAAGGGCCGGCTGATGCCCTGGGGGGTTCAAGGATATGTCAAAATCGGCATATCCCCCTTTGACCCCTCGGCGATTCCCTGTAAAGAGACCCGCCTCATTAAGTTAAGGAAACAGAGCATGGCGCGGTCCGACTATCTCTTCACCTCCGAAAGCGTTTCCGAAGGTCATCCCGACAAGGTGAGCGACCGCATCTCGGATGAGGTGGTCGATCTCTTCTTCCGCGAAGGCCCCAAGGAAGGCATGAGCCCCTGGGACATTCGCGCCGCCTGCGAAACCCTCTGCACCACCAACCGCGTCGTGATCGCCGGCGAGACCCGCGGCCCCAAGAAGGTCGGCGCCGCCGAAGTCGAAGCCGTCGCGCGCGCCGCGATCAAGGATATCGGCTACGAGCAGGACGGCTTCCACTGGAAGAACGCCCAGGTCGAAGTGCTGCTGCACGCCCAGTCGGCGCATATCGCCCAGGGCGTCGATGCGTCGGGCAACAAGGATGAAGGCGCCGGCGACCAGGGCATCATGTTCGGCTATGCCTGCCGCGAAACCCCGGCGCTGATGCCCGCGCCGCTCTATTACAGCCACAAGATCCTGGAGCTGCTGGCGGCGGCCCGCCATGCCGGCAAGGAGCCGGCGCTGCAGCCCGACGCCAAGAGCCAGGTGACGCTGCGTTATGCCGGCGGCAAGCCGGTGGAAGCGACGCAGATCGTGCTCTCCACCCAGCACACCAGCGAAGACCAGACCAGCGACATCATCCGCAAGATCGTCGAGCCCTATATCCGCCGGGCGCTGCCGGCGGAATGGATCAACGACAAGACCGTCTGGCACATCAACCCCACCGGCTCCTTCGTGATCGGCGGTCCGGACGGCGATTGCGGCCTCACCGGCCGCAAGATCATCGTCGATACCTATGGTGGTGCGGCCCCCCATGGCGGCGGCGCCTTCTCGGGCAAGGACTCCACCAAGGTGGACCGTTCGGCCGCTTATGCCGCGCGCTACCTGGCCAAGAATGTCGTGGCCGCCGGCGTTGCCGACCGCTGCACCATCCAGCTCGCTTATGCCATCGGCGTCGCCGATCCGCTGAGCGTCTATGTCGACACCCACGGCACCGGAAAGGTCGATGAGGCCAAGCTGGAAGCGCTGCTGCCGCAGATCATGAACCTGAAGCCGCGCGGCATTCGCCAGCATCTGGATCTCAACAAGCCGATCTTTGCCCGCACCGCCGCTTACGGCCATTTCGGCCGCGAACCCGATGCTGACGGTGGTTTCTCCTGGGAGAAGACCGATCTCGCGGCTCAGATCAAAGCCGCGTTCTAGGTTCCAGTTTCAACCTGGTTGCATTCGCCTCTGTGCTCGCGCACGGGGGCGAAATGCTATTTAAAGTTCCGTGACACGAGTTGAGGTCCATGATGGGCAAGCCGCATGACATGGTGCGCGATATCGGCGTGGCGCTGATCCTTTTCGCCATCGCCTTCAACCTGCCCATCATCTGGCTGGCGGTGAATTTCCGCTATCCCGACATTCTGCGGCAGCCGCCCGATGTCATCCTTACGGCCTTTGCCGGTGGCGGGCCGGCCCTGATCCTGGCCTGGGCTTTCTTCGCGCTGGCCGCTCTGGTGTTCGCGCCTATCGCCGTGGCGGTGGGGCATGTCACCAAGGCGCCGCCGGGCGTCACCGCGCTGGGTGTGGCCGCCGGCGTCACCCAGGCCATCGGCCTGTCGCGCTGGGTCTATGTCGTGCCGGGCTTTGCCGCCAGCTGGGAAGGCGCCGACGAAGGGGGCCGCAGCGGCATCGAAGCGATCTTTATGACCTTGCATCAGTTCGCGGGTGTCGGCATCGGCGAAGCCGTCGGCCAGACGCTCACCGGCTTCTGGCTGATCGGCGTGGCGGTCAGCCAGCACCGCGATCTGCGCTACGGCGTGCGGCTCGCCACGCTGGGCATCGTTGGCGGCGTTACCCTGGTGCTGGGCCTGGTGGAGGGGCTGGCGACGGTATTGAGTTTTGATCCGGGCCTGTTCGAGCTGGCGGCCATGCTGGGCTTCCTGCTTTTGACCGCCTGGATGGTCTGGACCGGGATCTGCTGCCTCAGGCACACCGATGTCGACACCTGACCCCCATGTCTGAAGAAGGGCGCCGTTCGCCGGAACGCCAGCGGCGAAAACTGTATGGCCGGCGCAAGGGTCCGAGGCTTTCCGAACGCCAGTCAACCTTACGCCGAACACTGTTATCGGACCTGGTCTATACCCCGGGCGGCGATCCCGCTGCGGCTTTCGCGAACACTGTTCAAGTCTCCTCGCGCGAAGCGCCGGAGGGGGAAGGCGGGAGGGGGTCAATAAAAGAAATATGGCTGGAAATCGGTTTTGGCGCCGGCGAACATCTTCACACTTTGGCGCGGGAAAACCCGCAGGTCGGACTGATCGGGGCCGAACCCTACGAAACCGGGGTGGCCAAGCTCCTCACCAAGCTGGCGGACCAGCCTCTGAACAATGTTCGGCTTTATGAGGGCGATGGCCGGGACATTCTGGAGAGCCTGCCCGAGGCCAGCCTTTCCCGCTTCTTCCTGCTGTTTCCCGACCCCTGGCCCAAGACCCGCCATCACAAGCGCCGCTTCCTGCAGATGGAGACGCTGGACCTGCTCGCGAAAGTGTTGAAACCGGGCGCGGAACTTCGCTTCGCCACCGACGACAAATCCTACCTGCCTTACGCCCTGGAACGGCTGATGGCCCATCCCGCCTTCGCCTGGACCGCGGCGGGGCAGAAAGACTGGAAAAAGCGCCCCGAAGGCTGGCCGCCGACCCGCTATGAAGCCAAGGCGATCAAGGGCCCGCCGACCTATCTTCGCTTTGTCCGGAAGGCTAAAATCTGACCATGGCCAAAGAGGACAAGGACGAAATCAACCCTTGGACCCGGGAGCGCAGCTTCTGGCAGAAGAATGGCGGCGACCTGGCGATGCTGGTCACCTCGGTCTTTTTCCTGGGCCTGACCATCTTCCTGGTCGGATTTCTCCTGGTAAAGCCGGGGGTTCCCGGCCTCAGCAATGTCTTCAAGGACCCGCCGCCGCCGCCCCGCCAGGCCGAGAAATTCCACTATTCCGTGCCCGGTGAGGTCGAAGTGAATATTGCCCCCGGCAAGCCGATCATCCTGCCGCCGCCGGCCCAGCCCGCCCCGCAGCAGCAGAATCGCTAGGAAGCCGAAGGAAATCTCCGGCTTTCTCCCCCTGCGATGCGAAGCATCTGGCAGGGGGAGATGTCCGCCGGCAGGCCGCATAGCGGCCGCGAGGCGGACAGAGGGGGTCAAAAATAAACAGGACGGCTTGAATAAAAGCCGCCCGGGGCGTAAATACCCGCCCATCCCAAACAACAAGACGTGTTGTGTGGCGGTCCCCCGGGCCGCCGCGGGGAAAAACCTTTGATTGGCCTTCCGCTTCGCTACAGGCCTGGGCTTTTGTTTTGACCGTAACCGCCGTTTCACGTCTGGAACCGATCTTTGAACCCGTCATCGAACAGGCGGGGTTCAGGCTTGTGCGCCTGCGCCTGATGGGCGGGGCGCAGCAGACGCTGCAGGTGATGGCCGAGCGGCCGGACGGCAGCATGGATGTCGAAGGCTGCACCGCACTCAGCCACGCCCTGCTCGACTTTATCGAGAAGGAAAATCCGATCGAGGGCGAGTATGAGCTGGAAGTTTCTTCGCCCGGGATCGACCGGCCCCTGACGCGGCCGATGGATTTTGCGCGCTGGAGCGGCCACGAAGCCAAGATCGAACTCGACGGCCTTTATGAAGGCCGCAAGCGCTGGCGCGGTACCGTGCTGGGACTGGACGGCGCCGATGTCCTCATCCGCGCCGCGGATTCAGGAATGGGAGGACAGGATATCCGCTTTCCCTTTCGCAGCATCGTCAACGCGAAACTCGTGCTCACCGACAAACTGATTCAGGAAGACTTGAAGGCCAGGAAGAAGGCCGAAGCGTCCGCGCAAGCGGCAGCGACCACTTAAGAAGCGTCCGCGAGAGCGGGAGCGACCACTTAAAAAGTACAGGAGAAGACTAATGGCTATTTCCGCCAACCGGCTTGAATTGCTGCAGATCGCCGACGCCGTCGCCCGCGACAAGTCGATCGACAAATCCGTCGTGCTCACCGCGATGGAAGAAGCGATGCAGCGCGCCGCCAAGGCCCATTACGGCACCGAGAACGACATCAAGGTCGATATCGACCCCAAGACCGGCGAGACCCATGTCTCGCGCTATCTGCATGTCGTCGAGCTGGTCGAGAACGACAAGACCGAGATCAGCCTGCCGGATGCGCGCCGCCGCAATCCCGATGCGCAGGTGGGCGACATCATCGCCGAGACCCTGCCGCCGGTCGATTTCAACCGCATCAATGCCCAGAACGCCAAGCAGGTGATCGTGCAGAAGGTGCGCGATGCCGAGCGCGAGCGCCAGTATGACGAATATAAGGACCGCATCGGCGAGATCGTGCACGGCCAGGTCAAGCGCAGCGAGTTCGGCTCGGTGGTGGTCGATCTGGGCAAGGCCGAAGGCGTTGTCCGCCGCGACGAGATGATCCCGCGCGAAAGCTTCCGCCCCGGCGACCGCATCCGCGCCTATATCTATGACGTGCGCCGCGAAGCCCGCGGGCCGCAGATCTTCCTGTCGCGTTCGCATCCGCAATTCATGGTCCGGCTTTTTGCTCAGGAAGTACCCGAGATCTATGATGGGGTAATCGAGATCCGCGCCGTGGCCCGCGATCCGGGTTCGCGCGCCAAGATCGCCGTGATCAGCAAGGACAGCAGCATCGATCCGGTCGGCGCCTGTGTCGGCATGCGCGGCGTGCGCGTGCAGGCGGTGGTGCAGGAACTGCAGGGTGAGCGCATCGACATCATTCCGTGGAGCGGCGAGCCGGCGACCTTCATCGTCAACGCCCTGGCCCCGGCCGAAGTCACCAAGGTGGTGCTGGATGAAGACACCAACCGCGTCGAAGTGGTGGTGCCGGACGAGCAGCTTTCCCTGGGCATTGGCCGCCGCGGCCAGAATGTCCGCCTGGCCAGCCAGCTCACCGGCTGGCAGATCGACATCCTGACCGAGGCCGAGGAATCGGAGCGCCGGCAGAAGGAATTCACCCAGCGCACCGGCCTCTTCATGGAATCGCTGGACGTGGACGAGACCGTCGCCCAGCTGCTGGCCTCGGAAGGTTTCGCCACCATCGAAGACGTTGCCTATGTCGATCTGGCGGAACTGTCCCAGATCGACGCTTTCGACGAGGAGACGGCGCAGGAACTGCAGAACCGCGCCATCGAATTCATCGAAGCCCGCAACAAGGAAATGGACGACAAGCGCAAGGCGCTGGGCGTCGAGGACCAGGTGCTGGACGTCGAAGGCGTGACGCCGGCCATCGCGGTGGCGCTGGGCGAGGCCGAAATCAAGTCGCTGGAAGACCTGGCCGGCGCGGCCACCGACGAACTGATCGGCTATTACGAGACCAACAAGGAAAAGGAGCGCGTGCGGGTGCCCGGCGCGCTGGACGGCTTCAACCTGTCGAGCGACGACGCCAATTCCATCATCATGAAGGCGCGCGTCGCGGTCGGCTGGATCGAAGCGCCGGTTGAAGAGGAAGAAGTCGCCGAGGAAGGCGATGCGGAGGAAGAAAAGGCCTGATGACGGCAGTGGCGCGCAACTCTCAGACCCCTACTCCCCCTCGCGCGCGTAAGCGCGCCGGAGGGGGAGATGTCGTAGCTGGCCCTCGGGCCAGCGAAGACAGAGGGGGTGATCGTGAAAGACGTGATATCGTCTCGGGCGAAGTCATGCCCGAAAATCGACTCTTCCGTTTTGCCGCCGCGCCCGATGGAACCGTGGTCCCCGATGTCGCGGCCAAATTGCCGGGACGCGGGCTCTGGGTGGCGGCCAGCAAAGCCGCCATCGCCACCGCGGTGGAGAAGAAGCTTTTCGCCAAGGCGGCCAAGGCCAAGGTTTCTGCCGCGTCCGATCTGCCGGCGCGCGCCGAAGCTGCATTGGTCCAGCGCATGATCGGCGATCTGGGCCTGGCGCGCCGCTCCGGCGTCCTGGTGCTGGGTTTCGACAATGTGCTGCGGGCGCTGGAAGGTCCAAAGCCGCCCAAGGTGCTGATCGAAGCCCTGGATGGCTCGGCAGACGGCAAGCGCAAACTCTATGCCGCGTCCCATCGGCTGGAGCTGGAATGCGTGGTGATTGAAACACTTACCAGCGCCGAATTGGGCTTGGCGCTGGGACGCGAGAATGTGATACATGCCGCCGTCCAACCGGGCGGCCTGGCGGAACGTCTGATCTTTGACGCGCAGCGGCTGATCGGCTTCCGCGCCCGGAACGACAGCCTGCGAGCGTACGCGAGCAAAAACGAAAGCCCGCGAGCGGATGCGAGCAAAAACGAAAGTGAATCATGAGCGATACCGACGAAACCAAGCGCCCCAAGACGCTTTCGCTGAAGAAGACGGAGACCTCCACCGTCAAGCAGAGCTTCAGCCATGGCCGCACCAAGGCGGTGGTGGTCGAGAAGAAGCGTTCCGCTGCGCCGCCGGCTGCCGCTGCCGCCAAGCCCGTCGCCAAGGCTGCGCCCGCAGCCGCGCCTGCCCCGGAAGCCAAGGCGCCCGAAACCAAGACGGCCGCGCCGGCGCGCGGCGTGGTGCTGCGCCAGCTTTCGGATGAGGAAAAAGCCCGTCGCGCCACCGCGCTGGCCGAGGCCAAGGTTTCCGATGCCGAAGCCCGCCGCATGGCCGAGGATGACGCCAAGCGCCGTTCGGTCGAGGAAGAAAGGCTCAAGATCGAGCGCGCCGCCGCTGAAAAGCGCAAGGCGGAAGAAGAAGCCCGCAAGGCCGCGGACGATCTCGCCAGGAAGCGCGCCGAACAGGAAGCTGCCCGCCGCCTGGAAACGCCCAAGACCGACGCTGCCGCCGACCCGGCCGCGCGCCGCCGCATGGTGGCGGAAGAAGACGAAGAAACCAGCAAGAAGGGCC
Organism: Rhizomicrobium sp.; assembly: GCA_035250225.1. Taxonomy (GTDB): domain Bacteria; phylum Pseudomonadota; class Alphaproteobacteria; order Micropepsales; family Micropepsaceae; genus Rhizomicrobium. The sequence goes on along the minus strand of DATFFI010000179.1, from coordinate 26,056 downwards.
CGCCCAAGCCCGGCGCCCCCAAGACACCCGCGCCCAAGAAAGTGGTGGGCGAAGGCGAGCGCCGCCGCGGCAAGCTCACCGTTACCCGCGCCCTGGAAGGCGACGACGAGCGCATGCGGTCGGTGGCGAGCTATCGCCGCCATCTGCAGCGCGTCAACAAGGGCCATCAGGTGCAGGCCGGCCCAGCCGGCCCGCGTGACATCGTTGTGCCTGAAACCATTACCGTGGCGGAACTGGCCAACCGCATGGCCCGCCGCGCCGTCGACGTCATCAAAGTGCTGATGAAGAACGGCATGATGGCGACGCCCAATGACGTGATCGACGCCGATACCGCCGAACTGGTCGCCACCGAATATGGCCATGTCGTCAAGCGCGTCGCCGAAAGCGACGTGCTGGAAGGTCTGACCGGCGTTGCCGACGACGAAGCCTCGCTGACGTCGCGTCCGCCCGTGGTCACCATCATGGGCCATGTCGACCATGGCAAGACCTCGCTGCTCGACGCGCTGCGCAAGACCGACGTGGCGGCCGGCGAAGCCGGCGGCATCACCCAGCATATCGGCGCCTATCAGGTGCAGCTGAAGAAGGGCGACAAGATCACCTTCCTCGACACGCCCGGCCACGCCGCCTTCACGGCGATGCGCGCCCGCGGCGCCAAGGTCACCGACATCGTGGTGCTGGTGGTGGCGGCCGATGACGGCGTCATGCCCCAGACGGTGGAAGCCATCGCCCATGCCAGGGCCGCCAGGGTTCCGATCATCGTGGCGGTCAACAAGATCGACAAGGGCGACGCCAATCCGACCCGGGTCAAGACCGAGCTGTTGCAGCACGAAATCCAGGTCGAAGACATGGGCGGCGACGTCCAGGTGGTGGAAGTCTCCGCCACCAAGGGCATGAATTTGGACAAGCTGGAAGAAGCCATCCTGCTCCAGGCCGAATTGCTCGACCTCAAGGCCAATACCGAACGCACCGCCGAAGGCGCGGTGATCGAATCCAAGCTCGACAAGGGCCGCGGTCCCGTCGCCACCGTGCTGGTGCAGCGCGGCACCCTGAAGGTCGGCGACATCGTCGTCGCCGGCGCCGAATGGGGCCGGGTGCGCCTGCTCGCCAATGAACGCGGCGAAACCGTCAAGACCGCCGGCCCGTCCACGCCGATCGAGGTGCTGGGCCTGTCGGCGCCGCCCGATGCCGGCGACGAAATGGTGGTGGTGGATTCCGAAGCCCGCGCCCGCGAGGTGGTGGAATACCGCGCCCGCAAGCGCCGGGAGGCGCGCCAGGCCAGCAATTCGCGCCAGACGCTGGACCAGCTGCTCAAGACCCGCGAAGTGGGCGAACGCAAGCTGCTGCCCATCGTGCTCAAGGCCGACGTCCAGGGTTCGGCGGAAGCCATCCAGGGCGCGCTGGCCAAGCTGGAAACCGACGAAGTCGGCGTCCAGATCCTGCAGGCCGGCGTCGGCGGCATCACCGAAAGCGACGTCATCCTGGCCCATGCTTCGGGTGCGGCGGTGATCGGCTTCAATGTCCGCGCCAATGCCACGGCGCGCGAGCGCGCCAAGCGCGACGGCGTCGAGCTGCGCTACTACAACATCATCTACAATGTGGTGGATGACATCAAAGCCGTGCTGTCGGGCATGCTCACGCCGGAAATGCGCGAGAAGTTCCTGGGCAATGCCGAAATTCTGGAAGTGTTCAACATCTCCAAGGTCGGCAAGGTGGCGGGCTGCAAGGTCACCGAGGGCGTGGTCCGCCGCGGCGCCAAGGTCCGCCTGATCCGCGACAATGTCGTCATCCATGAAGGCGAGCTGTCGACGCTCAAGCGCTTCAAGGACGAGGTCAAGGAAGTGCAGAACGGCCAGGAATGCGGCATGGCCTTCGCCAACTACCAGGACATGCAGAAGGGCGACGTCATCGAATGCTTCGACGTCGAGACCATTCAGCGCGCGCTTTAAAACCTGTCATCCCGGCCAGCGCGAAGCGCGCGAGCCGGGAGCCAACTTGATTGCAAGCGCGAAAGCTGGATTCCCGCTTTCGCGGGAATGACAAGAAAAGTATGAGACATCGCACTTCGCGCGGCGGCGGGCGCCGCACCGGCCGTCATGATGGCCCCACAGGTCCCTCGCAGCGCCAGTTGCGCGTGGGCGAAATGCTGCGCCATGCCCTGGCCGAGATTTTGCGCCAGAACGATATCCGCGATCCGGACCTGGAAGGCGTGTCCGTCACCATCACCCAGGTCAAGCCCTCGCCCGACATGCGTTATGCCACGGTCTATTGCGAACCCTTGGGCGGCGGCAATGCCAAGGCGGTGATCGCGGCGCTCAACCGCCATAAGGGTTTTCTGCGCGGCGAGATGGGGCACCGCATCGCCACCAAATTCACGCCCGACCTGCGCTTTGTCGAGGATGAGTCCTTTGCCGAGGCCCTGAAGATCGACACCATCCTGCGCTCGCCGGAAGTGCAGCGGGATTTGCACGCCGAAGACGGCGAACAAAGCGATACCGAATGAAACGGCAATCTCCGGCTTTCTCCCCCGTGAGGTGGAGAAGCGAAAGCTCCAGTGGAGCTTTCGCCCGCCGAACGCCCGCGCAGCGGGCAGCGTGAGCGCGGATGGGACGTAGAAAGAAAGGCGATCCGGTTCACGGCTGGGTCGTGCTCGACAAGCCGCTCGGCATGGGCTCGACCCAGGCCGTGGCGAAAATCCGCCATCTCTTCAACGCCAAAAAGGCCGGCCATGCCGGCACGCTCGATCCCATGGCCACCGGCATCCTGGCGATTGCGCTGGGCGAGGCGACCAAGACAGTCCCCTTCGCCATGGATGCCGACAAGGTCTACCGCTTCACCGCCACCTGGGGGACGAGCCGCGACAGCGACGATGCCGAAGGCGCCGTCACCGGCACCAGTCCGGTCCGCCCGGCCCACGCGGCGATCCAAGCCATGCTGCCCCGCTTTACCGGCACCCTGACCCAGGTGCCGCCGGCCTATTCCGCTGTCCGGGTGGGGGGTGAACGGGCCTATGACCTGGCCCGGGACGGGGAAGAGGTGGTGCTGGAACCCCGCCAGGTCGAGGTCTATGAGGCCCGCCTGCTGGGGACCATGACCGACAGCGCCGAGTTCGAAATCCTTTGTGGTAAAGGGACTTACGTCCGCTCCTGGGTCCGCGATATCGCCCTGGCCTTAGGCACTTTGGGCCATGTCACGGCCCTGCGCCGGACCCGGCTGGGGGGGTGGGAAGAAAAAGACGCTGTGACGCTGGATACCCTGACCCCTTTTATGCATAGTCCCGCCGCTTTTGCGTATCTGAAGCCTCTTGTCACCGCGCTGGACGGCATCCCGGCGCTGGCCATGGGTGGCCCCGATACGGTTCGCCTCCGCTCGGGCAACCCCGTCCTCATCCGCGCAAACCTGTTTGCGAAGATGAAGGGGCTTTCCGACGGCGAACTCCAGGGAACGGTCGTTTTCCTCCATGAGGAAGACGGTACGCCCGTGGCACTGGCCGAAATCGCCGAAGGAGAACTCCGGCCGTTTCGCGTCTTCAATTTCGCTTAGTTTTTGGCCCCGATGTCCGGAAGAAAAAATGATTACCCCTGAACGCAAGAAAGAAGTCATCGCCGCGAACGGCACGAGCAAGGACGACACCGGCTCCCCGGAAGTCCAGATCGCGATCCTGTCCGAGCGCATCACCAACCTCACCGAACACTTCAAGACGCACGCCAAGGACAATCATTCCCGCCGCGGCATGATCAAGATGGTGTCGCTGCGCCGCAATCTGCTGGACTATGTGAAATCCCGCGATGTGAAGCGCTATGAAGCGATTATCGCCAAGCTGGGTCTGCGCCGCTGATCCACGAAACAACAGAATTGGCACGGTCTTGGGCACTTCGTTTGCTGGTCGCATTTTCGAAGGAAAATGCTCCCGGGGCCTGAGGCCGTGCTTTTGCTTTGTGCGGGGATGAGCTCCGCGTGAGGCGGGCCCCATAGGGGGGCCTTATGCAAGGCCCGTGCGCAATATGGCGGCGGGCAACGACGAAAGAAAAAACCGCATGTTCAATATTCACAAGGAAAGCTTCGAATGGGGCGGCCGCACGCTGACCCTCGAGACCGGCAAGATTGCCCGCCAGGCTGACGGCTCCGTGCTCGCCACCTATGGCGAGACCGTGGTGCTGGCCACCGCGGTGGGCGCCGCTGCCGCCAAGGAGGGACAGGATTTCTTCCCCCTCACCGTCAATTACCAGGAGCGCTACTACGCCGCCGGCAAGATCCCGGGCGGCTATTTCAAGCGCGAGCGCGCCCCGACCGAGCGCGAGACCCTGATCTCCCGCCTGATCGACCGTCCCATCCGCCCGCTCTTCGCCGACGGCTTCAAGAATGAAGTGCTGGTGGTGGCGCAGGTCCTGTCCCACGACCTCGAAAACGATCCCGATATCATCGCCATGGTCGCGGCCAGCGCCGCGCTGACCCTGTCGGGTCTGCCTTTCCAGGGCCCGATCGGGGCGGCCCGTGTCGGTTACATCAATGGCGAATATGTCCTGAACCCCTCGATCGACACCTATCCGGACTCCAAGCTGGAGCTGGTGGTCGCCGGCACCCGCGATGCGGTGATGATGGTGGAATCCGAAGCCCAGGAACTCAGCGAAGACGTGATGCTGGGCGCCGTGGTGTTCGGCCACCAGCAGATGCAGACCGCGATCGACGCCATCATCCGCCTGGCGGAAAAGGCGGCGAAGGATCCGCGGCCGGTGCCGCAGGATGTCCATGCCCCCGTCCGCGCCGCCATCAAAAGCGCCGCGTCGGCCGACCTGGCACGCGCCTTCTCGCTGCCGGTCAAGTTCGAGCGCCGCGATGCGCTCAGCGCCGTCAAGAAGAAGTTCGCCGAGCAGTTTGTCGGTGAAGGCGACGGCAAGGTTGCCGCCAATGTCTATTCCGGCCTGCTGCATGACGTCGAAGCCGATGTGATGCGCAACGCGGTGCTGGACACCAAGAAGCGCGTCGATGGCCGTGACCTCACCACGGTGCGTCCGATCCTGGCGGAAGTGGGCATCCTGCCCCGCACCCATGGTTCGGCCCTGTTCACCCGCGGCGAAACCCAGTCCATCTGCGTCTGCACCCTGGGCACCGCCGAGGATGAGCAGTTCGTCGACAGCCTGGAAGGCACCGGCAAGCAGACCTTCATGCTGCACTACAACTTCCCTCCCTACAGCGTCGGTGAAACCGGCCGCATGGGCTCGCCCGGCCGCCGCGAAATCGGCCATGGCAAGCTGGCCTGGCGCGCCATCCATCCGATGCTGCCGACCAAGGAGCAGTTCCCCTACACCATCCGCGTCGTCTCCGAGATCACCGAGTCCAACGGCTCGTCCTCGATGGCGACGGTCTGCGGCACCAGCCTGGCGCTGATGGATGCAGGCGTTCCCTTGAACAAGCCCACCGCCGGTATCGCCATGGGACTTATCCTTGAGGGGGATCGTTACGTCGTCCTGTCGGACATCCTGGGTGACGAGGATCACCTCGGCGACATGGACTTCAAGGTGGCGGGCACCGAAGACGGCATCACCTCGCTGCAGATGGACATCAAGATTTCCGGCATCACCAAGGAAATCATGAAGGTCGCGCTGGACCAGGCCAAGGGCGGCCGCCTCCACATCCTGGGCGAGATGAACAAGGCCCTGACCGGGGCCCGTGCCGAGCTGGGCGAGCATGCCCCGCGCATCGAACAGATCAAGATCCCGACCGACAAGATCCGCGACGTGATCGGCACCGGCGGCAAGGTGATCCGCGAGATCGTCGAAAAGACCGGCGCCAAGATCAATGTCGAGGATGACGGCACCGTCAAGATCGCGTCTGCCGATGGCGAGTCGATCAAGGCAGCCCTGAAGTGGATCAAGTCGCTCACCGCCGAACCCGAAGTGGGCGAGATCTATGACGGCAAGATCGTCAAGGTGATGGATTTCGGCGCCTTTGTGAACTTCTTCGGTCCCAAGGACGGATTGGTCCATGTCTCCGAACTGGCGCAGCAGCGCGTCGCCAGCCCCAAGGATGTGGTCAAGGAAGGCCAGGCCGTGAAGGTCAAGCTCTTGGGCTTTGACGACCGCGGCAAGGTGCGCCTGTCGATGAAGCAGGTGGACCAGACCACGGGCGAAGATCTGTCCAAGAAGCCGAAGGCGGACGCCCCGGCGGAGTAAAGTACGCATGGCGGTCCCATGGCCGCCGCGCTTCCCAGATACCGCCCGCGCGGTTTAGGCTTCGCGGGCGGTTTTTCTTTGGGGGGCCTGATGCCGAAGATCGATCTTGCGACGGCGCCGGTGCGCATCGGCAGCGGCTATCCCTCGCCCCTTGACCTGCCCTGCCGTGAACGCCACCGCTTTCGGCTGGGAGACGCCGTGGGCCTGACCGATTTTGGCGTCAATCTTCTCACCCTCAAGCCGGGCGTCTGGTCCAGCCAGCGCCATTGGCACCTCAAGGAAGACGAGTTCGTCTATGTCGTCTCCGGCGAAGTGGTGCTGGTGACCGACAAAGGCGAGGAAGTCCTGCGCGCCGGCGACTGCGCCGGCTTTCCCAAGAATGACGGCAATGGCCATCACCTGATCAACCGCTCGAATGCCGATGCGGTGTTGCTGGAGATCGGCACCCGCGATCCGGCGGGCGACACCGCCTACTATCCGGATGTCGATCTTGCGCTGGAGCCGGGGAAAGGTTTTGTCCGGAAGGACGGATCGGCCTTCTAGGGGCAGTTGTTTGCCCTGTCCCGGCAGGCTAGCTTTCGGCCATGGCCGTCTTCATGCGCCTTGTCAGCCTGGTCCTGATCGTCATCGCCCTGATGCTGCTGGGCGCCGACGCGGTGACCTCGCTTGAAAAGGGCGGCGAGATCACGGTGCGCAGCCTGGACACGGTCTGGGGCCTGCTCAACCAGGGCGTCCTCGACGCCTTCAAGCGCTGGGTGCAGAACAACGCCACCTTCCTGGCGCAGTTCACCTACTCGTTCCTGGCGCTGCCGGCCTGGTCAGTGACGGGTGTCATCGGCGTGATTCTGGCGTTTATCTTCGGGCGGAAACTGGGTCCGGAATAACCCAGTTTTATCGGTTCTGTCCCGGCACCCACAGCACATCGCCCGCGCCGCCATCATTCGCCAGCCGCGCCATCACGAACAGGTGATCGGAGAGGCGGTTGATATAGGCCAGCGCCGCAGCATTGACTGTTTCCTTCGCCGCCAGTGTTACCATTTCTCGTTCGGCGCGCCGCGCGATGGCGCGGGCCAGATGCAGATGCGCCGCCAGGGGTGAGCCGCCCGGCAGCACGAAAGAGGTGAGGGGCGCCAGCGCCGTGTTCATTCCGTCAATCTCGCGCTCCAGCCGGTCCACCTGGGCAGGCGCAATGCGCAGTGCGCCTTCGGCCTTGCGGCCATCTTCGGGGGTCGAAAGATCGGCGCCCAGATCGAACAAGTCATTCTGAATGCGGCCCAGCATGGCATCGAGATTGGCCTTGGCGGCAAGGCGCGCCACGCCGATGGCGCTGTTGGTTTCATCGACCGCGCCGATGGCGGCGAAGCGGGGATCGGTCTTGGCGCGGCGCGTTCCATCGGTGAGTCCGCTGGTGCCGTCATCCCCCGTTTTTGTGTAGATTTTACTGAGCTTTACCACTGGCCAATCCGCCCTTGCGACCCCAATCTTAACTTGTATGATCCCGGCCACCTACCCGTTTTCTGAAAGCGTTTCCATGCCGGCCCCCGTTCCTGAAGTGGTTGAAACCGACAAGACCCGCGTTGCCTGTGACGGCGGCGGCGGGGCGCTGGGCCACCCCAAGGTCTTCCTGGAAATGGGCGACGAGCATTTCGTCGAGTGCCCCTATTGCGACAAGCGCTTCAACCTGAAGCCGGGCGCGGGCGGCTCCCATTGAGTCCTTGGCATTGAGCGCCCTGAAAAAGGGGGATCATCTCTACCTGGTTGACGGGTCCGGCTATCTCTTCCGGGCCTATCACGCCTTGCCGCCGCTGACCCGCAAATCCGACGGCCTGCCCACCGGAGCGGTCTCCGGCTACTGCAACATGCTGTGGAAGCTGCTGGAAGACCTGAAAGGTGGCGACCGGCCTACCCATCTGGCGGTTATTTTCGACGCCGGCGAAAAGACCTTCCGCAACGAATTCTATGCCGAATACAAGGCCAACCGGCCGCCGCCGCCCGAAGATCTGGTGCCGCAATTTCCGCTGGTGCGCGACGCCACCCGCGCCTTCGGCGTTTCCTGCATCGAAATGCCCGGCTATGAGGCCGATGACCTGATCGCCACTTACGCCCGCCTGGCGCGCGAGGCCAAGGCCCGCTGCACCATCGTCTCCTCCGACAAGGACCTGATGCAGCTGGTGGTGGACGGCGAAGTCGAGCTCTTCGACACGATGAAGAACAAGCGCATCGCTTCGCCCGAGGTGCTGGAAAAATTCGGCACGACCCCGGACAAGGTGATCCAGATCCAGGCCCTGGCCGGCGATTCCACCGACAATGTCCCGGGCGTGCGCGGCATCGGGATCAAGACCGCCGCCGAACTGATCGCGGTTTACGGCGATATTGAAACGCTTATTTCCAGAGCCAGTGAAATCAAGCAGAACAAGCGCCGCGAGACCATCATCGAGAATGCGGAAAATGCCCGCATTTCGCTGCGCCTAGTGACGCTCGATGACAAGGTGCCGCTGAAGGAACAGCCGGACGAATTCGCCGTCCATGAGCCTTCCCCCTCGGAGTTGATCGGCTTCCTGAAGGCGATGGAATTCACCTCCATCGTCAAGCGCGTCGCCAGCCATTTTGAGGTTGAGGATACCGAGGCCATCGCCGCCGCGCCCGCCACCGCCGCGGCGCCGCGGCCGGCGCCCGAGCCGCAGATTTTGGCGGAAGCGCCCGCGGAAGACGCCGCCATCCGCAAGCCCATCGATCACAGCGCTTATAGTGCGGTAACGGATGAAAAGACGCTGGATCAGTGGGTGGCGCGGGGCTTTGCCGCCGGCACGGTCTGTGTCGATACCGAAACCACCTCGCTCGATCCCATGCAGGCTACTCTCTGCGGCATCAGCATCGCGGTGGCGCCGGGCCAGGCCTGCTACATCCCGACCGGCCATCGCCGCGGCGATGGATTGAACTTCGATTTCGGCGACCAGGGCGGCGGCAATGACCCCATTGCCCAATTGCCGGAAAGCCTGGTGCTGGCCAAGCTCAAGCCGCTGCTGGAAGACGATTCCATCCTCAAGGTCGGGCAGAATCTGAAGTATGACGCGCTGGTGCTGCTCCAGCGCGGCATCCGGCTCAATCCGATCGACGACACCATGCTGCTCTCTTATGTGGTCGAAGGCGGACTGCACGGCCATGGCATGGACGAGCTCAGCGAGCTGCATCTGTCGCACAAGCCGATTGCCTTCAGTGAAGTCACCGGCAAGGGCAAGGAGAAGATCACCTTCGACTGTGTGCCGGTTACCGAGGCGACGAAATATTCCGCCGAAGATGCCGACGTTACGCTGCGCCTGCATATGCTGCTGCGGCCCAAACTTCTGGCGACGCATAAAGTTGCAGTCTATGAGACGCTGGAGCGGCCGCTGGTGATGGTGCTGGCCGATATGGAGGGGCACGGCGTCACCATCGATCCGGTCCTGCTGCAGCGCCTGTCCCACGATTTTGCCAAGATCCAGGCCGGGCTGGAAACCGAGATCCACAAGCTGGCGGGCCAGGATTTCAATATCGGCTCCCCCAAGCAGCTGGGCGAGATCCTGTTCGACAAGATGGGGCTGGAAGGCGGGCGCAAGACCAAGACCGGCGCCTGGTCCACCGACAGCGATGTGCTGGAGGATGTGGCGGCGGAAGGCCATCCCATCGCCAGGAAGGTGCTGGAATGGCGCGGCCTGGCCAAGCTGCGCGGCACCTATACCGAAGCGCTGCCAGGCTTCATCAATCCCAGGACCGGCCGGGTTCACACCTCCTATGCCATGGCTTCGACTTCAACCGGGCGGCTGGCCTCCACCGATCCGAACCTGCAGAACATCCCGGTGCGCACCGAAGAAGGCCGCCGCATCCGCCAGGCCTTTATCGCGCCCAAGGGCTCTAAATTAATCAGCGCCGATTACAGCCAGATCGAGCTCAGGCTGCTGGCCCATATCGCCGATATCCCGGAACTGAAGCGGGCCTTTGCCGACAATCTCGATATTCACGCCATGACCGCCTCGGAAATTTTCGGGGTGCCGGTCAAGGACATGCCGGCCGAAATACGCCGCCGGGCCAAGGCGATCAATTTCGGTATCGTCTATGGCATTTCCGGCTTTGGCCTGGCCAACCAGCTCGGCATCGCCCAGAGCGAGGCCAATGACTACATCAAAAAGTATTTCACCCGCTTTCCCGGCATCCGCGACTATATGGAGGAGACCAAGGAATTCGCGCGTAGCCACGGCTATGTCGAAACCCTGTTCGGGCGGCGCATCCATATCCGAGAGATCAATGCCAAGGTCCCGGGCCTGCGCGCCGGCGCCGAACGTGCCGCCATCAACGCCCCGATCCAGGGGGCGGCAGCCGATGTCATCCGCCGCGCCATGGTCAAACTGCCGCCGGCCCTGCCGGCCTCGGTGAAGATGCTGCTGCAGGTGCATGACGAGCTGATCTTCGAAGCGCCGGAGAAGGATGCCGCCAAAGCCTGTACGATCATCAAAGGTGTGATGGAGAAAGCGGCACTGCCGGCGGTGGAAATTTCGGTGCCGCTCGTCGTCGAGGCGCGCGCGGCCGATAACTGGGATGCCGCCCATTGAAACGGCTGGCCTTTGGCGCGGCCCTGGCCGCCGTCCTGCTCAATCTGCTGCTGGAATATTGGCTGATGGCCGCGCCATCATCCGCCGTGATCGTACCCGGGTTCGCCGACTTTCATCCTGCCTGGAATCGCGGCGTTTCCTTCAGCCTCTTCGCCCCGGACAGCGAAACGGGCCGTTATCTGCTGATGGCCGTCGTGGCTCTGATCTGTGCCTGGGCAGCGGCGATGGCCTGGCACGCGAACGACCGGCTTTCAGCCCTGGGCTATGGATTGATCCTGGGCGGAGGCGTGGGAAATCTTCTGGATCGCGCTTTGTATGGCGGCGCGGTGTTCGATTTCCTCTATCTGCATCTGGGCGCAATGCCGCTTTTCGTCTGCAACTTCGCCGATATCGCCATTTCGGCGGGTGTCCTGCTGCTGTTGCTGGAATGGCTGACGGCAAAATCGGGCGCACACCAAGAATAGCGGGATGCCGCTATCAGCTCACGATGTCATGGCCGGGCAGCCGGGCCATGACACCAGAGCTAAAGCGAATTAAGCAGCGATACTCTTTAAGCCGGTCTCAGCCGTAATACCGGCCTTGTCCAGCGTCGCGAGCAGCTCCGCCATCACCTTTTCGGTGTCCGGCGTCTCGCCGTCTTTTTTCTGCGCCGCCATGTAGCCGGAGAGGAAGCCGGGCTTGCTGAGGTGCGCCAGGATACGGGCGCGGGCCTCGGCGGCCAGCTTGCCTTCGGTGAAAATGCCGGTGGTTGCCAGGCGCAGCAGCGTCTGGGCCTTTTCGACATGGTTCGGGGTGCGGGCTTCGATCGATTCGAACAGCTTGCTGCGCGCCGCCACCTGGATTGCCATCGCATCCAGCTTCTCGGACATCTCGGCTTTGGTGACGTCGATGAAGCCGGAGCGCAGGACGCGCGTCTGCAACTGGGCCAGCTTCTGCAGCCGCGCCAGCAGGGGCAGCTTGGGATTCTGGAAATGATTCTCGAACGGTGCCGACAGCAGCATCGGCATCACAAAGGAGGCGAGCTGGCGCTTGTTTTCCACGCCGATGATATTGTCCTCGACGAACAGCAGGCGCTCGACCTTTTCGTCCACCGGGGCATCGGCCACATAGGGGCTGAGGGTTTCCTGGTTCACCAGGCGCTTGGCGCGCAACGTAAAGGCAGCCACCAGGTCTTCGTGCGACAAGTATTTGCCCACGCCCATGACGATCTTGTTGGCCAGTTCGCGCAAAGCCTTGAGCTCCTCCACGATGGAATCGGGGCGGAGCCGCTTGTTGGCTTTCAGTTCGGCCATGATGCGGTTGGCCAGCGCGGTCTTGGCTTCCGGCAGGTTGTCGGCGGCAAAGTGATGCGCCAGGGCGGCGATGCCGGCGCGGGCCTCGGCGCCGGGCTTGCCCAGGAAAAGATCGACCAGGCGGCGCACGGCCTGGGCCAGGTTTTCCACGGCGCCCATCAGTTCATGGAGAGCGGCGGAGCCGTTCAGGGTTTCGGCCAGAAGCGCGTCCACCGAGCTCAATACCAGATTGCGCGGGCCTTCCTCGGCGGGGGCCTTGTCCATGATCACCAGCAGGCGATGGACCTTGTCGTCCCAGCCCGTGGCTTCCTTCAGGTGACGCGCCAGCGCGCCGTTGAAGATGTAAGAGGCATCGGCCTGGCCAAAAAGCTTGGTGGCCAGTTCGGAAAATTGTTCCGGCAGCGGATCGGGAAACAGGCCCTTGCGCTGGTCGCGATAGACGCGGTTGAAGGCCTGGGTCGCCAGTTCGTTCAGGCTCTTGACGATCTGCTGCACCGGCATGGTGGTGGACGAGGCCTGCGCCACCGCCACTTTCTGGATGGCATGCTGGTAGACCGTGCCGGTGGCTTCCAGCTTTTCCAGGAGGTCGGCGCGGTGGATCAGCTCGGTGATGGTGATCTTGTTGCGCGACAGGAAGTCGACCAGGAGCCGCGTCATGGTGGCGCGCGCATGGTAGGAATAAAGATCGTCCGGCTTGAAGCAGGGGATGGCGTGGGGCGCATCCTCGGCCTTGGGATCGATCTTTACCTGGTTATGGCCGTCCTCGAAGATCTTGAGGCTGAGATAGTCGCCGGTATCGTCGTTATAGGTTTCCTTGACCACCTTGACGCCGGTGGCCTGGGCTTCCTGCATCAGGCCCTGCGCCATGTCGATGGCGCGGTCGCGGCTTGAAGACACTTCATGCAGCGTCCAGCCGCCCCTGGCACCGGCGCGCTTGAAAATCTCATAATGGATCTGGGTCGCCATACGGCGAAGTTTGCGGCGTTACGCTTAAACCCTGGTTAAGCCTGTTATATTTGATGACCCTCGCCGGCCCGGCCCGCGCCGTCACGCCTCACTTGTGCAGGCTGCAGGCAGGGTCGCGCGGGACCGTGATCGTCCGGAACCTGGCGGTTAAAGCTTCGTAAATCAGCAGCCGCCCGGCCAGGCCGGTACCGATGCCGGTAATTTCCTTCAGCACCTCCAGCGCCTGCAGCGAGCCCATCACCCCGGCGGCGGCTCCCAGCACGCCGGTCTCGGAACAGTTGGGCACCGTGCCCGCCGGCGGCGGCGCCGGGAACAGGCAGCGATAGCAGGGCGAGACGCCGTCATGGGCCTTGAAGGTGGCAAGCTGGCCGTCGAACTCGGTCACCGCCGCCGACACCAGCGTCTTCTTCATCGCGAAGGCGATGTCATTGACCAGGAAGCGGGTGGCGAAATTGTCCGAGCCGTCGGCGATCAGGTCATACTGTGCGAACAGCTCCGCGGCATTGGCCTCGGTCAGCCGCACCGCGTGCGATTGCACCGTGACATGCGGATTGAGCGCGCCCAAGGCCTCGGCGCCGGCTTCCACCTTGCGCCGGCCCACATCCCGGCTGCGATAGAGAATCTGCCGCTGCAGGTTCGAGAGGCTGACCGTGTCGTCATCGACCAGGCCGATGGTGCCGACGCCGGCTGCCGCGAGATAAAGCGCAACGGGGCTGCCCAGGCCACCGGCGCCGATCACCAACACCCTGGCGGCGCGGATGCGCGCCTGGCCGGGGCCGCCGATTTCGCGCAGCACCAGGTGGCGGGCATACCGCTCCAGCTCATCGTCATTCAGACTCATCAGCATCTCTTAGCATTCCGGGCGCGGCTTCACCTGCGCGTCAGCCTCATGGCCCATCTCGCCCATGATCCAGGGCATGAAAACCATTTCACGATAACAATTTGAACTGAAAAGGTTTTCCGGAATTTGCGGCCGATTGTGCGGCAAAAGCCGCTTCCCTGTTGTTCAGGACGTGCTGGCGGCGGCACTCGTTCTTGCCGCAACGGCTGCATCTCCCGCTATGCCTCGATCGGCATGGCACCTTCTCCTTGCAGAGCAATCTGCCGGGATTTTCTTTTGCATCAACTGGTTACCGCGCAGCATAACCCGCAGAAAAAACCGCATGCCGCAAGCTTTGTTGCAGCATTGGATGCAGGAAAAAGACCTTACCCTACATCTTTAGGGGATTGTTCCCGGCAAGAAGCCGTCCCAGAGTTTACGCGAGGTCTCACGGGGGTGGGCATGGACATCGCGGAATTGGCGGAACGGCCGATACCTTGGTTGGGGGCGCGGGCCCTAGCTGCAGAGTTACAGACAGAAATGCGAGGGCTACTATCGAAGCTGGCCGCCGCCAACAAAAAACTCGCTGAAACAGGCGCCCTGACCCTGGTCGAATTGGAAGCCGAACGCGACCGGCTGCAAGGGGAAGTTGCCGTCCAGCAAACGGCGTTGAAGCTGAAAAAAGTTAGTGCGGAGGCAGAAATTGCGGCCATGCGCGAACAACTGCGACGCGAAGCTGATGCACAATCGCGCACCCTGTCGCAGCAGAAGTCTGCAGCGGAGGCAGCGGTTGATGCTGCCCAACGTGATCTCAGAGAACTCAAACAGCAGTTGGTTGCTACGGAAGAAATCGTGCTTCTGCAAGAAGCCGGCGTCTACGCCTATCGTCACCCGCTCACGGATGTCGTGGCCTACGAAAAGCGCCTTGCAGAACTAGAAGGGCAGATCAAGGCGATGGCCTCGAAAGATGGAGGCGCGGCCGAAGGAACAACAAACTGGATTGTCAATGATTCAGCGGCAGAGGGGCGCAAGATGGTGCGCGATTTCTCCAAGTTGATGCTGCGCGCATTTAATGCGGAAGCTGACAATCTTGTGCGTGGAATGAAACCTTACAAACTTGAAGCATCCAAGGAGCGCCTGTCGAAGGTCGCAGATACAATAGCCCGCCTTGGAAAAACTATGAAAATTCGCATCTCCCACGACTACTACTTACTGCGGATGCAGGAATTGGAATTGACGGCCGACTATCTGGAAAAGATGGCCGAGGAAAAGGAGCTTGAGCGCAAAGAGCGGGAAAGACTGAAAGAAGAGCGCAAGGTACAGCAGGAAATCGAGCGTGAGCGCCAGAAACTAGAAAAAGAGCGGAAGCACTTTGACAATGCCTTGGAAGCGCTAGTCGCAAAGGGTGATGAAGACGGGGCTGCACGAGTGCGTGAACAATTGGCAGATGTCGATAAAGCCATTAGCGATGTGGACTATCGTGCAGCAAACATCCGGGCTGGCTATGTCTATCTGATATCGAACATTGGTTCCTTCGGAGAGCGAATGGTCAAAGTGGGTATGACCCGACGCTTAGACCCGCTTGAACGAATCAAAGAGCTGAGTGACGCTTCGGTGCCTTTCAATTTTGATGTCCACGCCTTGTTTTTCTCAAAGGACGCAGTCGGTATTGAAACCGCTATGCATGATCGGCTTGGCGATGCTCGGGTAAATTTAGTGAATCGCCGCCGCGAGTTCTTCCACGCTACGCCACTGGAAGTTAAGGCGCACCTTGCAGAGCTGGCTGGTGAATTGCTGCAATTTCAGGAAATTCCAGAAGCTCTCGAATACCGGCAAGGGCTCGCGCAACGAAAAGGTGCAACGGAAGGCCTAGCCTAGGCTTTGCGATAGAGCCAGACGCGCGCCGGCGGGACATTGGCCCAGACCGTGGCGGCGCGGGAAACGGCATAGCCTGCCGGGGCGGGCACCGAGGGTCCCAGGCCGTAGGAGAACTGGACAAAGACACCCCCGGGCAACAGGCGCGCCATCGCCGTTTCCATCAGGCGCTGGCGGTCGGCCATGGGGAAATTCAGCAGCGGCAGGCCGGAGATGATGGCGGCGAAAGGCTCGCTATGGCCCAGCGTATGCTCGAGATTGAAGGCGTCGCCATGGATGATATGGGCACCGTGAAAGCGGGTCTTCAGCAGCTGGCAGAGGTCATAGTCATACTCGATGCAGGTGAGCTGGCTGGCCGGAATCCGTTCCAGGATTCCCGTGGTCAGGCTGCCGCTGCCGGGTCCCAGCTCTAGCACCGGACCGTCCACCCGGATCTGGGCCGCCATCGCCCGGGCCAGGTGCGGCCCCGAAGGGGCGAAAGCGCCCACCTTGCGCGGGCGGGCCAGAAGGGCGCGGAAAAAGCGCAGATTGTCCTGGAGCGTGGTGTCGTTCATCCATTTCCCTTGCGGCGCGTCGGCCGCCCCCGGACCCGGACTTTACCGATCAGGCGTCGCCTTTCCAGAACTCTTTCAGCCGGGTCATGAAACTCTCGGATTCCGGCAGGGAGCCGCTCTGGCTTTCGCCCTCGAACTCCCGCAGCAGCTCTTTTTGCCGCTTGGTCAGCTTGACCGGGGTTTCGACCGCGATCTCGACATAAAGGTCGCCCTTCTGGCCGGAGCGCAGCACCGGCATGCCCTTGCCCTTCAGGCGGAACTGGCGGCCGGGCTGCGTGCCCTCGGGCACCGCCACCTTGGCGCGTCCGCCATCCAGGGTCGGAACCTCGATCGATCCGCCCAGGGCGGCCATCACGAAACTGATGGGCGCGCGGCAATGCAGGTCATGGCCGTCGCGCTGGAAGATCGTGTGCTGCGCCATGCCAAGGAAAATATAGAGGTCGCCATTGGGGCCGCCATTGGTGCCAGCCGCGCCTTCGCCTGACAGGCGGATGCGGGTGCCTTCCTCGACGCCGGGCGGGATGTCGACACTGAGGGTACGTTCCTTCTGCACCACGCCCGCCCCGCGGCAGGCCTTGCACGGATGACGGATGATCTTGCCGGTGCCGCGGCAGGGACCGCAGGTGCGCTCGACCGTGAAGAAGCCTTGCGTCGCCCGCACCCGGCCCTGGCCGCCGCAGGTGGGGCAGGTTTCGGCCGCATGGCCCGGTTCGGCGCCGGAACCATGACAGGGCTCGCAGGCGAGCTGTGTCGGCACCCTTATTTCGGCGGCGTGGCCGGCATAGGCCTGCTCCAGCGTGATCTCCAGATTGTAGCGCAGGTCCTGGCCGCGATTGCTGCGCTTGCCGCGCCCGGCACCGCCCATCATCTGGCCGAAAATATCCTCGAACACATCCGAGAAGCTGCCGCTGAAATCGCCGAAGGGATTGCCGGCGCGGGCACCGGCCGCGCCCATGCCCGCCTCGAAGGCGGCATGGCCGAAGCGGTCATAGGCGGCGCGCTTCTGATCGTCCTTCAGGACGTCATAAGCCTCGTTGATTTCCTTGAATTTGATTTCGGCGGTTTCGTCGCCCGGATTGCGGTCGGGATGAAACTTCATCGCCAGCTTGCGATAGGCGGATTTGAGCGTGTCGCCATTCGAGCCTTTGGCGACTTCCAGGGTTTCGTAATAACAACGCTTTACCGACATGCCCCGTACTCTACTCTCGCCGCCCGACGCTTAAGACAAGCGGCCACTTAATTCACCCCCTCCGGCCTTCGCACGCGACGGCCGCAAGCGGCCTGCGTGCTACGGCCACCTCCCCCTCCGATGCGCTTCGCGCATGAGGGGGAGGCGGGCCGGAGACTATTTCTTGCTGTCGTCGACTTCCTCGAAATCGGCATCGACGACATTGTCGTCGCCGCCTTGGCTCGCGGCGCCGTCCGCGGCGGCATCGGCCGGGGCGCCTTCGGATTGCTGCGCCTTGTACATCGCCTCGCCCAGCTTCATCGACGCCTGGGCCAGGGTGTTGGTCTTGGCCTTGATGTCTTCGACATCGTCGCCCTTCAGCGCTTCTTTCAGCGCCGCCGAAGCGGTTTCGATGGCGGATTTCTCGTCGGCGCCGACCTTGTCGCCATGCTCGGACAGCGCCTTCTCGGTCGAATGGACAAGTGCGTCGCCCTGGTTGCGGGCTTCGACCACGGCCTTGCGCTTCTCGTCCTCGGCCTTGTTGGCTTCGGCGTCCTTGACCATTTTCTGGATGTCGGCGTCCGACAGGCCGCCCGAGGCCTGGATGCGGATCTGCTGCTCCTTGCCGGTGGCCTTGTCCTTGGCCGTCACCGAGACGATGCCGTTGGCGTCGATGTCGAAAGTGACCTCGATCTGCGGCACGCCGCGCGGGGCCGGCGGAATGCCCTGCAGGTCGAAGCGGCCCAGGGATTTGTTGTCCTGGGCCATTTCGCGCTCGCCCTGGAAGACATTGATCGTCACCGCGGTCTGGTTATCCTCGGCGGTGGAGAAGATCTGCGACTTCTTGGTCGGGATGGTGGTGTTGCGGTCGATCAGGCGGGTGAAGACGCCGCCCAGCGTCTCGATGCCGAGGCTCAGCGGGGTAACGTCGAGCAGCAGCACGTCCTTGACTTCGCCCTTGAGCACGCCGCCCTGGATGGCGGCGCCGATGGCGACCACTTCATCCGGGTTGACGCCCTTGTGCGGCTCCTTGCCGCCGAAGATTGCCTTCACCGCTTCCTGCACCTTGGGCATGCGGGTCATGCCGCCGACCAGGATGACTTCGTCGATCTGGGCAGCGGTGACGCCGGCATCCTTCAAGGCCTGCTTGACCGGACCGACCGTCTTCTGGATCAGGTCGTCGACCAGCGATTCCAGCTTGGCGCGGGTGATCTTGATGGTGAGATGCTTGGGGCCCGAGGCATCCGCCGTGATGAAGGGCAGGTTGACTTCGGTCTGCTGCGCCGAGGACAACTCGATCTTGGCCTTTTCCGCCGCGTCTTTCAGGCGCTGCAGCGCCAGGCGGTCGGAGCGCAGATCGATGCCGTTTTCCTTCTTGAACTCGTCGGCCAGGAAGTTGACGACGCGGGTGTCGAAGTCCTCGCCGCCCAGGAAGGTGTCGCCGTTGGTGGACTTCACCTCGAAGACGCCGTCCCCGATTTCGAGCACGGATACGTCGAAGGTGCCGCCGCCAAGGTCATAGACCGCGATGGTGCCGGACTGCTTCTTGTCCAGGCCGTAAGCCAGCGCCGCGGCGGTGGGTTCGTTGATGATGCGCAGGACTTCGAGGCCCGCAATCTTGCCGGCGTCCTTGGTCGCCTGGCGCTGGGCGTCGTTGAAATAGGCGGGAACGGTGATGACGGCCTGGGTGACTTTTTCACCCAGATGCGCCTCGGCGGTCTCCTTCATCTTCATCAGCGTGAAGGCGGAGATTTCGCTGGGTGAGAATTTCTTGGCTTCGCGGCCGGCCACCCAGGCATCGCCATTGTCGGCCTTGACGATGCTGTAGGGAACCATGCCCATATCCTTCTTGGTCATGGGATCGTCGAAGCGGCGGCCGATCAGGCGCTTGATGGCGAAGAAGGTATATTCGGGGTTGGTGACGCCCTGGCGCTTGGCGGGCTGGCCGACCAGGCGTTCGCCGTCGGGGGCGAAGGCGACGATGGAGGGGGTGGTGCGGGCGCCTTCCGCATTCTCGATCACCTTGGGCGCGCTGCCTTCCATGACGGCGACGCAGGAATTGGTGGTGCCCAGATCGATACCGATGACTTTAGCCATGACGTGTTCCTTCTCACGGGCCCGGGTCAAAGGCCCTGTCGGCGCCTCTGATCCATCCCATTGATATATTTGACAAAATCAGCGCGGCGGCAAAGTCCATGCTGACCTATCGGGGTATATAGGGAGGCCCTGTTGGGGGTGCAACCCCAAGCGGCGAATCAATGTTTTAGGGACCGTTTGTCTCAGGGGTTTACGCCCCGTTCAGCTGCCAGATCGCGAAGTTGAGCGCGAAGGCGAAACTGACCCACGCCAGATAGGGCACAAACAACAGCCCCGCGATCCGGTCACGCTGCCAGAACAGGATCATGGTGACCAGGATCAGCAGCCACAGCAGCGCCATCTCGACCAGTGCCAGCAGAATCAGGTGTGCTGAGAAGAAGAGCGCGCTCCACAAGACGTTGAGCGTCAGTTGGCTCATCCAGAGGATCAGCTCGGGCGAATTGAGGCCGGTCAGGCGCCAGACCCGCCAGGCCGCCACCCCCATCAGCACATAAAGCGTGGTCCAGACCGGGGCGAACAGCCAGTTGGGCGGGGTGAAGGCCGGCTTGGCCAGGCCGGCATACCAGGTGGGGATGGCGGGCTCGGTGAAGAGGGTCCCGGCCGCCCCGACCAGCAGGGTGGCAATCAGGAATGCCAGGAGGGGGCGGTGCTGACCCGGCTCGGCGCTGCGATCGAAAAACATTGCATCTCCATAGAATTGCCCAACATTACAAGGAATTTAAGAATTAGTGCCATAAGGCTCTAGGGAAGGGGAATGTCCATGAAACGTCTGAGGCGCCTGGCAGGCGCTGTCCTTTTCCCGCTGATCGGCTACCGGCCGCAACAGGTGGATGCCGGCACCTGGGACCGGGAGTATCGCGACGGCGCCTGGGATTATCTGGCGGGCATCGACAGCGTCGCCGGCCTGGCGGCGGTGATGGGCTATTGCCAGCACCTCAACCCCGCGTCGATCCTGGATGCCGGCTGCGGCGAAGGCCTCTTGGCCGAAAAGCTGCGACTGCTCGACTATGAATATTATCTCGGCATCGACCTGTCGCAGGAAGCGATTGCCCGCGCCACCCAGAAGCTGGGCAGCGCCCGCACCGAATTTGCCGTCGCCGACCTGCACCGTTTCGAAAGTCCACGCCGCTTCGATGTGATCATCTTCAACCAGAGTCTTTACTACCTCTCCGAACCCGATGCGGTGCTGGCTCGCTATGCCGCCATGCTGGCGCCGGGCGGACATTTCATCATCTCCATGGCCGACCAGCCGCGCACCCGCGCGCTGTGGCCGCTGGCAGAAAAGGTGCTGCGTGTGGAGGACGAGATGGACACGCGGCAGGGCAAGGGGCGGGTGATCACGAAGTTGTTTGTGTGAGGAGCGGCGCGTGCAGCGCGTGAGCATGTCCGGTGGACATGCGAGAGCGACGAACGCCGCGAGCATAGGCGAGCGGCCGCGGCAAGCGGCACTTTGGAACGCTAGTCTTTCGCCGCGTGATCGGCCAGCACCGAGGCGATCGCGGCCGAGATTTTCTTGGCGTAGCCGATGTCCAGGAATTCGTTGGGGCCATGGGCATTGGAATGCGGTCCCAGCACGCCAGTGATGACGAACTGGGTTTCGGGATAGCGCCGGCCCAGCATGCCCATGAAGGGGATCGAGCCGCCTTCGCCCTGATAGGCGGTGGGTTTGCCGAAGGCGGATCGGCTGGCCTTGTCCAATGCTTGCGCCAGCCAGGGCGCCAAGCTCGGCGCGTTCCAGCCATTTTCGCCGCGCGGCGCATCGAACGTCACCTCGGCATTGTAAGGCGGGTCCTTCTCCAGCACGGCTTTCACCGCCTGGCGCGCGGCCTCGGCATCGCCGGTGGGCGGCACGCGCAGCGACAATTTCAACGTGGTGTAGGGCAGAAGAACATTGCCGCCATTCTCCGGCAGCGGATAGCCATCCACCGCGGTGATGGCGAGCTGTGCCTGCCAGGTCTTTTGCAGGATGGCGTCCGGATTGCCGGCCGCCATGGCGCCGGTGCCGCCGGCAAAGGGCAGTTCGGTGATCACCGTATCGCCCAGGATGGCGGCAGCTTCTTTCGCCTGGATCACCCGCTCGTCCGGAATCTGCACCTTGAGCGCATCCAGCGTGATTTCGCCGGTCTCGACATTTTCGATGCGGGACAGCAGCTGCCGTGCGATGCGGAAAGACGAAGGGACGATGCCGCTGGCGGCGCCGGAATGGACGCCTTCGGTCAGCACCCTGACCGTCAGGGTGCCGATCACCAGGCCGCGCAAACTGGTGGTGAGCCAGAGCTGTTCGTAATTGCCGCAGCCGGAATCCAAGCACACCACCAGGTCGGGTGTGCCGATGCGGCGGGAATAATGCTCGATATAGGCGGGCAGGTCGGGCGACCCGGATTCTTCCGACGCCTCGATCAGGATCACGGTACGGGCATGATCGATGCCCTGTTCCTTCAGCGCCAGCAAGGCCGACAGCGCCGCGAACAGGGCATAGCCGTCATCGGCGCCGCCACGGCCATAAAGACGGCCATCCTTGATCACCGGCTCCCAGGGTCCAGTGGTCCAGCCTTTCATTTCGGGCTGCTTGTCGAGATGGCCGTACATCAGCACCGTCCCGGATTTTTTAGTGGTCGCGCCGGACGGGCCCTCCGCAGCCGCTACGCGTCTGCTCGGGTCGCCGGTCGCTCCTGGTATCTCAATGAAGATCAGCGGTGTACGGCCGGGCAGGCGCACCACGTCCAGGGACGCCTTGGGAAAGGCTTCGATCTTCTTGCGGCCCCAGGCCGCGAACAGCTCCACCGCCCGGTCCATATGACCGTGCTGCTCCCAGTCCGGATCGAAGGCCGGGCTCTTGTTGGGGATGCGGATATAGTCGGACAGGATTCCGACGACTTCATCATCCCACAATTTGCCGATGAAGCTTTCCGTCCTTTTGCTGTCCATCACCGATTGATGTCGTACGCCGCGACCACGGCGGCGTTGTAGATCTCGCTCATGCGGGCGCGCAAGGGCGCGATCTGCACTGGCTTCTCCAGCCCCACCAGCAGCGGCCCCATGACGCTGGCATGGCCCATCTGCTGCAGCATCCTTGTGGAGATGGAGGCGGAATGGATTGCCGGCATGATCAACACATTGGCGATGTCGGTGATGCGGGCAAAAGGATAAAGCGCCAGCTTGTCCTTACTCAGGGCGACATCGATCGCCATTTCGCCGTCATACTCGAAATCGACGCCACGCTGTTCCAGGATTTGCACCGCTTCGATGATGCGTTCGCTGCGTTCGGACTGGGGCGAGCCGAACGTCGAAGAAGCCAGCAATGCCACCCGCGGCGTCAGGCCGAAGCGGCGCGCCGCCGCCGCGCCCTGGATGGCGATATCGGCAAGCTGTTCCGCCGTCGGCATTTCGGTCACCGAGGTGTCGGCCACCAGCACCACCCGTCCCTTGGCGAAGATCACCTGCATCCCCATCGGGCGCTTGCCCGGCGGCGGGTCCAGCACGGTGCAGACATCGGCCAGCGCCCTGGCATAGTTGCGGGTCACGCCCGTCACCATGGCGTCGGCATCGCCCGCCTTGAGCATGGAGGCGGCATAGATGTTGCGGTCGTTGGTGACCATGCGCACGGCGTCGCGATGCAGGGCGCCGCGGCGCTGGATGCGGCTGTAAAGCGCGTCGATATAGGGCGCGGCTTCCTCCGCCGAATGCGGCACGCGGATTTCCAGCAAATTCTCGTCCAACCCGGCCCGCTTCATGCCGGCCTTCACCACATCGACGCGGCCCACCAGGATGGCCTTGCCCAGGCCGGAATTCTGGAAGGCGGCCGCGGCGCGGATCACCGAATCTTCCTCGCCTTCGGCGAAGACCACGCGCTTGGGGGCCGAACGCACCGCATTGGTCACCATCTGGAACAGGCCGGCGGAGGGATCGAGCCGCGCCGAGAGTTCATACTGATAGGCCGCCATGTCGGTGATGGGTTTCTTGGCGACGCCGCTGTCCATCGCCGCCCGGGCGACGGCGGCCGAGACACGGGCGATCAGGCGCGGATCGAACGGCACCGGGATGATGTATTCCGGACCATAGACGGGACGGGCGCCGCGATAGGCGGCCGCAACCTCATCGGGCACATCCTCGCGCGCCAGGGCGGCGATGGCCTCGGCGCAAGCGATCTTCATTTCCTCATTGATGGTGGTGGCGCGCACATCCAGGGCGCCGCGGAAGATGTAGGGAAAGCCCAGGACGTTGTTCACCTGGTTGGGATAGTCGCTGCGGCCGGTGGCGATGATGACATCGCCGCGCACCGCCTTGGCATCTTCCGGGAGGATTTCCGGATCGGGATTGGCCATGGCGAAGACGATCGGATTGGCGGCCATGGCGCGCAGCATTTCGGGCGTCAGCGCCCCCTTGGCCGACAGGCCCAGGAACACGTCGCAGCCGACCATGGCGTCAGCAAGGCTACGGGCCTTGGTCTCCACCGCATGGGCCGACTTCCACTGGTTCATGCCGTGGTCACGGCCACGATAGACCACGCCCTTGGTGTCGCAGAGAATGACATTCTCGGAGCGCACACCCATGGATTTGAGCAGATCGATGCAGGCGATGCCGGCGGCGCCGGCGCCGTTGCACACCACCTTGATGTCTTCCAGTTTGCGGTTGGTGAGGTGGCAGGCATTGATCACGCCGGCGGCGCTGATGATGGCGGTGCCATGCTGGTCGTCATGAAAGACCGGAATGTCCATCAGCTCGCGCAGCTTCTGCTCGATGATAAAGCAGTCGGGCGCCTTGATGTCTTCCAGGTTGATGCCGCCGAAGCTGGGGCCCAGATAGCGCACGGCGTTGATGAATTGATCGACATCCTTGGTGTCGACTTCCAGGTCGATGGAATTGACGTCGGCGAAGCGCTTGAACAGCACGCTCTTGCCTTCCATCACCGGCTTGGAGGCCAGCGCGCCCAGATCCCCCAGCCCCAGAATGGCGGTGCCGTTGGAGATCACCGCCACCAGATTGCCGCGGGTGGTGTAGTCGTAGGCCAGCTCGGGATTCTCGGCGATGCGCAGCACCGGCACCGCCACGCCGGGCGAATAGGCCAGCGACAGGTCGCGCTGGGTCGCCATCGGCTTGGTGGGAACGATTTCCAGCTTGCCGGGCTTGGACCCGGCGTGGAACGCCAAGGCTTCGTCGTCGGTGAAAGAGGGGCGCTTGGACATTGGTTTTGTTATCTTCCTGGAAGGCATCCACAGCTTAGCAGTCCGGCCGGGCAGCCCGTCAAATCGGCCTTTGCTATGCTTGCCGCATGAGCGAAATGACTTCGATTGCAGCCGGCGTTCCGCCGGGGGACCCCGACATGGCCGCCGCCGACGGGATCACCCCGATGATGGCGCAATATCTCGCCATCAAGTCGGCCCATCCCGACTATCTGCTGTTTTACCGGATGGGCGACTTCTACGAGCTCTTCTTCGCGGATGCAGCAAAAGCCGCTGAGGCGCTGGACATCGCCCTGACCAAGCGCGGCAAGCATCTGGGTGAGGACATCCCCATGTGCGGCGTGCCGGTGGCGACAGCCGAAGCCTATCTGGAAAAGCTGATCCGCAAGGGCCATCGCGTCGCGGTCTGCGAACAGACCGAGGATCCGGCGGACGCGAAAAAGCGTGGGCATAAATCGGTGGTGCGGCGCGAGGTGGTGCGGCTGGTGACGCCGGGCACCCTCACCGAAGATGCGCTGCTGGAAGCGCGCGCCTCCAACATTCTGGCGGCGCTGGGCAGGAGCGGCGGTGGCTTTGCGCTGGCGGCGGCGGATATGTCCACCGGCAGCTTCGAAGTCAGCGCTCTGGGCGAAGATGAGATTGCCGCCGATCTGGCGCGACTGTCGCCCAAGGAATTGCTGCTGCCCGACGCCTTGGTGGCGGGGAGCGTTGGCGAGAGCCCGAGCGACCAAAACAAAGTCGATTTCAAGACTGTATTTCGCAGCATCGCGTTGTCGCCGCTGCCGGCCTCACGTTTTGACTCCGATGCCGGGCAACGGGCGCTGCTGAGCCATTACGGATTATTGTCGCTGGATGGGCTGGGCAGTTTCTCTCGCGCCGAATTGTCGGCGGCGGGGGCGCTGATCGCCTATATCGATTTGACGCAGAAGGGCCGCAAGGTCGCGCTGCGCCGCCTGGCGAAAACCTCCCCGTCGCACTTTGTCGGCATCGATGCGGCGACCCGCCGCAATCTGGAACTCGACCAGACCCTGTCCGGCAACCGCAACGGCAGCCTGCTGGCCACCATCGACCGCACCGTGACGGCGGCGGGCGCCCGCCTGCTGGCGGGACGGCTGGCGGCACCGCTGACCGATGTCGCCCTGATCGGCCAGCGCCAGGATGCGGTGGAGGTTTTCGCCGGCGATTCCGAATTGCGGCGCCGGGCGCGCGAGCATCTGCGCGCCGCCCCCGACATGGCCCGCGCCCTGGCGCGTATCTCGGTCGGGCGCGGCGGGCCGCGTGACCTGGCCAATCTGCGCGACGGTGTGAAGGCCGCGCGCAGATTGCGCGACGATGTCGGTGATCT
>DATFFI010000178.1:0-2051 GCA_035250225.1 Rhizomicrobium sp. | reverse complement strand
CTGTCCTGTGAAGCGCTGGTCATAGGCACCGGCGCCGGGGGCGCCAGCGTGGCGGCAACCCTGGCCGATGCGGGTGTCGATGTGCTGATGGTGGAAGAAGGCCCTTATGTACCAGCGGCGGAAACGCCCGCGGGCCTTTCTAGGAGCATGCTCAAGATGTGGCGCGGCGGCGGCTTGCTGGCGACTTTCGGCAGCCAGATCGCGTTCGCCGAAGGGCGCTGCGTGGGCGGTGGAACAGAGATCAACAGCGCGATCTTTCAACGCGCGCCCGATAGGGTTTTGCGCCTCTGGGCCGCGGCAAATGGAATCGGCGATTTCAACACCGCGACACTGGCGCCCTATTTCGACAGGGCCGCAGCGGCCGTAAACGCATCCCTGACACCGGATCAGTCCGGGCCGCCAACCGAGCTGCTGGCACGCGCGGGCAACGCCATGAAATGGAACATCGCGGAGCTGGAGCGTGGCCAGAGACATTGCGTGGGCACCAATTTATGTTCCGCCGGCTGTCCAACCGGCGCCAAACAATCCATGACCGCGACATTGATCCCCCGTGCCATCGAGCGGGGTGCACGCCTTCTTCCCGTGGCGCGGGTGCAAAGGCTGACGCGTCGCGGAAATCGGATTGCCGGTGCGGCCGTCCAGGCGTCCGGCGAGGACGGAAAACGGCATGCCGTCGCCATTACGGCCGAGAGTGTTTTCCTCTGCGCCGGGACCACCCAAACGCCCGCCCTTCTGGCGCGCAGCGGTATCCGCCGCAATATCGGACACAGCTTCCAGCTTCATCCCACCATCCGATTGCTGGTGCGGTTTCGCGACGAAATAAACGCACAACGCTACCGCCTGCCGCTTGTCGCAATCACCGAATTCATGCCAGAGCTTCGCTTCGGCGGCTCGGTCTTCACCCTTCCCACCTATGGCATGGCTCTGGCAGAGGATTGGAAGAACCGGGCCCGCTCTTTGCCGGACTATGCCAGCCATGCAATCTACTACGCCATGATCAAGCCAGACGGCGTCGGCCGTATTCATTCCATTCCCGGCATGGCCGAACCGGTGACCAGTTATGCCCTGACGGAGCGTGACCGCCGCCGGCTCTGGCAAGGCGCACGGATGCTTAGCGAGGCCCTGTTCGCGGCCGGCGCCGAACATGTCACGCCTTCGGTCGTGGGCCATGAGGGATGGGCCGACAGCAGCGCGCCGTCGCGCGAAGATGCGCTGCCGGCAGTCGGCCGCATCAATCTGATGAGCATCCATCTCTTCTCCAGTTGTCCCATGGGGGAAAAAGCCGATATCCATCCGGTCGATTCGCTTGGACGGCTTCGCGGCCATGACAATGTCGTTGTTGCCGATGGCAGCGTGTTGCCGGGAGCGCCCGGCGTGAATCCGCAAGCCACTATCATGGCCCTGGCGATGCGGGCGGCGGATGCGTGGATCGGCCGGCGGGGAATGGGTCAATGATGCCTCTTCTGGAATTGATGCGGCCGCGCCAGTGGATAAAGAACGGTTTTGTCTTGGCGCCGCTCTTTTTCGGGGCGGATATGCTCCACGGCGCAGCGGTGATGCGGGCCCTGACGGCCACCGTGATTTTCTGCCTGGTATCGAGCGCGGTGTATATCTTCAACGACTGGCGCGATATCCAGGCCGACCGCCTTCATGCCTCTAAGAAGGGGCGCCCGTTGGCTGCCGGCCGGATTTCGGTGCCGGCGGCACTTGCGGCGATGGCGGCATTGCTGGTGACGGCAGCGACGCTGGTCCTATTCGCGGGCTTTCCGCAGCAATTCGGACTTATTGTCGGCCTCTATCTGCTGCTCAACCTGCTTTATTCGCTGGGTCTGAAGCAGGTGGCCGTTATTGAGCTGTTTTTTGTTTCTTCCGGCTTCATCCTGCGGCTGCTCGGCGGCGGCATCGTGCTGCCCGTCATCCTATCGCCCTGGATCGTCATTTCCACGGGGACCGTCGCGCTCCTTCTGGCCGCAGGCAAGCGGCGCGCCGACATCGCCCGCTCCAATGACTCAGAATATGGCCGCCAATCCCTGGCCAGTTACAGCCTGCCT
>DATFFI010000177.1:0-54818 GCA_035250225.1 Rhizomicrobium sp. | reverse complement strand
GCTCATCGTCGAGGCCAGCCTGCCGGACATGAGCGGCGCCGACTTCATTCGCTGGGTCCGGCGCGAGAATAAAGAGCCGCTGCGCTTCTGCCCCATCCTGGTCCTGTCCGGCTATACCCAGATGAAGCGGATCTCGGACGTGCGCGATGCCGGCGCCAATACCGTGGTGAAGAAGCCGGTCTCGGCCCAGATGCTATTCGACCGCGTCGGCTGGATCGCGCGCACGCCGCGCGCCTATATCGAAACGGCCGACTATGTCGGACCGGACCGCCGGTTCAGGGACGTTGTTCCGCCCAACGGCGAGTATCGCCGCGAAACGGACTTTCCCGTGCAGGAAACTGCCGGGGCACAGCCAGCCAGCGGAGATGCAGCCTGATGGGCTCGAACAGGAAAATCTACTTCCCCAAGCTGCGCCTCGCCGAAAAGGTAATGGCCGCGGGCGGCGTCACCCGTGACGACGCCGTGGCTGGAGCCATCACCAATCTCCAGGCCATCAGCGCCGAAGGCGACCTGGTGATGAACGGCTCGATCCAGAGGATCGAAAAGCTCGTCAAGAGCTCGGGCAGCAAGGTCGATGCGGCGATGCTGAAAGAACTGCTGGTCCAGGCCGACCAGGTCATCACCCTGGCCGGCACCTTCGGCTATGACTATCTCGACCGGGCCGCGCGCAGCATGTGCGACACGATCGAGCTGCTGCTGGCGCAGAAATCCTCGGACCTGGCGCCGATCGCGGTCCATGCCGACGCCCTGCGCCTTTTTGCCCCCAAAAAGGGCGGTCCGACCGGGGATGCCGCAGAAGGCGTCCTGGCCGAGCTGGCCCGCGTCCTGACGCATTGCCGCAGCAAGACCGCCTGACCTAAAGGTCTATAAAGCCTGAGACAATTGGCTAGCCTGTAACCGGTTGCGGTCCGCGCCCGGCTGCGGAATAGTCCGCCCGTTTTTAATGGTCGCGCGGCCTAACGCTGACGGTCAGGCTTCGCCTGGCCTGCTGGGCCGTCGCTCACTCCGGGAGATTATTGATGATTATCGGTTTTGTGGGTCTGGGCCTGATGGGCCGTCCGATGGCCGGCCACCTTCTCAAAGGCGGCCACCAGGTCTTCGCCAATGACCTGTTCCTGATCCAGAACAACAAGCCGCTGCCGGAAGAATTGCTGGCCGCAGGCGCCGTCGAGGTCAAGTCGCTCAAGGACCTGGCGTCCAAGTGCGAAGTCATCATCACCATGGTGCCGGACACACCAGATGTGGAGAAGGCGCTGTTCGGCGCCGGCGGCATCGCCGAAGGCCTCTCCAAGGGCAAGATCGTGATTGACATGAGCTCGATCAGCCCGATCGAGACCCAGGAATTTGCCAAGAGGATCGAAGCCCTGGGCTGCGACTATGTCGACGCGCCGGTTTCGGGCGGTGAAGTCGGCGCCAAGGCGGCCTCGCTCACCATCATGTGCGGTGGCAAGGAAGCGGTCTTCAATAAGGTCAAGCCGCTGTTCGAGCTAATGGGCAAGAACATCACCCTAGTGGGTGACGCCGGCGCCGGCCAGATCACCAAGGTCGCCAACCAGATCATCGTCGCCCTGAACATCGAAGCGGTGTCGGAAGCCCTGCTCTTCGCCTCCAAGGCGGGCGCCGATCCGGCGCGGGTGCGCCAGGCGCTGATGGGCGGCTTTGCCGCCAGCCGCATCCTGGAAGTGCATGGCGAACGCATCATCAAGCGCACCTTCGATCCGGGCTTCCGCATCGCCCTGCACCAGAAGGATTTGAACCTGGCGCTGTCGAACGCCCGCAAGATGGGTATCTCACTGCCCAACACCGCCACGGCCCAGGAGCTGTTCAACAGCTGCGCCGCCAATGGCGAAGGCCAGAAGGACCATTCCGCCATGGTGCTGGCGCTGGAGCGGATGGCCAACCACAAGGTGGCATAGGCGGAAGCGTCTTTCCTCTCCCTCAAAGGGAGAGGAGAAAGCCGTTCCGTTCGATTGCGGTAGTCAGACGATGATATCCAGCTTGCCGCCGGAGGTGGCGGGCACGCCGTAGGTCAGCTTGGACGCACGATTGTCCAGCGCCTCGGCCGCCTTGATGAACAGCTTGGCGTCACGCTGCTCCGGCATGGTCGGCGCCGCGTTGCGCAGCAGGCGCGCGACGTAAGTCATGTGGCTGATGTCGATGGTCCGTCCCATGGCGCCATGATGCCCAAAAGCGCGGATAAGTCTCGGCAAACAGGGTTTAACCCTAAACAGCCGGTTTATCCGATCGCATAGCCATCCGGTTCTGCGAGCAAATGCGAGGGGTTACGTCCAGGGCGTGACGGGGGGAACCTTAACGTCGGGACCTTTCACCTCGACCGTTCCGAAATCGGCGGGGCCGACAATCTCCAGATACTCCATGTCGGGCGAATAATCGAAGAGATAATGCACCATGCCGGGGCGCTGATGCACGACGTCCCCGGCCTTCACCAGCGTCGGGGTGCCCTCATACATGAAGCGGGCCCAGCCCCTGGTCATCACCACGATCTGGAAATCGCAGACATGATAGTGCCAGCCGGTGCCGTCTTCCGGCGGTGCATTGGCCTTCACCAGATGCGCAATCACTTTGCCGTTGGTGGCGGCGGCGATACCCAGATCGCGATAGAGGAAGAAATCGCGCAAGCCGCCGGATTCGAACTGCGTGTCGCCGGGCTTGTTGTGGGAGAATTGCAAACCGGTGCCGATACCCATGGCTGACCTCATGTTGCGTTGCAGCATTAGGCCACGGAAACACCTGTTTTTAAAGGCGTTCCCGGCAATAAAATCCTGCCTGCCTTGTGGGCCGGTTGGTCAATTCGCGCGCAGATGGGATCGCGCGCGGCCGCTGAGAAACCGCGGCCTGCCGTAAAAGCAAGCGAAGTGCCGCCGGATCGTACCGATCACCAGATGCGAACGCGCTTGTCCGGCGGCAGATAGTATTTCTGGTCCGGCGTCACCTGGAACGCCTCATACCAGGCATCCATGTTGCGCACCGTGCCGATGACGCGGAATTCCGGAATGGTGTGCGCGCCGGACAGGACCTGGGTGCGGATGGCGTTTTCGCGCTGCAGGGTGCGCCAGATCTGGCCATAGCTGAGGAAGAAGCGCTGGTCGCCGGTCAGCCCGTCGATCACCGGCGCGGGCTTGCCGCCCAGCGACAGCTTGTAGGCGCGATAGGCGATGGCGAGGCCGGCATTGTCGGCGATATTCTCGCCCACATTGTTCTTGCCGATGACATGCAGGCCGGGCAGCGCCTCGAACTCGTTATACTGGGCGATGATCTGCCCGGCGCGGCCGTCGAAATTGGTACGGTCCTGCCGCGCCCACCAGTCCTGGAAGACGCCCTTGCCGTCATACTTGCTGCCCTGGTCGTCGAAGCCATGGCTGATCTCATGCCCGATCACCGCGCCGATGCCGCCGTAATTCACCGCATCATCGGCCTGGGCATCGAAGAAGGGCGGTTGCAGGATCGCGGCCGGGAAGACGATCTCGTTCAGCGAGGCATAGAAATAGGCATTGATGGTGGAAGGCGTCATGCCCCATTCGCTGCGGTCCACCGGCAGGTTGATGCGCGCGACCTGGCGGTTGTACTCAAAGAGATTGGCGCGCTGGACATTGCCGACCAAGTCGCGGGATTTGATTTGCAGCGCTGAATAATCGCGCCATTTGCCGGGATAGCCGATCTTGGGCGTGAACAGGCGCACCTTTTCCAGCGCCTTCGCCTTGGTCTCCGGGCCCATCCATTCCAGCCGCGGAATATCCTGCTGGAACGATTTGAGCAGGTTGGAGACCAGCGTATCGGCCTTGATTTTGGCATCCGGCGGGAAATAGCGCGCGACATAGAGCTTGCCCAGCGCCTCGCCCATCTGGCTGTCCAGCAGGCGCACGCCGCGGGTGGCGCGGTCGAGCTGCGCCGTGCGGCCCGACAGGACGGTGCCGAAGAAACCGAAATCCAGGTCATCGAACCGCTTGGGCAGATAGGCCGACATGCTGTGCAGGTAATGCACCGTGAAATAATCGCGCCAGGTCGAGACTGGCGTGGCGGCGAAGACCTTGGCCAGCGGCGCGAAGGCGGTGTTCTCCTGGACGATGACATAGCGCTGGCCGCTGGGCGTGTTCAGCGGAATGCCGGTTTCGGCAAGGAACGTGTCCCACGGAAAAGCCGGCGCCATGGTCTTGAGCGCGGCCACGGTCATGGGGTTGTAGGTCTTGTCGGCGTCGCGGCGGTCGGCGCGGGTCCAGTGGACGCGGGCGATCTCGGTCTCCAGCGCGACGAGGCGGTCGGCGCGCGCCGCGGCGTCCGAAAGTCCCGCAAGTGTCAGCATGTCGGCGAGATATTTGCGATAGGCCTGGCGCGTCTTCACCAGATTGGCGTCGTCGGAAAGATAGTAATCGCGCTCGGGCATCCCTAAGCCGGCCTGGGTCAGGTTGAGCGAGTAATTGCCGGGGTTCTTGTCGTCGATGCCGATGCCATAGCCATAAATGGCGCCGGCCGAGATGCGCGGGCTTGCCATCACCCGGGCGACCTCTTCATGGGTCTTCAGGCCGGCGATCATGTCGAGATCCTTCTGGAGCGGCGTCAGCCCCTTGGCCTCGATGGCAGCGGTATCCAGGAAGGAATCGTAGAAGTCGCGCAGCTTGCGCTCGTCGGCATTGAGCCGGGCCCGCGGCCGCTTGCGCAGATCGTCGACGATGGCGCGCAACCGCTGCTCGCTGAGAATCTGCAATTCGACAAAACCGCCGATGCTGGCGCGGTCCGCCGGGATGGTGGCGGTCTTCAGCCAGTTGCCGTTGACATAGCGGAAGAAATTGTCGCCCGGCTTGATGGAAAGGTCGCGCGAGGAGAGATCGACGCCCCAGGTTCCGAAGCGTTTGGCTTCCTGTCCTGGTTGCACACTGACCGAAGAGGCACAATTGGCCAACAAGCCTGCGCACAGCAAGGCAAGAAAGGATTTGCGGGACATCGGTTTCTCCGGATGGGGAACGGGAAGTCTATTGGGAAGTTTGGGGGTTTTCCAAGATCACTGTTTTTCCAGGATCAGGCCGGGTGTGCTGCGCTCACCCCTGGCGTCGGTTTCGACCGAAACCGTGGCGACGGTCCCGGCCTTCAGAAGCTCGCGGCCGCCCGGCACCAGTGCCCGGATGATGGCGTCGCGCGGCACCTGGATCATGGGATCGGCGGTGCAGACGGGGCTGGGGGTCCGGGGGTCGGGCCGGTCGAGGCAGACCCCGTTCGCCATGCGACCGCCGCGATAGAACAGGGTGACGCGGCCATTGCCGATGGCGGTGACGGCCCCGTTGATGGCGATACGGCCATTGGCCTGGGGCAACCGCCCCTCACCCGAGCCGCGCAGCGCCTCGGGATAGAGATGAATTTGCTGGGCCAGCAGCGTGCCGTCCTGCATCACCACCGTCGCGCCGGCATAGGCGCCGGGCTTGATGATGGCGAGCGAACGCGGCTCCAGGGTCATGAACTGGGTGCGCGATTGCAGGCGGATCGACAGCGGCGCCCCGCCGCTTTCCGGAACGAGCTGGAAGGTCAGTCCGTCAAAGCCGGTGATGCGTCCCTTGACCCGCGGCACGCTTTGCGCGGCCGCGGGAAGGACGAGGACCGCAAGAAACAAACCAAGGAAAAGGCGCTTCATGCGGTCCGCGGGATCAGGGCTTCTGGAACTTGAGAACGAACTGG
The DNA here is from genome assembly GCA_035250225.1 of Rhizomicrobium sp. GTDB lineage: Bacteria > Pseudomonadota > Alphaproteobacteria > Micropepsales > Micropepsaceae > Rhizomicrobium. The sequence continues at coordinate 49,133 of DATFFI010000177.1, read as the reverse complement.
TCGGTCTTGCCGCGCACATCCTGCTCCTGGACGCGCTTGGACTTGTCGTCGGCAGGATTGCGCAGCACCTCGCCCGACGCGACGAAGCGGAAACCGGCGGCTTCCGCTTGGCTGCGCACGGTCGCTTCCTTGGCGCGATGCAGGGTCCGGGTTACATCCTCTGGCGCATCGGCGGCGGCGGCATGATCCAGCACGATATAGATACCGCCCGGCTTCAGCGCGGCGAAGACCTTGCGGTTGAAGGCGAGCATGTCGGCGCCCGCCGCATTCTGGAAGTCATGATAGTTGCGCGAGGTCCAGACCACATCCACCGGCTCCGGCACGGCGAAGTCGGCGTAAGGACCGGAAAGCACCGTGACGTTGGGGCCGGCGGGCGCGGCAGGCGGCGGCGCATTGGGGCGCGGAGGGGCATAGGTGAAGACCTTGCCGTTGGCGCCGACCAGCTTGGTGAAAATGCGGGTGAAGTAGCCGCCGCCGGGCTGGAGTTCGGCGACCTTGTCGCCAGGCTTCACGCCGGCAAAGGCGATGGTCTGGGCCGGCTTGCGCAGATCGTCCGCCGCCTTGTCGGCCTCGGTGCGGCCGGCATCGGCAACGGCGGCAGTGATGGCGCCGGATGGAGCCTGGGCGCAGCCACTTATCAGCACCAGACCGGCAAGCGCCGTACCCAACAGCCAATTCTTCATGTGCTTCTCCCTGGAGACGTGAATTTATGGATTTATAGAAAGACGAGCTTGGTTATTTTGTGACGGTGAGGAGCGGCCGGCGAAACCGGTCGAACGCCGCGAGCCTAAAGCGAGCGGCAGGCGCGGCCTGCTGAACGCAGCTTGCTCTTTAAGTTCCCGTGTCTATCGGCACGCCCGGTTCCACCTTCGAGGCATGAATGACCAGCGAGCTTTTCACGCTGGCGACATTCCTTTCGGCGGTGAGCGTGTTGGTGATGAAATTCTGGAATGCGGACAGGTCTTCCGCCACACATTTCAGCAGGAAATCCACTTCGCCCGAAAGCATATGGCACTCGCGCACCTGCGGCCAGCGCCGCGCACTCTCCTCGAACGCTTTCAGGTCGCCATCCTTCTGGCTGGCCAGCCCGACAAAGACGAAGGATATCACCTCGAAGCCCAGCGCCTTGGCATCCAGGTCGGCGTGATACCCCTTGATGTAACCGGTTTTCTCCAGCGCCCGCATGCGGCGCAGGCAGGGCGGCGCGGTGATCTGGGCCCGGCGCGACAGCTCCACATTGGTGATGCGGCCATTGGCCTGCAGCTCGCTGAGGATGCGGCGGTCGATGGAATCGAGCTTGGGAGGGGACAAGGGGAGCGCTTTCGGCCAAAGGTCAGGAAGGGCGGAGGGTTATAACGTCCGCGCCGCCGTCCGCGCAATAATATTTCTCAAAATCAGGTTTTTGCGCCGTTTATGCACCGGACTTACGCCGGCTCGGGGGCCATCCCTCCTTGACCAAAACCGCGCCAGTTCCGATATGAGGGTCCCGCTTTTCTCAGAGCAAGCCATGCCGGACCCGCAACACTCACCCACTTCCCATTCCTCACCCAAGTCCCATTCCAAAGTCATCATTCTGGGCAGCGGACCGGCCGGATGCACCGCCGCCATCTATGCCTCGCGCGCCATGCTGGCGCCGACCCTGATCGCCGGCATCCAGCCGGGCGGCCAGCTCACCATCACCACCGAGGTGGAAAATTATCCCGGCTTCGCCGAAGTCATCCAGGGGCCCTGGCTGATGGAGCAGATGCAGGCCCAGGCCGAGCATCTGGGCACCAAATTCGTCCAGGACATGATCGCCTCGGTCGATCTTTCGCGCCGGCCCTTCACGCTGACCGGCGACGGCGGCGACATCTATAGCTGCGATACGCTGATCATCGCCACCGGCGCTTCGGCCAACTGGCTGGGCCTGCCCAGCGAAGGCAAGTTCCAGGGCTTCGGTGTTTCGGCCTGCGCCACCTGCGACGGTTTCTTCTACAAGGGCAGACAAGTCGCCGTGGTCGGCGGCGGCAACACCGCGGCGGAAGAAGCGCTGTACCTCACCAATTTCGCCGACAAGGTGACGCTGATCCATCGCCGCGACACGCTGCGTTGCGACAAGACCAACCAGATGCGGCTGGACGCCAACAAGAAGATCGAGATTCTCTACGACACCGAACTGGCCGAAGTGCTGGGCGGTGACAACCCCAAGAGCGTGACGGGCGCGCTGCTGCGCAACACCGTCACTGGCGGGGTGCGCCAGATCGCGGTCGACGGCGTCTTCATCGCCATCGGCCATTCGCCCGCCACCGGCCTGTTCAAGGGCCAGGTCGAGATGGACGAGAGCGGCTATATCAAGACCGCGCCCGATTCCACGCATACCAGCGTGGCCGGCGTCTTCGCCGCGGGCGACGTCAAGGACAAGGTGTTCCGCCAGGCGGTCACGGCCGCCGGCATGGGCTGCATGGCGGCGCTGGAAGCCGAACGCTTCCTGGCCGCCAGCCATGGTGGAGAGCTTTCACTGACGGCTTGATAACACAGGGGGACGTCATGGATTGGGACAAGCTTCGCATTTTCCACGCCGTCGCTTCGGCCGGCAGCTTCACCCATGCCGGCCAGTCGCTGGGCCTGTCCCAGTCGGCTGTCAGCCGCCAGATCAGCGCGCTGGAGGAGGAAATCTCCACACCCCTGTTCCAGCGCCATGCCCGCGGCCTGACCCTCACCGACGAGGGCGAGCTTTTGTTCAGCGCGGTGCGCGACGTGCTCGACCGGCTGGCCGCCGCCGAGGAAGCGCTCAAGAATGTCCATGAAAGCCCGCGCGGTACGCTGAAAGTCACCGCCAGCCACGGCATCGGCGCCTATTGGCTGCTGCCGCGCCTGTCGCAGTTCCTGGCCGAATATCCGGAAGTCGAGCTGCATCTGGTGATGGACGATCACGAACTCGACCTTGCCCAGCGCGAGGCCGACATCGCGCTGCGCCTGCGCGCGCCGGTCCAGGCCGACCTGATCCAGCGCAAGCTCTTCACCGCGCATTACCACCTCTATGCCGACAAGAGTTACCTGAAGAACCATCCCATACCGGCATCGCTGGACGATATCCGCGACCATACCATCGTGGTCTATGGCGAGACCGCGGCGCCGGAAATCCGCGACATCAACTGGCTGCTCGACCTCTTCCGCAAGAAGCAGAAGCCGGGCGCGCAAGGCAGGATCGTGCGGATCAACAACATCACCGGCATCCTGCGCGCCATCGAGGCCGGGGTCGGCATCGGCGTGATCCCCGATTATGTCGCCGCCGCCCATCCCAGCCTGGTGCGGGTACTGCCCGAGACCGACGTGCCCAGCTTCGACATCCACCTGGTCTATGCCGACGCGCTACGCCAATCCAAGCGCGTGGCGGCCTTCCGGGATTTCGTGGTGAAGAGCTCGAAGGACTGGCAGTATTAAACTCTGATGTCATGGCCCGGCGCACGACGCTGTCGGTAGCGACTGCCCGGGCCATCCAGGGCAGTCCCGCTCTCATGCTTCGACAAGCTCAGCATGAGGATTTTCTTCTGCCTCACCCTGAGCTTGTCGAAAGGTGAGTCACAAGCGCCAGTGCATGCTGCCCTGGATGGCCCACGTAAAGTGGGCCATGACATCCGGAGCCTAGACTTTCACTCGTCCGGTAAAACCGTGTTGCACTCAGGTCTTGAAAAGCATCCGGGGCGCACCATTTCTCTGGTGTCGCTCCTTATCCCCCCAAGGGCGACCTTCCCGCTCTCTCCCCCTTGAGCGTGGATCCCTGGAGGCCGGACGCGCGCTACCAGCGCGTCCGGCCTCTTTTTTCGGATTGCCCGAATAGGCTCCCATTGGAAAAGCAAACAATGAGTGTCATGGCCCGCCCCCGCGCGGGCCATCCAGGGCCGCAAGCACCGTGCTGGGTTGCCCTGGATGGCCCACATAGAGTGGGCCATGACAAATAGTTTTACTTTGCTGGGTTCGCGTACCCCTTACGCCGCCTTCTGCGCGGTGACGATCTGGTCGGCCAGCTTGCCGTTCAATTCCACCAGCCGGTCGAATTCCATCTCATAAGTCCCCAGGCCCTGAGTCAGCGAACGCAAATCGATGATCAGGTCGCCCACCTCGGCCAGCGGCATTTCCGCCTGCACCGTGTCCCAGCCGCGCCAACCCGGACGGGCGTCAAAGCCCAGCGGCACGCCGCGGCGTCCGCCGATGATGCTGTTGACCTTGGCGGTGGCGTCATTGGGGACATGGATGGAGACATGCATCACCGGCTCCAGCAGCACCGGGGCGCAATCGGGCATGCCTTCGCTCATCGCCAGCCGGCCTGCCGTCTGGAAGGCGGCGTCCGAGGAATCCACCGAATGATAGGAGCCGTCGGTGAGCGCCACCGTGACATCGACCACCGGGAATCCGAGAGGACCGGATTTGAGATATTCCCGCACGCCTTTTTCGACCGAGGGAATCCATTGCTTCGGCACCACGCCGCCCTTGATGCGGTCCTGGAAGACAAAGCCGGAGCCCCGCGGCAGGGGCGCGATCTCCAGCACGCAATCGCCGAACTGGCCATGGCCGCCCGACTGGCGCTTGTGGCGGCCGCGCGAAGAGACACCTTTGCGGATGGTCTCGCGATACGGCACCCGCGCCGGTTTGGTCGCCACGCCCAGGCCGAAGCGGTTCTGCAGTTTCTCCACCGCCAGCTTGAGATGAATCTCGCCCTGCCCCGCCAGCAGCATCTCATGGGTTTCGGCATTCTGTTCCAGATGCAGCGAGGGATCTTCCTCGCACAGCTTGGCGATAGCGGCGGTGAGCTTGACCTCGTCCTTGCGGTCCCTGGCTTCGACCGCCAGGCGATAGACCGGAACCGGCAGGTCGAGGGCGACATGGCCGCTGTTGTTCCGCGTGACCGCAGTAGGCTTCATCACCGAGAGCGTGTCGCCGGTGATGAAAGGCTCCAGCCGCGCCAGGGCCACGACATCGCCGGCCTCGGCGGTGGCGCGCTTAAGGGCGTGGCTGCCGACCATGCTGGAAATACCGGCAATGCGCGCCTCGCGCCCGCCGGGGCCATAGAGCATCTGGCCTTCCTTGATGCTGCCGGTCAGCACCCGCACCAGGCTCTGCTTGCCGCCATGGCCACTATGCATGGTCTTGAGGATTTGCAACGTCGCACCGCCTTTGACGCCCATCCGGGCGGCGGCGTGGGCAACGTCCGGCACTTCATGGCGCAGCGCTTTCAGCAGCCGGCGCACGCCATTATCGCCCTCGGCCGAACCCAGCAGCACCGGCACCAGCAGCGCCTCGCCCAGTTCGCGGCGCAGATCGTCGAACACTTCCTGGCGGCTGGGCTCGATATCGCCCAGCAATTCTTCCATCAGATGTTCGTCATGGTCGGCGAGCTTTTCCAGCATCTGGAAGCGGGCTTCCTTTTCGCGCCGGACATTGGCGATATCGATCACCTGGGACGGCGCATGGGGCCGCCAATTATAGGCCCGCTCCAGCGCCAGATCGATGAAGCCCGCCGCGGCCCCCTGGTCCCAGATGGGAATCTGGCGCAGCAGCAATGGCAACTCGCAGGCTTCCTGCAAGGCGGCCAGCAGGGCGCGGAAACCGCCGCGCGCCTTGTCGAATTTGTTGATGAAGACGAAGTGCGGAATATGGGAATCCGCCAGCAACTTGAAGACAGGCTGCAGCATCGGCGCCTTGGCGCTTTCCGGCTCGCACACCAGAATGGCGGCATCGATGCCCGGCAGCACGCCCAGCGTGTCGGCCATCAGCTCGATCGAACCCGGACAATCGATGAAGGTGAAATCTTCGCCCAGGAAGCGCGTGGACAGGACATTCGTCTCCACGCTCATCTGGCGGGCGCGCGCCTCGGCGCTGTCATCCCCCAGGCTGGTGCCCTGAGGCACGCCGCCTTTTCGGGGAATCGCCCCGGTGATGGCGGCTATACTCTCCAGCAGTGACGTCTTGCCGCTGCCGTAAGGGCCAAGAATGGCCACGGCGCGCGGCCCGGCTTTTATACGTTGCGTGTTTCCGATGGTTTGGCTGTCGGACATGAAGCTCTCCTGTCTCGAAACCGTGTCGCGGGGAATCATTTCCCTGCGGGGGCCTCGGGGGGCTTCGCGTCGTGATGGGCGCTCTGCACCCCTCCAGCCCTGCGATGCTCCTCCCGCCGGGCCGCCAAGGCAAGCCCGTCGCAAAAGGATAATGAGAGACGGCCTCGCCCAGCTTCCCTGTTTTTGCTAGGGTTAGGCTGGGAAATTATTGAGGGGGCTTGTTATGTGCACATGCGCAATGCATCGCCGTGGCCTGCTGGCGGCGGCCGGGGGAATTCTGGGCGCGGGCCTGCTGTCGGCGCCAGCCCGCAGCGCCACGGTGACGGCGCTGGCCGTCACCTGCATCGACTACCGGCTGGTGGATGATGCCACGCGATTTTTCGCCGCCCAGAAACTGACCAACGACTACGACCTGGTATCGCTGGCAGGCGCCTCGCTGGCAGCGGTGTCGCCGAAATTTCCGTCCTCGAACGCGGCCTTCTGGGACCATGTCGGCATCGCCAAGCAGCTGCACAGCATCAAGAAAGTGATCGTGGTCGATCACCGCGAATGCGGCGCCTACAACGTCGCCTTCGGCAAGGATTTCCAGAAGGCGGGCGCGCCGGAACTGGCGCAGCACCGCGAGGTCATGCTGCAGGTCAAGGCCAAGATGGCCAAGACTCATCCCGACCTGGCTTCTGAATTTTACCTGATGGATCTGAAGGGCCAGACCGAAAGGGTCGTTTGACCGTCAGCTGAGCGAATACCGCGCCGAGAGTTGGACCTAGCGCGTCACGAACTGGTGCAGCTTAAGTTAAGCTGCCGCAGAACGTCTGAATCCGACGGCAGCTCTCTTCGAGATTCTTTTCGGAGGTGGCGTAGGAGATGCGGAAGAAGGGCGAGAGGCCGAAAGCCTTGCCATGCACCACCGCCACACCCTGCTCTTCCAGCAGCGCCACCGCGAAGTCTTCATCGGTCGCGATCTTCCGGCCGCCGGCACTGGTCTTGCCGATCAACCCGCGGATCGAGGGATAGACATAGAAGGCGCCTTCCGGGTTGGGGCACTCGATCCCCTTGGCCTGGTTGAGCATCGACACCACCAGGTCGCGGCGGCCTTCAAACAGCGTCTGGAATTTCGGGATGAAATCCTGCGGCCCGTTCAGCGCTTCCACCGCCGCCCATTGCGAAACCGAGGCGGCATTGGTGGCCGACTGCGATTGCAGCTTGGCCATCGCCTTGATCAGCGCTTCCGGTCCGGCGCAATAGCCGATGCGCCAGCCGGTCATGGAATAGGCCTTGGAAACGCCGTTCATGGTCAGGGTACGGTCGTACAGCTTCGGCTCGATTTCGGCGATGGTGCGGAACTTGAAGCCGCCATAGACCAGATGCTCATACATGTCGTCGGTCAGAACCCAGACATGCGGATGCTTCAAGAGCACGTCGGTCAGCGCCTTGAGCTGAGCTTGGCTGTAGCAGGCGCCGGTCGGGTTGGAGGGCTGGTTGAAGACGAACCATTTGGTCTTGGGCGTGATCGCCTTGTCGAGCTGTTCCGGCGTCAGGCGGAAGCCATTCTCCAGCGTGGTCTCGATGATCACCGGGGTGCCGCCGCCCAGCTGGACGATGTCGGGATAGGAAACCCAGAAAGGCGCGGGAATGATCACTTCGTCGCCGGGATTGACGGTGGCGAGCAGGGCATTGAACAGGATCGACTTGCCGCCGGGCGAAACGAAAGTCTGGGCCGGCTTGTAGTCGAGATTGTTCTCGCGCTTGAACTTGGCGGCGATGGCGGCACGCAGTTCGGGTATGCCTTCCACCGCGGTGTACTTGGTCTCGCCGCGGCGGATGGCGGCGATGGCCGCTTCCTTGATGTGGTCCGGCGTGTCGAAGTCGGGTTCGCCCGCCGCCAGGCCGATCACATCCTTGCCCGCCGCTTTCAGTTCGCGCGCCTTGGTGGTGATGGCGATGGTGGGCGAAGGCTGGATGCGGTTGAGGGCGGCGGCGAGGAAGCCTGATGGCAGCGACATGGCTTTGCTCATGAAAAATGCGGCGCCTGACTATCAACCGGGCGGGGGTACGGCAAGCGCCGGCGCGGCATGGGAGGGCTGAAAACCTGCCTCTTTGGTCATATCGGAAATATAATTGTCGGGCCGGGGCCGATCCCGGCCTTAAAAGATCGGGGCCAGGGAACAGCATAGGGCCTGGCGATGAGGCGGACAGGGTTGGGACTGACGATTCCGCTGGCAATTCCGCTGGCGATTTCCGGTGCCGACGGCGGCCCCCGCATCCACGTCCGTATGAGCAAATAGGGCCGCCGGGGTATGCTTGCCGGACTGTTTCGCGAGTCGGTGATGCGCTGGACCCTGCTTCTTGTGCCCCTGTTGCTGCTGGCGGCCTGTTCCGATCCCAAGCCCCCGGTCGGCAAATGGGAAGGCGGTTACGACTCGAACGGCACCATCGTGGTGGCGCGGGTGGAAATCGGCGCCAATGGCCTGGTGAAGATCAGCGCCCCTGACATCACCAATCTCCAGGACGCCAAGCCCGAACAACTGGCGATGCAGCGGGCGCGGCTGGCGGCCGAACTGGTGCATATCTGGACGGATGTCGCGCCGCGCGAATTCGCGTTCGATGGCAAGACCTTCCGCCGGCCGGGCGGACGGGCACCGCAAATGGTGTGGGACAAGACGACCAACCAGATGACGCTACAGCTCTATTTCGGCGCCAATCCCGCCCTGCCCGTGGTCCTGAGGCCGGTGGATACCTTCCATGACAATCCGTTTGCTTCCGGTTGACGAAGTCAACGGAAAGGTCCGGTGGACCTTTTTCGAGGAAGCAAACGCCGCGAGCTTGGGCGAGCGGCACGGCAGCAAGTTAATCCAGAAAAAACAATGCCCTGGAGGGGGTATGCATTCGCCGTCAGGGTTGGTAGTTTCCCGCTGCCTTGAAGCGCACTTTGGTCCGCGCAAGGCCCAGCATCAACGGAGCAGCCTGTGTCGCGCAAAAATCTCATTCTGGTCGCTATCGCCACCACCCTGGTCCTGATTGGCGCCGGCACCGCCTGGTACGTCCTGCGGCCGGCGTCGGAAAAGACCACCGACACCACGGCCACAACTGCGACCTCGGCCCTGGCCACCGCGACCGGCAAGCCCGGTGAATTGCCCGATCCGCTGATTGCGATCCTGGATCGCGTCGCCATCCTGCAATACAGCAAGGTCGGACAGGACATCACGCGCCAGATGCAGGTTTTCACCAATCAGGCGCGCGACCGGATCAAAGGCCAGCGCCAATCGCTCCAGAATGAGATCCGGCAATTCCAGCAGCAGGAAGCCACCATGGCGGCCGACGCCCGGCAGAAGCGGGCGGCAGCCTTGCAGCAGCGGGAGCAGAACCTGCAGAACATGGCCGCCCGCGAGGAAAATACCCTGAAGGCGGCCATGGCCGCGGCCCATGGCGAAGTGGCCAAGCAGATGGCGCCCATCATGCAGCAGATTGTCGCCCAGCGCGGCGTGAACATGGTGCTGGACAGAGCGGCCGTCCCGGTCGCGACCGGACCGCAATTCGATATTACGCCGGATGCCATCGCGGCGCTTGACGCCAAGATAACGAGCTATCCGGTGTCGCTGACGCCGGCCAAGCCGGCAGCCCCGGGCGCTGCGCCTTAAAAAACATTTCTGAAAAGACCCGCGCTGGATCACCAGGGGTCGGTGCGCCTGGAGAAAGCGCGCCCCTTTATCGGCAGCCGGCGTATCGCCGCCGGTGCAGGTCATTGCGGAAACATTACACGGCGCGAATATGTGCCCGGCAGCAACACAAGCCCCGCAATCCCGGGCGGGATGAAAAAGTTTAACACCCCCTCCAAAGTCCCGGTTTGGCGACAGAGCGATACAAATTTCCCGGCTTTGGTGCTTCCGAAAAACCCCCGGCCGGACCATGGTTTCGCGCAGGTCCCGTGTCCGATCGGCGCTCCACCGGCAGGATACGGTCCTTTCAGGACGGCCGGGCCGGCCTTGGTGCCCCCCACGCAAAGCCCAAGTAAAGCCTAAGTCCGGCCGTCCAATTCGCCCAAAAAACCAGCCTTGGCGACAAACCATTACAGGGCCGGCCCTTGCAGATAGCCAAGGGGTAACGATATTTGCACCTGTCGCTGGGAGGCTCCCAGGACCAAAAACCAGGCCGCCCCACCGGGGGGTCCGATGAGGCGATGTTTGATGCGCACTTTTTCCCGAGTCCTGTCCGTCAGCGCCGTTGCCTTGCTGGTGGCCGGCTGCCAACTGACCCCTCCCCCGACCGCGCTGCGGTCCACGGATGTCCCCGCGGCCTTCACCGCCCCGGTGGTCGATCGCAACGCCCCGGTCTGGCCCGCCGCCGACTGGTGGAGCAATTTCAACGCCCCCGAGCTGCCGCAGCTGATGGAAATCGCGATGCGGGAGAATCTGGACATCAAGGTCGCGGCACAGCGCGTCCTGGAGGCTGAGGCCAACCTCACCATCGCCCGCGCCGGCCTGATGCCCAATGTCAGCGGCAGCCTGAGCGCCACCCGCAACGGCAGCAACATCGCCGACAGCGACACATTCCGCGCCGGCCTTTCGGGCAGCTATGTCATCGACGTCTTCGGCCAAAACCGCGCCCGCACCAACTCCGCCGAGGAAAGCCTGCGCTCGCAGCGCTATTCCCAGACCCTGACCGGCCTTACCATCGCCCGCCAGGTGGCCCAGACCTATTTCACCATCCTGTCCCTGCGCGAACGTATCGCCATCACCCAGCAGAATTTGGAGCTGTCGCGCCGCCTGCTGGCGATCAGCCAGGCCAAGTTCGCCGCCGGCGTCTCCTCCAACCTCGACGTGATGCAGGAAACCGCCACGGTCGCGGCGCAGCAGTCGCGCCTGCCGGGCCTGATCGATAGCGAACGCCAGGCGCGCTATGCCATGGCCGTCCTTCTGGGCATGCCCCCGGAAGAGATCCAGATCCGCGGCCAGAACCTCAATGACCTGGCGACGCCCACCATCCAGCCGGGCCTGCCGTCCGATCTTCTGCTGCGCCGTCCCGACATTGCCCAGGCGGAAGCCAATCTCTACGCCGCCCATGCCAATGTCGATGCCGCCCGCGCCGCCTTCTTCCCGCAGATCGGCATCAGCGCCGGCGTGAGCTGGAGTGCGGCCGTGATCGGCACCCTGTTCGATCCCGCCAGCATGGCCTGGAATATCGGTGCCTCGCTGGCCCAGACCATTTTCGACGGCGGCACCATCAACGCCCGCAGCCAGATCGCCCAGGCGCAGCAGGAAGCCCAGATCTCCCTGTACCGCAAGACCGTCTTCACCGCCTTGCAGGCGGTGGAACAATCGGTGGGCCAGGCCGACGCCATTTCGCAGCAGCTCGCCTTCATCACCCAGCAGGAACGTGCCTCGGTGGAAGCCCAGCGCATTTCCGAACTGCAATATCGCGAAGGCACCATCGACGTGACCACGCTGCTGAATGCGCAGCAATCGCTGTTCAGCGCCCAGGACTCGCTGGTTCAGACCAAGCTGGCCCGGATACAGGCCAGTGTGGATCTCTGGTTCGAGATGGGCGGCGGCTGGAATCAGCGCCAGTCCGATGCGGACTTCAAGCCGCAATTGGACTGGTTCCCGCTCTAACAGAGCGGCAGAAAAGAACCGGAAAGGCCCGCGCAAGCGGGCCTTTTCTTTTTCCCCTGCCATTCCCGGCCGAGCGTCGCGTCAGCGGCGCGAGGGGAAGGGAACTCAATGGAACTTTTCCGCCGGGATTCGGCTTATTGAACGAAACCCGGCGGCAATTTCCGCCGCTCCTTGAGCGCATTGGAATGACGAGCCTTGATTCCGCTGGCCCGGAGGCCTGGTTCCGGCTGGACCGGGACCGCCTGGAGTTGGGCGGCGCCTGGACCATTGGCGCCAGCGCCCGCCTGGACAAGCAATTGCGTGGCCTCAATCCCGAGGGCCAGGGCGAACTCACCATCGACGCCTCCAAGGTGGAGCGGCTGGACAGTTCGGGCGCCTGGCTGCTGGTTCGCACCCGGCGCGCCCTGGAAGAAGCCGGACGCAAGGTCTCGGGTCCCGACTTGCCCGAGTGCTATCGGCCGCTGCTGGAAAGCCTGGAAAAGACCAAGACGGTGCCTGCGGTCAAGCCACCGCGTCCAAAAACCTTCCTGCACCGGCTTTACGTCATCGGCAAAGGCACCATGCATTTCCTGGCCCAGTCCTATTCCATGCTGGGCTATCTCGGCCGGGTCACGGTGGAGAGCGGCGAGGCCATCGCCAAGCCCAAGCACAATCTGCGGGTTGCCGCGATCGTGCACCAGATCGAAGAAACCGGCATGAACGCTCTGCCCATTGTCGGGCTGTTGTCCTTCCTGATCGGCGTGGTGCTGGCCTATCAGGGTGTCGACCAGCTGGCGCAGTTCGGCGCCGAAATCTTCACCATCAACATATTGGGTGTCGGCCTGCTGCGCGAGTTGGGCGGGTTGATCACCGCCATCATCGTCGCCGGCCGTTCCGGCTCGGCCTTCACCGCCCAGATCGGCACCATGCGCGTCAACCAGGAAATCGACGCCATGCAGACCATGGGCCTCAACACCATCGATACGCTGGTGCTGCCCCGCGTCATCGGCCTGGTGATCGTGATGCCGCTGCTCACCTTCTACGCCGATATCATGGGCCTGATCGGCGGCGCGGTGATGTGCTATGTCGATCTCAACATCACCTTCCCTGTTTTCCTGCGCCAGCTCGACGAAGCGGTATCGGTCAACACCCTGCTGGTCGGGCTTATCAAGGCGCCGGTCTTCGCCATCGTGATAGCGCTGGTGGGCTGCTATGAAGGCTTCCAGGTCGAGCGCAACGCCGCCTCCGTCGGCGCCCTCACCACCCGTTCGGTGGTGGAGGCGATCTTCCTGGTGATCGTGCTGGATGCCGCCTTCTCGGTCCTTTTCTCGGTGTTGGGGATCTGACCATGGCCGAGGCCCGCAAGACCGAAACGAAGAAGGACGCGGTGATCCAGGTACGTGGCCTGGTCACCGGCTTCGGGTCCAAGCTCATCCATGACCATCTCGACCTCGATGTCCATCGCGGCGAGGTGCTGGGGATTGTCGGCGGCTCGGGCAGCGGCAAATCGGTGCTGCTGCACACCATCATCGGCCTCAACCGCGCCAAGGAAGGCACGGTCGAGGTCTTCGGCCAGCCCATCGACACTGCCGAGGGCGCGAAAATGCAGATGCTGGAAATGCGCTGGGGCGTGTTGTTCCAGGAAGGCGCGCTGTTCTCCTCCATGACCGTTGCCGAGAATATCCAGGTGCCGCTGCGCGAATATACCGCCATGGAACAGGAATTGATGGACGAGATCGCCTCGATGAAAATCGCCCTGGTGGGCCTGCCCGAGGATACGGCGCAGAAATATCCCGCCGAGCTTTCGGGCGGCATGAAGAAGCGGGCCGGCCTGGCGCGCGCTTTGGCGCTGGATCCCGAATTGCTGTTCCTGGACGAGCCCACCTCGGGCCTCGATCCCATCTCCGCCAACATGTTCGACGAACTGATCAAGAGCCTGCAGCAAAGCCTGGGCCTGACCGTGGTGATGGTGACGCATGACCTGGATTCGCTGCGCGCCGTGGCCGGCCGCGTCGCGGTGCTGGTCGACAAGAAGATCAGGACCGGCACCATCGCGGAACTGCGCCAGGACAAGCATGAATGGATCCAGGATTATTTTTCGGGGCCGCGCGGCAGGGCCGCGCTGGCCGAAGCCTGCGTCGAAGTTTGAGGAGGCGCCATGGAAACCAAAGCCAATTATGTTGCGGTCGGCGGCTTCGTGGTGGTCTGCGTCGTCGGACTGGTGGTGGCTTTGCTCTGGCTGGCCGGCATCCAGTACACGCAGGAGTATGACTACTACCAGACCATCTTCAAAGGCTCGGTCTCGGGCCTCGGCAAGGGGACCGTTACCCGCTACAACGGCATCGAAGTGGGCCGTGTCGCCGACCTCACCTTCGATCCCAACGACCCGCAAAGCGTGATCGTCACGCTGCAGGTGCAGCCCGGCCTCAATATCCGCGAAAACAGCGTCGCTTCCATCGCCAGCCAGGGCCTGACCGGCGGCTCCTATGTCGAAATCAAGGGCGGCACGCAGAATTCGCCGTTGCTGGTCGCCAAGGCGGGGCAGCGCTATCCCATCATCCAGTCCAAGGTTTCGACCCTGCAGCAGCTGGAGCAATCGGCACCGGAAGTGGTGGCCAAGCTCAATGTCGCCGCGTCCCGCATCAACGATCTGCTCAGGGACGAAAACCGCCGCGCCATCGCCACCAGCCTGCTCAATCTGGAACTGCTCAGCACCTCGATCGCCAACCGCACACCCGAGATCGACCGCTCCCTGCGCAATGCCGACCAGGCCATTGCCCGGCTGGAGGAGACCTCGCGCCGGCTCGACCCCAGCATGGACAAGCTGGACGGCGCCATCGGCGAAGCCGATGTGACGCTGAAAAAGTACGGCAAGGTGGCCGACAGCGCCGACGCCTTCATCAATGGCGAAGGTCTGGCGCAGCTCTCCGAGCTGATCACCGACATGCGGCGGCTCAGCGGCAACCTCAACCAGTTTTCGCAGCAACTCAACCGCCAGCCGACCAAGCTTCTGTTCGGCGATCGTCGCGAAGGATACACCCCGCCATGATCCCAACCTCCGTTACGCGCGACGATTTATTCAAGGGGCGCATCCGCGCCCGGGGTGAAGGATACACACCACCATGAAAACCAATCCTGACAGACGCGCCTTCCTGGCGCTTACCGCTTCGACGCTGGCCGGCTGCAGCGGCCTGATCGGCCCGCCCGAAGCCTCGCCCATCTATGTGATGCGGCCGGAATTGCCTGCCGTAGCGGCGCAGAAAGTCACCTGGTCGCTGGCGCTGGTGCGGCCCAACGCACCGGGTGCGCTGGACACCGACCGCATCGCCATCCTGCAGCCGGGCGGCGTGATGGATTATTATGCCAAGGCGCAGTATGCCGACGCGCTGCCGTCACTGGTGGAAACCGCATTGCTGGAGGCTTTCGAGCGTAGCGCCGCCCTGCCCGGGGTCGGACGCACCGCCGAAGGCATCCATTCCGACTATCACCTCTATACCGACATCAAGAATTTCGAGGCGCGCTACAATGTGGCCGACGGCGTGCCGGATGCGGTGGTAACACTGGCAGTACGGCTGGTGACAAGCCGCGGTCGCATCAGCACGGGCATCACTACCATCACCAAGACGGTCGCGGCGAGTTCCAACACCATTCCAGCAGCCACGACAGCACTTGGCGCGGCACTGGCAGGAGCCGCGGGGGAAATTGTGCGCTGGGCCCTTGCGTTCCCTGCTCCACCAACACCGCCAGCTCCCACATAGGGAACTGCGGGTTCGCTCCGGCATTGTTACTTCAGATTACAAGCCGGAGTTTCTTTCCATGTTGAGATGGGCCCTTATTTTCCTGATCATCGGCCTTGTCGCCGGCATCTTCGGGTTCACCGGCGTCGAAGGCGCCGCCGTGAGCATCGCCAAAACCCTGTTCTTCCTCTTCCTGGTGATCTTCCTGGTGCTGATGGTGCTGGGCCTCACAGTCGGGAAACGAATCTCCTCCTAGAGCACGGGACCCATGTGCTATCCATGGCTTGCCGTGCCGGTGCTGGGTCCCGCTGCCGGCCTTTTCGTTGCCCTGACGGCCTTGGCGAGAGCCTTCCACGGCCCCACGTCCCAATGATTGGCCGCCAGCGGCGATGGCGAGGGCAGCACCCAGACCCGCGTGTTGCCCAGCCGCTCGGATTGTTCCCCCGCCACGGCTTTGGGCCCCAGCACCGTCCGTCCGGCATTGAGGCTGGTGAAAGCCAGGTGCCGGGGCGCAATCGCGGCGATGCGATCACGCAACGATTTTGCCGCCGCCTTGCCCAGCGCATGCCGCGGCAATTGATGGTCCATGCCATAGGCGAATTTGGCGATGTCGGTGAGGCCGATATGCAAATCCCAGAGCAGCTCATACTCGCGCGGCGCATAAAGGCGCGGCGTCAGCCCCACATCATGCAGCGTGGCCCAGAATTTGTTCTGGGGATGGGCGTAATAGGCCTGGGCCAGGGCCGACCGGCGCCCGGCGGCGGTGCCGCAGAAAACCAGATCGAGGCCCGGCCTCAGCCGTTCGGGCAGGACATGCTTTCTTGCCATTCACATGGAACGAATAAACGCCAGCATATCCCGATGCAATGTGGTGCGGCCGCGGAACCCATGCGCCAGCGACAGGATGATGCCGATATGGCTGACGCCGGGATAGCGCCGCGTCTCGACCCGGCTGCCCACGCGCTTCAGCCTGGCTTCCATGCGGTCGATATTCACCGCATGGACCGTATGGTCGCCGGTGCCCCAGGCGAGCAGCATCGGCGGACGGACGCCGTCGACATGATTGACCGGCATGGCATCGCGATTGTTGGCGCCATGGAAGATGTCGATATAGGACGCGTCCCGCAGCGGCAGGAAATCGTAAGGCCCGGCAATACCGATCACACCCCGGATCCAGGAGAGATCGCCACCGGCACGGCGCAGGAAATCCGGCTCGCAAGCCAGCATCACCGCGTTGTAGGCGCCGGCGGAATGGCCGCAGACGAAGATGCGGGACGCGTCGCCGCCATGCTTGGCGATATGGGCATGGACCCAGGCCAGGGCCTGCGCCCCATCGGCGACGAAAGCGGGATATTTTACCTCGGGATAGAGCCGGTAATCGGCCACGACCGTGACAATGCCTTCGCCGGCGAAGGCCTGGCCGAAGGCCAGATAGTCGGCGCGTGCGCCGCCCTGCCAGGCGCCGCCATGGAAAAACAGCAGCACCGGCGCGGGCGATTTGAGGTCGTCCGGCACATAGATATCGAGCTTGCGGCGCGGACCGGCGCCGTATGCCACATCCCGCACCACACGATAACCACCGCGCGGCACCAGCAGATTGAGGGCCGAAAAGGCCGCATCGCAGCCCGCCAGCAGCGGACCCAAAAGTAGACCAAGCCCGCTCATCAGCGCGGAAACAAGCAATCCTCGGCGCGGCATGTTTCCACTACGTCCGGCAAAGCGGTTCGGTTCACTGGCGGCAAAAGAAAAGGCCGGCCTTTTCCGTCATTCCGGGCCCTTAGTAGGCGGGCCTGTCCGCATCGTGCCCACCGGCCGCCAGGTCCGATATACGAAATACGGTTTCCGTTGACGAAAAGACGCCGCGCGGCTTTGCAAAGCCGCGCGGCGTCTGCTTTTCTGTGCCGCGTTTTCGACATATACCGGCTACAGACTGGCCACTCTCAACAGGGGAATTTCCATGAAGAAGATTACCGCCGCTCTGATGGCGCTGGCGCTTTGCGCCACGCCCGTGCTTGCCCAGACCAGCGTCTCGCCTTCCGTCGCCAATTCCCGTCCCGAAAGCATGGCGGTGGGTCCCGACGGCACGCTTTACATCGGTTCCCAACTCGACGCCCGCATCTACCGCGCCCGTCCGGGCCAGGCAGTAGCCGAGCAGTTCATCGACATGCGCCCCTCGGCCTTCGTGCTGGGCGTGCTGGTCGACGCTGCTTCCAACACGCTCTGGGCCTGCGAGATAGAAACCTTCGAACGCCCGCTGCCCAGGGGCAAGAGCAACCTGCGCGGCTTCGACCTGGCCACCGGCGCGTCCAAAGTGAAGATCCCGCTGCCGGACGCCTCCAATCTCTGCAACGATTTCGTGGTCGGTCCCGACAAGGCGCTCTACGTCACCGACACCTCCAACGCCAAGCTTCTCCGCCTGCGGTCGGGCGCCACCCAGTTCGAGCTGGTGGTCCAGAACCCCTCGCTCTATGGCATCGATGGTGTCGCCTTCCTGGACGGCCAGCTTTATGTGACCACGGTCTGGGCCGGCGGTCTCTACCGCATTCCGGATGCCACCACGGACAAGCCCGGTATGCCGGTGCAGGTCTTTACGCCGCGGTTACTGCCGTTGCCGGACGGTATACGCGTCCATAATGGCCGCATGTATCTGGCCGAAAACACCAACGGCACGATCAGTGCCGTCAGCATCAAGAATGACGTCGCCACCCTCACCAGCATCCGCACCGGCCTGAGCGGGCCCACCGTGGTGGAGCCGCATGGCAACACGCTGTGGGTGGTGGAGCGCCCGGCACACCGCGTCACGGCGGTGCCGCTTCCCTAACAACCAGCACCGGTCCGCCTCCCCCTTATGCGCGTAGCGCATCCAAGGGGGAGGCGACCGCGGCGCGCAAGGTCCATAGCGACGGCGCCTTCCGGGGTGCGACCATCAAAAGTAAAAAGGCGCCGGGATTGCTCCCGGCGCCTTCTTCTTTAGGCGTTGTTGTTACTGCGCGGGGGCAGCCACGGCTATTTGGGGCTGGGCGGACCGCCCTGATGGCAGGTGAAGTCGGGCCGGTCATTCCAGGAAGACGGGCCACAAAGGCGGATCTTGGC
Organism: Rhizomicrobium sp.; assembly: GCA_035250225.1. Taxonomy (GTDB): domain Bacteria; phylum Pseudomonadota; class Alphaproteobacteria; order Micropepsales; family Micropepsaceae; genus Rhizomicrobium. The sequence continues at coordinate 30,680 of DATFFI010000177.1, read as the reverse complement.
CTTGAGCGTCGCGTCATGGACGATATTGATCACGCGCTCATAGTCGGGATCGCCCTGGTTATAGCCGGTAAAGTTGCCCAGGTCCGTCGAAGCGGCGAACAGCGCCGAGACGCCCGGGACACGGGCGATGGCATCGGCATTGGCCACGCCGTCCAGCGTCTCGATCATCAGGATCAGCGTGATATTGTCATTGTAGCTGTTGCGATAACCGCCCGGTACGGTGCCCCACCAGGCCTTGGAGCCGGCGACGTTGGACCCGGCAGAACGGCGGCCCATCGGCGGGAAGTAGGTCCATTTCACCGCGTCGCGCGCTTCGGGCACATCATCCAGGGTCGGAACCACGACCACCATCGCGCCCATGTCGGTGGCGTGCTGGATGTCGAATTCGGTGGTCTGGGAAATGCGGGCCCCGGCCATCGCGTGCGACTTGGCCTCCGGGTTCACCACCTTGCTGCTGGGGCACGCGTTCCACATTTCGGCGACATTCTGCCAAGTGCCCGGCGAATGCTGCATCTCGGTCCAGATGAAGTCATAAACGGGGTTGGCGGCCTGGGCGCAATATCTCTCCGGCTTGTCGGCACCGCTGACGGTGGCGGAATAGATTTTCTGGCCCGCAAGCAATTTGCGCTTCACCGGGCTCCAGATCTGGGCACCACCGGCGATATTAAAGCGGGTGCCGTATTTCCAGGTGGCGGCATTGAAGCGGCCCTGGTTGACGGCGCCGGCAGGCGCCTTGGCAATGGCGCCGGAGTCCTGACCCGCGGGCGCGGCCAACTGGAAGGCCGTGGGCGCGGTGACGCCGTCGCCGGCGGTGCTGATCCCCGGCACCTGTGCATTCTGCGCCAAGGCGACACCCGCCGCCACCGGCAAGGCGACGCACAATGCGATCGCCAGATAACGTGATTTCATACTGACCTTATCCTCCCTGTATGGCATCCCATTTTGGTGCGCCAGTTTTCCGTGCCCGCAAGTGTGTCAGCGCCATCGGGGGGAAGCAACGCAAAAGCCTTATTGCAGCGCAGCAAAACCGGAAAGCGGTCCGCTTGCGACGGCGGGCCGCTTTCTTTAAACGAGGCCCGCTTCCGCCTTTGTCCCCATGCTCGAAATCAACAGCCTTACCAAGCATTTCGACAGCGTCACCGCTGTCTCGGATCTCTCCCTGATCGTAAGGCCGGGCGAGGTGCTGGGCTTTCTCGGCCCCAATGGCGCCGGCAAGACCACCACCATGAAGATGGTAACCGGCTTTTTGACCCCGGACGGCGGCACCGCCCGCATCTGCGGCCATGACATCATGGCGCAGACGCTGCAGGCGCAGCGCAGGCTGGGCTACCTCCCGGAAGGGGCGCCCGCCTATGGCGAGATGACGCCGCGGGAGTTCCTGGATTTCATCGCCGGGGTGCGGGGCTTTTCCGGTGCCGCCGCCATCGCCGCGCGCGACCAGGCTGTCGTCCATACCGGCTTGGAAAGCGTGCTGGACCGCCCGGTCGAAACCCTCTCCAAGGGCTTTCGCCGCCGCGTCGGCCTGGCCCAGGCGATCCTGCACGATCCCGAAATTCTGATCCTGGACGAGCCCACCGACGGCCTCGATCCCAACCAGAAGCATACGGTGCGCGAACTGATCCGCGCCATCGCACCCACCAAGACCATCGTGATTTCCACCCATCTGCTGGACGAGGTCGATGCGGTGTGCAGCCGGGCGGTGATCATCGACCGCGGCCGCATTGTCGCCGACGGCACGCCGGCGGAACTGGCGGCCCGGGGACCGGGCGGCAAGCTGGAAGACCTGTTCCGCACGCTGACCCATGGCGACCTGGCCGATAGCAGCGGGGCAGCGGCATGAGCGGACTCTGTTCGGTCTTCAAGCGCGAATTCGCCTCCTATTTCGCCACGCCGATCGCCTTCGTCTTCCTGGTGATCTTCCTGGTGGCGATGGGCGTCTTCACTTTCTATGTCGGCCATTTCTACGATACCGGCGTCGCCGACCTCACCATCTTCTTCAGCTACCATCCCTGGCTTTATCTGTTCCTGATGCCGGCGCTGGCGATGCGGCTCTGGGCCGAGGAAAAGCGCAGCGGCAGCATCGAGCTGCTCCTCACCCTGCCCCTGCCCATCTGGGCCACGGTACTGGGCAAATTCACCGCCGCCTGGGCCTTTGCCGGCCTGGCGCTGTTTCTGACCTTCCCGATCTGGCTGACGGCGCTTTATCTCGGCAACCCGGACAACGGCGTGATCCTGGCCTCCTATATCGGCAGCTTCCTGATGGCGGGCACCTACCTCGCTATCGGCGCGGCGATCTCGGCCGCCACCACCAACCAGGTGATCGCCTTCGTCATCTCGGTCGCGGTGTGCTTTCTCTTCACCGCCGCGGGCGCGCCGCTGGTGATGGAATCGCTCTCGGGCTGGGCGCCACTGCCGCTCGTCGAGGTTATTTCGTCCTTCAGCTTCCTCACCCATTTTTCCGCCATCACCGAAGGCGTCATCGATCTGCGCGACGTGATTTTCTTTTCGTCACTGATGGCGCTGTTCCTGTTCATCAACAGGCTCTTGATCGAAACCGGCAAGGGCGGCTGAGGATGACGCTGAACGCCCGCAATTATTTCTGGGCCGCGACAGGGCTGGCGGTGCTGGCCTTTCTGGGCCTCAACATCTTCGCCAACAATTTCTTCATCGATGCGCGGCTGGACCTGACCCAGAGCCGGCAATACACGCTGTCGCAAGGCACCCGCGCCATCATCGCCAAGCTGCCGGAGCCGGTGACGCTGCGCTTCTATTTCTCGCGCGGCAATTCCGCCGATTATCCCGCCACCGCCGCCTATGCCCGGCGGGTGCGCGATCTTTTGGGCCACTACGCCGCCATTTCGCGCGGCAAGATCATGCTGGAAGATATCGATCCGGAGCCCTTCACGCCGGAAGAGGACCGCGCCAATGAAGCGGGCCTGCGCGCCGCCCCGGCGGCCAATGGCGGCGGCGCCGTCTATTTCGGCCTGGAAGGCGTCAACACGCTGGATGACCGCACCACCATTCCCTTCTTCGCGCCCGAACGCGAAGCCTATCTGGAATATGACCTGACCGCGCTGCTCTACCAGCTCTCGAATCCGGGCCGGATGAAGATCGCGGTGATCTCCTCGCTGCCGTTGACCGTTGCCCCCGGCAACGGCCAGCCGCTGGGCATCTATGCCGACCTGCAGACCCGTTACGACATGGTCAAGCTGGCGGACGACTTCAAGGAAATCCCCGCCGGCACCAACCTGCTGCTGATCGCCCATCCGCAAGACGTCACGCCGCTGCAGCTGCGCGCCATCCAGCTCTATGTGCTGAGAGGCGGCCGCGCCCTGGTCTTTGTCGATCCGATGTCGGAACTGGTGCAGCAGGAGCAGAAGCCGACGGCCCCGCCCTCGTCCGACCTGCGCCTGCTGCTGCAGAACTGGGGTGTGGAATATGCGACCACGCAGCTGGTGCTGGACCGCGGCACGGCCCAGCGCATCCGCAATCCCGCCGATCCGCAACGTTCGGCCGTGCCCTATCCGCTCTGGCTGCACCTGACGGCGGACAATTTCAACAAGGCCGATCCGATCACCGCCAGCCTCAATGGCGTCAATCTCGCCAGCGCCGGCGCGCTGACGCCGGCCCGGAACGCCACCACCCGCTTCGAGCCGCTGATCACGTCCAGCACGGATTCGATGCTCTATAGCCGCGACACCACGCTGAATTTGCGCGATCCCGGCGCGCTGGCGAGCGCGATCAAGCCCGGCGGCAAGCCCATCACCCTGGCGGCGCGCATCACCGGCCGCGCCACCCTGCCCGGTGTCACCGAGGGCAATGTCAATATCATCGTCATCGCCGATACCGACATCTGGGACGACCGCTTCTGGGCCCAGAACGATCCGCAAAGCGGCACGCGCGCGCCCTTCGCCGACAATCAGGGCCTGGTGATGAATGCAATCGAAAGCCTGACCGGTTCGGACGACCTGATCTCGCTTCGCGCCCGCGGCAATGTCGAACGGCCCTTCATCGTGGTACGCCGGATGCAGGCCGAGGCCGAAGCCCGCTTCCGCGAGACGCTGGATACGCTGCGCGCCCGTCTCACCGCCTCGCAGGAACAATTCGCCCAGTTGCAGCAGGGCGGCAGCGCCGCCACCCTGAATGCCGAGCAGCGGGCCGCCATGGAAAAGCTGCAGCGCGACATGAGCGGCACCCGTGCCCAGTTGCGCGACGTGCAGGCGCGGCTGCGGGCCGATATCGACCGCCTGGGCGGCGTGCTGGCCTTCCTGAACATCCTGCTGGTGCCATTGCTGGTGGCGGGCTTCGCCATTGTCTTCGGCACCATCCGGCGGTCGCGCGCGCGCGGTCCGAAGAAAAAGCAGGAAGCGGGAGCCGCCGCATGATCGCCCAGCGCCGCCGCATCCTGACCATCCTGGGCAGCGCCGCCCTGTTGTTCGCCCTGCTGGCGGTTTTCGCGCTTTATCAACGTGCCGCCGAAGGCCTGCCGCGCCACACGCCGGAAATTTTCCTGCCCGGCTTTGCGGAAAGCGCGCAGCGCGCCGCCCGCATCGAAATCATCGGCCCGAACGGCGCCTTTGCCGTGGCGCGGAGCGGTCAGGGCTGGGTGCTGCCGGACCGCGGCAACTATCCCGCCGATTTCGACGAAGTCCGGCGCACCCTGATCAGCCTGGCGCAGCTCACCACCATCGCGCCCAAGACCCAGCGTCCCGACTGGCTGACGCATCTGGCCCTGGCGACGCCGCCAAAGGGCAACGGCACCCAGATCACGGTGAAGGACGCCCAAGGCGCCATGCTGGCGCAACTGATCGCCGGCAATACCGAAGAGCTGGGCGATCCGTCCGGCGGTACCGGCCTGTTCGTGCGGCGGCCGGGTGAAAACACCGCCTGGCTGGCGCGCGCGGTCTTTGCCACCCATGGCGATATCGGCGCCTGGATGATGAAGCGCACGGTCGATATCGGGCCGGCGCGGCTGAAATCCGTCACCGTGCTGCCGGCGTCGGGCGCGGGCTTTACCGTCGGGCGCGCCACCCCCAACGATCCGGTCGGCCTGGAAGGCGCGCCGCCCAGCGCGCAACCGGATGCCCAGTTGATCAATGAAATCGGTTTCGCTATCGCCACCTTGTCGGCCGAGGATGTGCGGCCGGCGGGAATGGTGGATTTCACCGGCGCCTCCCGCGTCGTCGCCACCAGCTTTGATGGCCTGTCGGTCCAGTTCGAGCTGGCGCAGCGGCCGGACGGAATCTGGGCCCGCATCAACGCCACCGCTACCGCTCCCACTGCCGTCCCGGAAGCCGCCGCCGCCAATGCACGCGCCGGCGGTTGGGCCTTCAAGCTGCCGGCCGAAAAGGCCCGGGTGCTGCTGGTCAATCGCGAACGCGTGATGACGCCGCCGGCGGCCATGGCGCGCCAGGGCGTGATGCCGTCGGCGCCGGGAACACCCTGATCCTGCTCCAGGACCGATGACGTGGCGCCGGTTCCCGAAACCGGCGGCCGCAGGCCACGTTATGAATGCAGGAGCATTCCGTCATGGACCGGATCCAGGCGCGCCATCGCATGGTCGAAACCCAGCTCGCCCGCCGCGGCGTGCGCGATCCCGCCGTGCTGGCCGCCATGCGCGAGGTCCCGCGCGAAAGCTTCATGGCGCCCGGCTTCGAGGAATTCGCCTATGAGGACAGTCCCATTCCCATCGCCGAAGGTCAGACCATTTCCCAGCCCTATGTGGTCGCCGCCATGCTGGAAGCGGCAGAGCTTTCACCCGATGACCGCGTGCTGGAAGTGGGCGCGGGCTCCGGCTATGCGGCTTGTGTCGCCAGCCGCCTGGCGGGAAAAATCTTCGCCATCGAACGCCATGAAACGCTCACGCGGGCGGCGCAGGAACGGATTGCCTCTCTGGGTTACGCCAATGTCGCGCTCCGGACCGGCGATGGCAGTCAGGGCTGGCCGGAGGAAGCGCCGTTCGACGCCATCATCGTCTCGGCCGCCGGTCCGAAAATCCCCGATGCCCTGAAACAACAACTCGCCGAAGGCGGACGGCTGGTGATTCCGGTGGGCGAAACGATGGAACAGCGCCTGTTGCGCCTGACCTGCCATGGCGAGGATTTCGCGCAGGAGGACCGGGGCGGCGTGCGCTTCGTCAAACTGATCGGCGAAGGCGGCTGAGCGGAAGAAGCACGACCGCAGGCACGCACACCGGGCATCGCCGGCGTGATCAGGGAAGCCCCTGCCGCCTTTGTGGAGGAAATCGGGCCGCAGCAGTAGCAGGGCACCGGATACTTTCCCTTCCGGGCTGTAGAGCCCCGCAGACGCGTGCTAAGCAGCCATTATGTGGGAAGGAATGACCCTGGTTCCGGGGCGCAGCTGCGGCGACTGCACCGTCTGTTGCACCTGGCTGGCCATCGACAAACCCGAGATCCAGAAGGAATCGGGCGTCACCTGCAAGCATTGCACCGCCCAGGGCTGCGGCATCTACGAGACCCGCTATCCGATCTGCCGCGACTATTATTGCGGCTGGCGGGGCATGGACATATTCGACGAATCCTGGAGGCCCGACCGCTCCGGCGTCTTCCCCTATGTCGAGACCGAGGGCATCGCCGAAAACTTCGCCTTTTCCGTCGGCATCGGCCTGATGCTGGTGGACAACCCGCTCAAGACGGTGCGCCAGCGCTGGTTCCAGGAATTTGTAGTCACCGGTATCATGAACTCCATCCCCCTGTTCCTCTCCCTGCCAGGGCCCCGCGGCTACCAGGCGGCAACCTGCTCCCTCAATACCGAGGAAATGCTGGAGGCGATCAAGCGGGGGACCGAGAAGGAAGCCCTCGAAAGGGCGGTCAAGCTGTTGCGCAACTGGGACTTTCCGCGGGCGGTCATCACGCACACCGGCAATGATGTCGGCAGTGACTGACCAGTGTTGCTGGTCAGTGTTGACTGGCGGCGAAGCCCGCGTCTAAGCTTCCCTGGCCTTTCGAGAGGCACACGATCCGCGTAAAGGGCCCAGCCCGCTCGATGACATATTTTTCAGATTTCATGAACGAACTTCCTGCCCGGCTGCGGATCGCGGGCGCTATGAAAGGAAGATTCGTTATGGAAACGACCGCCCCCAAACGTATTTTGCCGCCGCAACCCTCGCTCGAGCATTTGCGGCGGGAAGCCAAACGCGAACTGGCGATGCTGCGCAGCCGTTCCGCCGCGGTGCAACTGTCGGACGCCCAGCTGGTACTGGCCCGAACCTATGGCTTCTCCAGCTGGCGGGCGATGAAGCAGGAAGTCGACCGCCGCCGGGAAGCGCTGGGGCTGCCGCCGCCGGCGATCCTGGGCGATTATATCCATTACCGGCCCAACCGGACCGTCGGCCGCGCCCTGGTGCAGAGCTCCGTCGAGGCGGAGCAGACCTTTTTCCGGGTCATCACCTTTCCCTTCCTGGCAGCGCCGCCGGCACAGGCGCTGGGCATGCTCATCCTCTTCCTGTTCGGCTAGGCCCCATGCCCCGCGCCGCTTCTGCGCCGCCCGCGTCCTCACCCCATTGCGACGGCCCTGCGCGTCCAAAGCGCGGACCGCCGCCCCAGTTGCCGCGGCCCCTACCGCGGCACGCCGCCGCCAGCACACCAAAGGCTACCACTTGGGGTGTCGCTGGCGGCGGTGGAGGCTTTCCGGCCCGGCGCCGCCAATGCCGCGAAACAGTCACGGGGTCGATGAAACCTGCAAATTTTCCGCACGACTGCATCCAGAAAGCGCCCGGACGGCATCTGGCAGGTGAAGGTATCGCGCCTATCTTGCATTCCACAGTACCTTGCGTTAAAAGGTAGTTGCTGGGCGAAGCTGGAACATATTCAACTGGACCATATTCAAAGGGAGTACGACATGGCGTCGGCGGTTTCGTTGCGGAATGTGATCAAGAGCTACCGGCGCGGACGCGAAAGCGTCGAGGTGCTACACCAGCTCAACCTGGAAATCCCGGATGGCGAATTCCTTGCCCTGATGGGGCCCTCGGGCTCGGGCAAGACCACCATTCTCAACCTGGTGGGCGGCCTGGACCGGGCCGACAGCGGCGAGGTCATTGTCGGCGGCGAAAATTTGCAGAGCCTTTCCGGCGGCAAGCTGGCGAAATGGCGCTCTACCCATGTCGGCTTCATCTTCCAGTTCTACAATCTGATGCCGATGCTGTCGGCGGCCGCCAATGTCGAGCTGCCGCTGCTGCTCACCAACCTTTCCAAGGCCGAACGCAAGCGCCATGTCGCGATCGCGCTGGACATGGTGGGACTTTCCGAGCGCGCGGCGCACAAGCCCGGTGAATTGTCGGGCGGCCAGCAGCAACGCGTCGGCATCGCCCGCGCCATCGTCACCGATCCGGCGATCCTGCTCTGCGATGAACCGACCGGCGACCTGGACCGCGCCACGGCGGAGGAAATCCTCACCCTGCTGACCGAACTCAACCGGAAACAGGGAAAGACCATCGTGATGGTGACCCACGATCCCAAGGCCGCCGACTATGCCACCCGCCATGTCGATGTCGACAAGGGGCAGCTGATCCTGCGGCGGGCCGCCTGATGCTGAAATATCTCCCCCTCGTCCTGGCGGGCCTGTGGCGCAAGCCCGTCCGCACCATCCTCACATTCCTGTCGATCATGGTCGCCTTCATCCTGTTCGGCATCATGGCCTCGATCGAAAACGGTTTTGCCAAGCAGGTAGACGCGGCGCGGCTCGATCGCCTTTATGTCGACGCCCGTTATGGCGGACCCATGCCGCTGGCCTACCGGACCCGGATCGCCTCCGTTCCCGGCGTCCGCGCCGTGATTCCGGTATCGAATGTCTTCGGCTACTGGAAGGAGCGGCGCAACCTCTTCGGCGTCATCGCCACGAATGCGGACTATGTGGTGGCGCGGCCGGAATACACGATCGACCGGCCGCTGCTGCAGAAAATGGAGCGCTCGCGCACCGGCATCATCGTCAGCAAAGCCATTGCCCGGCGTTACAACTGGAAGGTGGGCGACCGCATTCCCGTTACCAGCCCGATGACGCAGCAGAATGGCAGCAATATCTGGAATTTCGACATCCTCGCCATCGCCGACAATCGCGATCTTCCCGATACCGCCACCTTCGCGCTGGGCAGTCTCAAATATCTCGATGAAGCCCGCACCGCCGACCGGGGCACGGCCAACCGCTTCCTGGTGCGCATTCCGGACGAAAAGCGGGCGGTGGCGGTGGGGCGCGCCATCGACCGCCTGTTCGAGAATTCGCCCAAGCCGACCCGCACCTTTTCGGAAAAGTCGAGCGCCCAGGCCGGCACCAGCAGTCTTGGCAGTATCACCTTCTTCACGCGTTCGCTGATCGGCGCCGTGCTGTTCATGCTGCTCTTTATCACCGGCAACACCATGATGCAGTCGATGCGCGAGCGAATTCCCGAATTCGCCGTGCTCAAGACGATCGGTTTCTCGGATAGGGGCGTGCTGGCGCTGGTCTTCGCCGAGGCGGTGGTGCTCTGCGGCGCGGCGGGGCTGATCGGACTGGCTTTCGTCAAGCTGGTGGTGCCGCTTTTCCGCGATGGCTTGCCGGGCAATGCCGGCAGCCTGTTGCTGATGCCCTGGTCCGCGGCCGTGACCGGCTTCGGTTTTGCCCTGCTGACCGCGTTCATCAGTGGCTTCTTCCCAGCCCTGCGGGTGAGCCGCATGAAGCTGGTCGACGCCCTGGCCGGCCGCTGAGGAGGATCAAATGACATTCTTTACGCAAATGAACGCCGTCACGCGCATGGGATTTGCCTCCATGCCCACGCGGCTGGGCCCCTCGCTGGTGGTGGTGATCGGCATGGCCTGCGCCGTGGGCGCACTGCTCTCGGTGCTGTCCTTGTCCACCGGCATCATGAATGTGGTCAACAAGGGTCGTCCCGACCGTGCCATCGTCCTCAGCCAGGGGGCCCAGTTCGAGGGCGGCAGCACCATCACCCGCGCCAATGCCAGCGTCATCGCCGACCTGCCCGGCGTGAAGCGGACCGCCAACGGCCGGCCCGCCGCCTCCGCCGATGTGCTTTCGGGCATCCGGGTGACGAAAAAGAGCGATGGCCTGGAAACCGGTCAGGAAGTGCGCGGCGTCGGACCCGAGGTGCTGGCGCTCCGCCCCGAGATCAGGATGGTCAGCGGCCGCATGTTTCAGCCCGGCAAGTTCGAGGTGATCGTGGGCAAGAGTGCGTCCGCACTCTACCAGAACATGAATGTGGGCGATCGTGTGGACCTGCCGCAGGGCGAATGGAAAATTGTCGGTGCCTTTGAGAGCGGCGGCAATTTCCTGGAAAACTCCACCCTCACCGATGCCCAGACCCTGGCTTCGTCCATGCGCCAGTCCAATTACAAAAGCGTGACAGTGATGCTGGACTCTCCGGCGGCGCTGGATAACTTCCGCCGCGCCCTCAACGCCAATCCGACCCTGGCGGTGGAGGTGACGCGCGAAACAACCTATTGGGAGCGCCTGAGCGCCAGCATCAACACGATCTTCAAGGCCATCGCCTATGTGGTGGGGGGCATCATGGGGCTGGGCGCGATGTTCGGCGCCATCAACACCATGTATGCCGCGGTCAGCAACCGGCGGGTCGAGATCGCCACCTTGCGCGCCATCGGCTTCGGCGGCACCGCGGTGGTCTTCTCGGTACTGGCGGAAGCCCTATGCCTGGCCCTTGTCGGCGCCCTGATAGGGGCTATCTTTGCCTGGGCGGCGTTCAGCGGTAATCTGCAATCCTTCGGCGGCCTCGCCATCACCCTGGCGGTGACGCCGGCAATGGCGGTGAACGGTGTGGTCTTTGCCTGCCTGCTGGCCTTCCTGGGCGGCGTCTTTCCCGCCCTGCGCGCCGCGCGTCAACCGATTGCCATAGCCTTGAGAGCGACATGAGCGAGAATAAGCCCTCCCTGGACGCCCTGCGTATCGACCGTAACACCAAGCCGCCCAGGAGCCGCATGCCGCTGGTGGCGGGCGTCATGGCCCTGCTGCTGCTGGGTGGAGCGGGCGCTGCGGCCTATGTCTATTGGCCCAAGCCCGCGGTCAGCGTGCGCGCCGTCATTGCCGAGGCGCGGGGCGATGTCGGCGCCGGCGGCGGGCTGGATGCCACCGGCTATGTCGTCGCACGCCGCATGGCGACGGTTTCGGCCAAGGTGGCGGGGCGGCTGGCTGAACTCAATGTCGAAGAAGGCCAGCGGATCGAGAAGGGCGTGGTGGTGGCGCGGCTGGACAATTCCAACTATGCCGCCGCCCTGGCTCAGGCACGCGCCCGGGCCCGCCTGGCGCGCGCTCGCCTTGAAGACACCAAGCCGCTTTACGAACGCTATCAGCGCCTCAACGCCGAGGGCGCCGTCAGCACCGACGCGCTGGAGCGCCTGCGCGCCGACTACAATGCCGCCCGCGCCAACCTGGAGGTGGCCCAAGCAGATATCCGCGTGGCCGAAGTCAATCTCAACGACACGATTGTGCGGGCGCCCTTCTCCGGCATCGTCACCGCCCGTCCGGCCCAGGTGGGCGAGATCGTGGCCCCCTCCATGGGGGGAGGCTCGATCCGCACCGGCATCGCCACCATCGTCGACATGGACACGCTGGAGGTCGAAGTCGATGTCAGCGAGAATTATATCGACCGGGTGCGGCCGGATGGCCCAGCCACGATCGTGCTGGACGCTTATTCCGACCTGGAAATTCCCGCTGCGGTGATCGCGGTGATCCCCACGGCCGACCGCAGCAAGGGCACCATGAAGGTCCGTGTCGCCATCAAGAAAAAGGACCCGCGCATCCTGCCCGAAATGGGCGCCCGCGTTTCCTTCGCCATCGCGGCGGACGCGGCGCGGCCGGCGCCCAAGGGCGTGGCGGTCAGCCGCGAGGCGGTCAAGGACAATGGCCGCACCGGCACCGTGCTGGTGGTGCGGGGCGACCAGACGCTTGAGAAGCGCGAAGTGGAGCTGGGCGCCAGGAGCCAGTCCGCCATTGTGCTGATGTCGGGTGTCGCGGCCGGCGAAAGACTGGTGACCGGCGACACCAGCGCACTCACCGAAGGCATGCGGGTGACGGTCGAGGAGTAGCCGGAAGGCTTTCCTGCACTTCACGCCGTCTGCCAGGCGCCGTCGGCAGCGCGCATTAATCATTCGTCAAGGACGGAAACGACAGGCAGGTGGCATGGCGAAAACAGCCCCGCCGGCCAGGGAAAAGTACCTAAGAAATGCGCAAAAATCCGTTACCAGTTCCTGTCCAGGCAGGGTGGAAAACGCCCGCAACCCAGACAATGTAAACTTTCTCGCAACCCCAAGGCCCTAGGATTTCCGGGTTTTTGGGGACTCGCATGCCCTCCAACGCCGTGCCTGACGCCACGCGTGCCGCCTTCGAGCGCCTGCTGTTCCAGCATGCGCGCGACGGGATCATGCTTGTGCGTGTCGAGAAGCAGGCGGACGGCTCCCATCATTTTCATATTGAGATGGAGAATCCCGCCGCGATCGAGCGCCTGCGCGCCATCGGCCAGAATGAGGATTTCACCGGCCGCAACGTCGCCGAGGCGTTCCCGGCATGGCTGAACCGCAAGATCGCCATCCACTATGAAGCCTGCGTCGCGACCCGCAAGGTGCGCCGCTACGAGGTCGTGCAGCCGAATAGTAGCATGATACACGAATCCATCGCCACACCCATCTTCAGCGCCGACGGCAAGGAGGTGGAATACATCATGGTGGTGATGCGGGATATCGCCGACCGCGTCCTGCAGGAAAGGAAGCTCAATGCTGCCCTGGCGAAAGCCGAGGCAGCCAATCGCAGCAAGTCGGAATTCTTCGCCTCGATGAGCCATGAGCTGCGGACGCCGCTCAACGCCATCCTGGGTTTCTCCGAAATGATGGAGAAAAGCATCGGCGGAACGCTGAGCGCGCAGCACCGCCAGTATATCGAACACATCCACGAGAGCGGCAAGCACCTGTTGAGCATCATTTCCGACATTCTCGACCTCTCCAAGATGGAGGCCGGCCAGTTCAAGCTGCATGAAACCATCGCCGCCGTGCCAGCACTGGCCGAAAGCTGCATCCAGATGGTGCGTGAAAGGGCACAAGCAAAGGGTTTGCGCCTGACGATGGACATCCAGCCCAGCATGCCGGATATGGTGGCGGACCCAGTGCGCATCAAGCAGATTTTGCTCAATCTGTTGTCCAACGCCATCAAGTTCACCGACAAGGGCGCGATCACCCTGGCAGCCCGCTTCGATCCGGCTGCCGGCTTCACCTTCACGGTGACCGACACGGGTATCGGCATGACCGCCGCCGAGCTTGCCACGGCACAGGAACTGTTCGGTCAGGTCGAGGACGCCTACACCCGCAACAACGACGGCACCGGCCTGGGCCTTCCCATCGCCCGTCACCTGACGGAATTGCATGGCGGCAGGCTGGAAATCACCAGCCGCAAGTCCGAAGGCACCCAGGCAGTAGTGACGTTGCCGGCGCATCGCGCCATAAAGCCGGCTCAAAGCGCCGCCGCCGGCTAGGCCGCTTTCCCATCTCCCCGCCAACCCTTATGGTGCCGTGCCACGGCGCAACGGACCTGACAATGACGACGGATATTCAGCAGCAGATCGAAAAACTGTGGATGCAATCGCTTGGCGTTAAGCACATTGCACCGGATGACAGTTTTTTCGCGCTGGGCGGGCACTCGCTGCTGGCCGTCAAGATGGTCGCGGCGGTTCAGGAAAAACTGGCGCTGGACGCGGAACTGTCGCTGTCGGATTTGCTGGAGCACCCCACCCTGGTGGAATTTTCCGATCGCGTCATCGCGCTCGCCGGCGATAGCGGCGAGACGGGCACGCTTTAGGCGGGCTCCCAGGCGGCGGCCAGAACCAGACTTTCTCCCAGCGCCGCCCGGCCTTGCAGCGTGGCGTAACCGCGCATGGGAAATTGCGCGGTGAAATCCGTTCCCGCCAGAGTGATCCGAATGCCGGTGAAGGGTTGGGGCCCGCCGTGTGAACCCAGCCAGATCTTGCAACTGGCTTCCTTGGCGCTGAAGAGAAGCGCCGCCAGAGCGTCGCGGCCGGACGCCGGCATGGCTTCCAGCTGCGTCCGTTCCTCGGACTCGAAAATGTGGCGATAGAGATCCGGCGTCACGCGCCCACGCCGCTCCACATCCACGCCCAGCCCCCGAAATTCCCGGTCCCGTGCCGCGAGCGCAACCGCCTGGCCGTCCGTATGGCTGATGCTGCCGACAATTCCATCCGGCCAGAGCGGCGCGCCGTCCGCCTTGCGGCCCAGCATGGCCGCGCCATGACCGATCGGGGCCAGCGCCGCGCGTGCGCAGGCGCGCCCCAGCATGAACTCGCGCTGCCGCTTGGCCACAGCATTGGTCATAAGGAGCGTCTCTTCCGGATAGGACTGCACGGCCTGACCGGTATCGGCCAGACCGGCGGCGAAGGCGCCCGCCGGCGTTACCGCCTGCAGCAGTCCCTGCAGCGTCATGCTGCCGGCAGCGCGTCATAGGCCGCCAGCCAGGCGGTGTAGAAACTTGCCTGCTGCGGCTTGGGCACCGCATTCTCATAGAAGTGCAGCGACAGATCGGCATAGGCGCCATTGTCCATGAAATGCAGGAACACCGGGGCGCTCGGCCGCGTCCATTGCATCGGCGGCAACGTCGTGACCTGGGGCGGCCAGGGGCGATCCGGCTGCACCGCCGCCTGGGCTGCCTGCCGCTCGCGCAGCGTCCCGGCGGCGTAATAGTTGAAGACCGCCGGTATGCGGTTGGGAATGTCCGGCGCCTCGATACCCGGCATGGCGCATTGCGGCGGAAAATAGTGCAGCGTCGGCAACCGCAAGGCGAGCGCATTGTCATAGGAATGTTGCAGGCCGCGCATCACCGTCTCGAAATCCGCGCCGGAGGGCGCACGCACATCCACCGGATCGGCGCAATACATCAAACCTGCCGTATGCTCCAGCTCCAGCGTGGTGCGCTTGTCCCCCAGAATGCGGATGGGAAAAGCCTCCACGCCCGCCCAGCGCGCCAGCGCCAGCGCATAAACCGTCAGATGAACCAGGAAGGGCGTGACCTGATGGCGTTCGGCCAGGTTGCGCACGGTCTCCAGCAAACGGCCCGGCATAGCGAAATTGTTGACGATGCGGGTACCCGGCCCCCAGAGTAGCGGCGGCCCGCCTTCGGGGGCGTGCAACAAGGGCTGCGCCGCATACCAGTGCCGCCAATAGTCGAAGAGCGGCAGGGCGTCCGGACTTTCCAGGAAATCGCGTTCGGCCAGCGAATAGTCATTGAAGATGACGGTGGCGGGCGGTGGATCGCGCCCTTCCAGAAGATCGCTGACCTCATCGACCAGGATATTGCGGGTGCCGGCATCCGAAACGATGTGACTGCTGGAGACCGCGGCGAGGCAGTCATTCTCCGCCAGCACCCATATTTTCGCCTGGGTCAGCCATTCGCCCTCCACCGGCTTGAGCAGACCGCAGAAGGCGGCAGCGTTCGCCTGGGCCATGTGGCGCGGCTCGCCGGCCGCCATGCCGCGCAGATCCTCGATCTCGACCGCGAAAGCGTCCGGGTCATTGCGCGAGACATGCAGGCGCTCGCCGTCCACGCGAATCCGACTGAGCAGGGTTTCATGCCGGGTGACGATGTGATGGAGAATTTTGGCCAGGCGTTCCGGCGCGCACCCTTTCACCGGCAGGACGGCGCTGATGTTGAGCGCAACCGGCTGGCCCTCATTGGGGCCGCCGCCGAAGCGGTACCACATTTCTTGTACCACCGAGGCCGTCAGCTTCCCAGGCCGGCCCTTGAGCCCCTGCAGGGTCCGCGCTGCCTGGCGCGCGCGCAGGAATTCCGCGATCTCGGACTTTTGCTCCCGCAAGGCCTCCTTGTCGGCGTCGGTGAGGGCATTTTTCGGCGCGCGGTAGCGCACCTCCCCCTCCGCCAGGGAGAGGAAAATGCCCCGCTTCTGCAAATCCTGGATTAACCTGGCGATCATGGCTGCATCGTTCTTCAGGCCGCGCGGCGCAGTCTGACCGCCGCCGTCAGGCTAGGCAACAGGCATGCAGCAGATCGGGCCGCAGGCCCTGCGCTCGGGGGGAAGGCGCCTGCAGAGAATCAGAAAAGGCCGCCGGGAAGGCTAGCGAGTTCGTTTTCCCATGCCTCCTCTGCATCGTTATCGCGCGGCGTATACCGGCACAGCGCCATGGCGAAGGCCGGCTCGTCATTGTCGTTGGCCAGTGGCACGTAGAGATTTTCGGCGTTGAGATATTCCTTGCCCTGGAGGTGGACACGCCCGAGGAACCGCAGGGGCTGGCCGCCGTCCAGCACTAGGTCGCAACTGTTGTTCCACCGCGGCAGATGCTCCGCCGGCACGCATTCGTCGATCATCTTGTTGGTCACGTTGCCCGTGATGGTGGCAAGACTGGTGCCGATAAGGCGGAAACGATAGCGCGACGGATTCTGCTCGACCCGTTCGACGATCAGGAGATGGCGCAGGATGTTTTTCAGATCGCGCAAAGTCATATCGGAACGCCTCGGCATTTTTCGTTCACCCGCCTTTGTGCGCCACAGATCGAGCAGTTCATCATAAACAGGATTGGTGAACGCCAAGGTGGGGTCGCAGATGTGGAACCACTTCTCGCGAGAAGCTTGCTGGTTAAGCGCTCTTGCGGCCGTGATCACGTCCATGGCGGCATCCTGCGCTTAAACCCCTGAATGCGCGGTAAACCCTGATATCGGCCGCGCATAAGTATTCCTACTAAGATGCTTTTGCCCTAACGCGGCGCTAACCAAGCATCCACAGTTCCTTAGCCGGCTATTAACTAACATTTTCCAGCCGGACCGCAGGCCAAACGCGACGCAGGGTCCCCCAATGCAGAAAAACCTAGCCACATGGGCCATTCCACTTTGGAACCAGACGTTTTATGGTTCAGGAAATGTTAAGAAAAGTAGTTGCGTTATGGCACAGCCTCAGAGGCAGACAGTCCACCAAGACAATGTTGCAGACCGGCACGGCAAACATCGACTTGACCTGATGCGGCCCGCGATGGCCAAGCACTTGGTGATGTTTCATCCTTCGGAACAGATCATTGCGGATGTCCTCGCGATCGCTCGCAAGGAAATTCCCGGACTGGCGGACACAAGCGAGGTCTTGCGGGTCGCCCGCTACAATCCCGACCTGTTCATGGTGGTGACCCGCAAGACGCGTTTCGACCCCGAGGCTCCGGTCGGCGAGGGCTTCATCGCCACGCTGCCGCTGAACCAGCTCGGACTGCAGCATCTGGCGCTGGGAACCTTCCCAGCCGATCGTCCGGATGTGCGCCTCCTGGCCAAACCGGGCGAACGGCCTGCCGGCGTCTATCTTTGGGGCGTCTATGCCCCGGGGCCGCTGGTGGCGGGCATGGCCCTGTTCATGCAGCGGATGACATCCGGATTCTATGAAGGCGTGGACATCTATTCGCGCCCCAATACCGAGCCGGGTATCCGCTTCAATCACGGCATGGGTTTTGTGCAGGGCTGCATGATCGGCGATATCGACGCGCCGAATGTCTGGAAATTCCGGCGCGAGCCGGAGCGTCCGCTGTATGACAGCTATGTGCCGAAATCGGGCAAGAAGACTGTTGGCATCGCCGTCGCCCACACGTTTGAAGACCTGATGCGCGTGGCCGCCATCCGCAACTCCGTCTATATCGGCGAACAGGAATGCCCCTATGAGGAGGAGTACGACGGCAACGATCTCGCCGCCACGCACCTCCTGGCCTATATCGGCGACGAGCCGGTCGGCTGCCTCCGTCTGCGGTTCTTTGCCGGCTTCGCAAAATTCGAACGCATGGCGATCCGCAAGGAGTTCCGTAAATCACGCGCCGCCATCCAACTGGCGCGCGCGGGCTTCAAGCTCTGCCAGAAAAAAGGCTATGAGCGGGTCATTGGGCACATTCAGGAGCAATTAGTGCCCTTCTGGAGCCGTTTCGGCTTTCGCCTAAAGCCGAACAGCAGACGCTTCACCTTCTCGGATCACGAGTATGTGGAGATCGTCGCCGCGATTGAGCCGGATCCCGAGGCCATCACGCTGAACATCGATCCCTATATTCTAATCCGGCCGGAAGGACGCTGGCATGTGCCGGGCGTGCTGGAATTTTCAGCCACGCGCCCGCCGGGCAAGCTTTCATTGGCGTCCCGAAAACATGGCGAGGCCGAGGAGCCCAAACCAGAGGTTGCCTGAAAGGCCATACTATCGTTAGGATGGATTCGCTGGAAAATATAGGTCTGGGGCCCAGCAAACGCCGCCATGCCGTACAGGGAAGTTCTGGTCTGATCCCTTAGGCCAGGTCTCGGGATCGGGAATGCATCTTCTTAGCTTGATCGAAAGACTGCCGGGCAAGAACGGCTCGGCATATATTTTCGAGCGCGGCCGCATTGTCGCGTATCGCTACGCCGACATTCATGCCGACATTCTACGCGTGCGGGACCGTCTCCAGGGCTGGGGCGTGGCGTCCGGGATGCGCGTGGGCATCTATGCGCCGAATTCCTATTGGTGGCTGGTGCACGACATGGCGCTGGTGGCGATCGGAGCGATTTCGGTGCCGTTTACCGACGACTTTTCAGGCAAGGTCGATCGGATGCTGCTGGACCAGTATGAAATCGCGCTGCTGCTGACCAGTACCAGACACGCCAAATCTCTTTCCGCCTGCGCCCCTCACATCGCCTTCATGGATGGGGACAATGGCGCAGTGTCCATCATTCCGCGAGCGCCCTCAACCGAATCCGACCGGGACGACCAGCACAGTCTCGTATTTTCTTCCGGTTCCGCCGGCGGGCTGAAGGGGCTCGTCATCAGCCGCAAGGGCATTGAGACGACCCTGCCTCCGATCTTCGAAGCGATGGAAAGGAAGCCTGACGAGCGTTGGTTGATTTTCCTGCCGCTATCCAACCTGCAGCAACGCAACATGTGCTACGGGGGCATGTGGTACGACTACGACATCATCATCACCGACTACACCCAGCTCTTTGCGGCAATGAAGGCGCTCAATCCAACCACGATGATTGCGCCGCCGGTATTGTTCCAGATGATCTATTCCGATTTCCAGAATTCGCCGGACGGCCGGGACAAGGTGCGCCTCGCGGCAGCGAAGCTTCTGGCCCTGCTGCCCTCTGCATCCCTGCACCGTAAGCTAGGACGGCGCCTCTTTCCGGATTTCTACGGCCAATTCGGCAGCAAAATCCGGCTGCTTATCACCGGCATGGCGCCCATCCGGGCGGAGATCGGCAGCTTCTTCGCACAACTCGGCCTGCCGCTGGCGGAGTCCTACGGCATGGTGGAGGCCGGCTCGATTACTTATCGCCCACCCGGCTCAAAAGCCTTCGGGTCGGTGGGAAAAGTGCTTAACGGCATCGAATTGTCGTTCCGCGAAGATGGCGAAATCCTCGTGCACAGGCCGCATGCGCTGACGCTTCGCTACTTCCAGTGCGCCGATGGCGAGAATGAGCGCACCTTCGTGGCGCCCGGCACCGTGGCGACCGGCGATGTCGGCCGGATGGACGAGAACGGCAATCTCTTCCTGCTGGGCCGCAAGAAGATGCAGATCATCACCCCCGGCGGGATCAAGATTCATCCCGAGATCATCGAACGCGAACTGGCCACCTGCCCCGACGTCGGCCACTGCATCGTCTTCCTCAAGCCCGGCGCCACCCAGCTGACCTGCGTGGTCGACCTGATCCAGCCGGACAATGGTGATGCGCAAGCGCGTGTGAAGAAATTCGCCGCTGGCATGCGTTCGATCCGCAGCGCTTTCCAGCATGTCGAAGTGATCTTCGCCGAAGAGCCTTTCACTGCCGAAAACGGCATGCTCAGGCCCAACATGAAAGTGGACCGCAAGGGCATCGTCGCCAAATACGGCTAATCCGGCGCCACCAAACGTGCTGCCGGTTTGGTGCCGCGGCAGAACCAGACCAGCACCGCCGAGGCCAACGAGAGCCAGCAGGAAAGCTGGAACAGGTCGACCGAGGCCAGCAGATAGGCCTGGCTTACCATTTCCTGGGTGACGACGGCTTTGGCCCCAAGATCGGAAAGCCCCAACCCTTGCAGGGATGACAAGGCGCCGTCGAAAGGCAGCGGCTCGCGCGAAACCACATCGGCCAGGCGGCTTTGGTGGAACGCTTCCCGCCGGTCCCACAGCGTTGTCATCAGGGAAACGGCAAAGCCGCTGATCACGATACGGACGAAGTTCGCCAGGCCGGTCGCCGAAGGCACCCTGTCCTCCGGGAGGCCGTCAAGCAGGATACTGAGAGTGGCAATGAAGAAGGTGGCGGAACCGATACCCTGCACGATCAGCGGCAGGGCGATGGCCTCGGGACTGGCATCCGTCGTCAGGCTGGCGCGCATGAAATAGGACACGGCCGACGCGAGGAAGGCAACGCTGGCGACGATGCGGGCGTCTATCCGGGCCAGAGACCAGACCGCCAGCGGCGTCAACAGCACGGCTGCGACCCCGGTCGGCGAGGTGACAAGACCCGCCCAGGTCGCGGTATAGCCCATCTGGGTCTGAAGCCAGAGCGACATCAGCAGCATGTTGGCCAGGAAAATTCCGCTGCCCAGGCAGAAGACGAGGGTGCCGAGGGCGAAATTGCGGTGGCGGAACAGCGACAGATCGACGATCGGATGTTCTTCGGTCAACTCCCAGACCAGGAAGGCCAGGAAGCCCACCAGCGAGACGATCGCCAGGATCACGATCATATCCGAGGCGAACCAGTCGGCATTCTTGCCGCGGTCGAGCACGATCTGGAGCGCGCCCGCCCACAGCACCAGCAGACCCATGCCGATGGCATCGACCGGCAGCTTGATGGTTTCGGTTTCCCGCGACCGCAGATTGGACCAGCAGAGCAGTATCACGGCCAGCCCGACCGGGACATTCATCAGGAAAATCCAGCCCCAGAAATAATTGTCGGAAATATAGCCGCCCAGCAGCGGGCCGCAGATCGGCGCCACCAGGGTGGTGATCGACCATATGCCCAGGGCGGTCGCCTGCTTTTCGCGCGGGAAGATCGACAGCATCAGCGCCTGCGAACCCGGGATCATCGGGCCGGACACCAGTCCCTGGATCGCCCGGAAAAAGATCAGCGATTCCAGGCTCCAGGCGATGCCGCAAAGGAAGGAGGTGACGGTGAAGGCCAGCACCGAAGCCACAAAGGTGCGCACCACGCCATAGCGGCGCATCAGCCAGCCGGTCAGCGGCACACCGATGCCGTTGGCCACCACAAACGAGGTGATCACCCAGGTGGCCTGGTCGGTGGAAGCCCCCAGATTGCCGGCGATGGTGGGCAGCGCGACATTGGCGATGGTGGTGTCCAGCACCTGCATGAAGGTGCCCAGCGCCAGCACCAGCGCCGTGATCGCGAGCTTGCCGCCGCGCAGCGGCGGCCGGGTCATCTCTTCGGCAACGACGGAATCTTCCGGCGCCAGGTCCCGGCTCACGGAGCCGACCGGTTGGCCG
Organism: Rhizomicrobium sp.; assembly: GCA_035250225.1. GTDB lineage: Bacteria > Pseudomonadota > Alphaproteobacteria > Micropepsales > Micropepsaceae > Rhizomicrobium. Next base: position 9,237 of record DATFFI010000177.1, on the reverse strand, counting down.
CAATGATGCGCGCGATCAGTGCATCGGCTTGGGCAAGCACCGTATCGTCGCTATTCACCCGCATCTCGGTGGCGGCCGGCGCATTGGTGATGGAGGGGCCCGACTGGTCGCTGATATCGACATCGGCCGTGACCGACAGGCCGACGCGCAGCGGATGGGCCTTGATATCCTGCGCATCGAGCGCGATGCGCACCGGCACGCGCTGCACGATCTTGATCCAGTTGCCGGAGGCGTTTTGCGGCGGCAGCAGGGCGAAGGCGCTGCCCGACCCCGCCCCCAGGCCCAGGATGCGGCCGCGATAGACCACGTCGCCGCCATAAATGTCCGCGACGATGCGCACCTTCTGGCCGATCCGCATTTTCGAAAGCTGGACTTCCTTGAAGTTGGCGTCGATCCAGACATTGTGCAGCTGCACTACCGACAGCAGCGGCTGGCCGGCGGAGACGCGCTGGCCGACCTGGACCGTGCGCTGGGCGACGACGCCATCGACCGGCGCCACCAGCTTCATGTGTGAAAGCGTGATGGCCGCGCTCCGCAGCTGCGCCGCTGCCGCCAATACATCCGGATTGGCGGAGACATCGGCACCCGCGATTGCCGCGCGCGCCTGGGCAAGACCGCTGCGCGCCGCATTGACCGCCGCTTCCGCCGCCGCAACCGAGTCACGGGCATGGGCGACTTCCTCGCGGCTGACCGCACCCGCCATCGCCGATTGCCGCCGCTGATAGTCGTTGCGGGCGGCCGCCAGCTGCACCTGCGCCTGCGCCAGTTGCGCATGATAGGTATCGGCGCTGGCAAACGCGCCCCGTACCGAGCGCACCACCCGCGCCAGATTGGCCTGGGCTTCGCTCAGGCCGATTTGCGCCCGCGCCGGATCCATTTCAACCAGAAGCTGGCCCTGCCGCACCGTCTGCGTATTGTCGGCCATCAGGGCGGTAACGGTGGCGTTCTCGCGGCTGGTTACCGCCACGACATTGCCGGCGACATAGGCATCGTCGGTTTTTTCGTGGAAGCGGGCATGGCTGTACCAATAGAGGCCATAGCCCATGCCGGCCAGAAGACAAAAGCCGGCAATCGCGCCAAGACCTATCCCCCGCCATTTCTGGCGCGTCTGGGCTTCATCTGTCATCGCCACGTCCCTGCTGCCCGCTTTCGGAGATTGCCACGCCGCCGCCGATCGACAACAGCAGGGCGACGCGCTGCGTCGCCAGTTGCGCATTGAGGGCCGCCATCTGCCGCCGGGCTTGCAGCAGCATGCCTTCGGCGGTCAGCACCGGAATCTGGTCGGAGAGACCAAGGCGGTAGCGTTCCTCGGCCAGGCCCAGGGCACGGGTGGCGCTGTCCAATACCGCCTGCTGCCGCTCCCGGCGGACGGCGAGGCTTTGCACCTGGGTAAGGGAGTCCGCGGTCTGGCGCACGGCGGCCAGAACCGCGCCATTATAGTCAGCGATCGCCAGGTCGAGTTCGGCGCCGGCCAGATCATACTGGGCGCGGATTTTTCCCGCATCGAAGATGGGCAGATGGATGGCGGGACCGGCGCCGGCCGTCAGGGCGTCGCTGTTGAAGAGATTGCCCAGACCAACCGCCTGGAAGCCCAGCGCGGCGGTGAGATCGATATTGGGATAGAAGTCGGCATGGGCGGCGTCACGGCCCCGCATCGCGGCGCTGATGCGCAGGCGCGCCGCCGCGATATCCGGACGGCGGGCGAGAAGGTCGGCCGGCAGCGTCCGGGGCAATGGCAGGGTGTTGTCCAGCGTGGCGGTGGGACGAGCGATCTCGGCATAGGCGCCGGCGCCCTGCCCCGTCAGCGCCGCCAGGGCATGCACCGCCATATCGCGTTCGGCCTCGGCCGCCATCACATCCACCTCCGCCGCCGCCAGCAGGGTGCGCGCCTGTTCCAGCGCCGCTTCATTCTCGAGCCCCGCCTCGGCCCGGCTGCTTGTGAGGTCCAGGATGGTGCGGCGGTCTTCCACCGCCTGCCGCGCAATATCGATATTCTGCCAGGACACCAGAAGGCCGAGATAGGCTTGGCTGAAAGACGCCGCCAGCGCCATCCGCGCCGCCAGAATATCCAGCCGCCGCGCCTCTGCGATGTTGGCGGCCCGGCCGATCAGCGCCGCCTGTTTGCCCCAGAAATCCAGCGACCAGCGCATGCGTGCCTGGATGTCGCTCACCCAGCGCCAGGAACCGCCATAGGGCGCCGGCAAAACATATTCATCGCTGAGGCGGGTGAACTGCACCGACCCATCGAGATTGACCTGCGGCTGGAGCTGGGATTGCGCACCGGCAAGTTCGGCTTCCGCGCCGCGGATGCGGGCCATCGCCGCCTGCAGTGTCGGATTGGACTGCAACAGGCGCGTCGCCAGCCGGTCAGCCTGGGGATCGTTGAAGGCTTTCCACCAGTCTTCCGCGATGGGCGGAGACGGTTCATGGGACAGGCCCAGATCCTGCGACACCAGCTCCGTCACCAACGGCGGTGTTTTCTGCGGCACATTGCAGGCGCCCAGCAGCAGGGCAGCGGCGACGAGCGGATGAAGGGGCTTCGACAGCATGCGGGCGGGCGGCAGCGCCTCGGAAGTGATTCGGGTTTTCCGCAGACTACCCCCGAATAGCTTACCGCACAATTTTTCCCGGGTTTTCAAACGCTTATAGTTGAAAAAGGGCTTGCATCGATGGGCGTGATCGCGGGATCGTAGGAACGCCCACAGGCGATGGAGTTGTGTATGCGCAGCCTTGATTTTTTGAGGGCGGGTTTTCTGGGGGCGGGCATTCTCGGAGCAGCCGCTCTGGTCTTTGTCCTGATCGAGGGGACAGCGCTTCGTGCCCAGCCGGCCCTGACCGCCTATGCCCAACCACAGGCGCTGGTGGCGCTGGAGGGAGGCCGCAGGATCAATCTGGTCTGCCAAGGTCCAAATCAGGGGCCAAATCAGGGTCAAGGCGCGCCGACCGTGATCCTGACGGCGGGCGTCGGCGATTGGTCCGCCTCCTGGAATGCGGTCCAGCCGCTGGTCGCGCGCACCACCCGCGTCTGCGCCTGGGACCGGCCGGGCTTCGGCCATAGCGACGCCAGCCCACAAATCCAGTCCGCCGACAAACTGGCGGATGATCTGGCCGCCGCACTGAAGGCCGGAGGCATCGCCGCGCCCTATATCCTGGTCGCTCATTCCGCCGGCAGCTTCGAAACCTTGCTGTTCGCCGACCGCCACCGGGCCGAGGTGGCGGGCATGGTGCTGGTCGATCCTTCCCCGCCCGACATCGCCGAACGCATCGGCGCGGTTTCGCCCCTGGCGCAAAAACTGCTGCTGGGCGACCTGGCCAATCGCGCTGGCGCCTTGTCGCGCTGCGCCGCCGGTCCCGCAGCGGCCGCGCCGGCGGATGCCGGCATCTGCTTCCGCCTGCCGGAGCATGCCCGCCCCCTGGCCGAAACTTTCGCCGCCCGCGACCAGGATCCGCAGCGTCTGCAGACCCGCGCCTCGCTCTTTGCGCAGTTCGAGGCCAACACCAGGCTGCTGCACAATCCCGTCCGCAATTACGGCAACATGCCGCTGGCGGTTCTCACCTCGGAAAAAACGCCGGCGGCGGCGCTCCCGACGGAACAGCCGGCCCGAACCGCCGCGCTGGAGGCGCTCTGGAACAGGAGCCATGACGAAATGGCCGCGCTTTCCCGCCGCGGCAGCAACCGCATTGTGCCGGGCACAGGACACCAGATCCAGCTGGAGCAGCCCCAGGCCGTCGCCGCCGCCATCGCGCGCGTGGTGGAGCAGGCGCGGGAACGCTAGTCCCCGGATTGCCCACCTTTGCTTGGCCTGATGCCTGCTCTATCTTCCGGCAGCTTGAACGCAGCTTGGCGGGAGACGGGTTTGGCAGATGCTGCCGCACAAGGCGCGGGTGCCGACCCGCTACAAGCCTGGCAGGCGCTCAAACGCGACACCAGGCTGCAATTTGACTTTCCGGACATGCCGGAAAGACCGCCGCCGCCGGGCTGGCTGAGGCAATTCCTGGACTTCCTGAACCGTCATGCCGATGTCTTCGAAATATTGGGCTGGGTGCTGCTGGCCGCGATCGGGCTGACATTGGCCTTTTTCCTGATGCGCGCGCTGATGCGGCGCGGCTGGGCGCGGGCCGATCTTCCCCCCGCCCATCCCACGCCGGCCTGGCGGATGAGCCCCGAACAGGCGCGTCTTCTCCTGGCCGATGCCGACGCGCTGGCCGCGAAGGGACGCCATGGCGAAGCCGTGCACCTGCTGCTGCATGTCAGCATCCAGGAGATCGGCGACCGCCGTCCCGGCCTGGTAAAGCCGGCCTTTACCAGCCGCGAGATCGCCACCCTGCCAGCCTTGCCGCCCGGCGCTCGGCGCATTTTCTTCGAGATCGCACGGGTGGTGGAACGCAGCCTGTTCGGCGCGCAGCCGCTTGGCGCGGCGGAATTCGCGCAATGCCGCGCTGCCTTCGAACAATTCCTGGTGCCCGATGCCTGGCAGGTGGCGGCATGAGTGGCCGTATGAGTGGGGGCCGCATGTCCGGCGCCATGCCGTTGATCCTGTTCCTGGTGGGCGCCGTCGCCGCCATCGCGCTGGTGCTGCTCTATGCCTATGCCCCGGATGTCCGCAACGCCCAGAGCAGCGACAGCGTCGCCATTTCGCGTTCGGCGGTCGGCTATGCCGGCTTGCATGCCCTGCTGCGCCATGCCGGCGTTGCGGCGGAGATCGATCGCGGCCAGGGCGCGAAATCGCCCAGCCTCACCATCGTCACACCGACCATTATGACGAACGCCGCGGATATCGCCGCCCATCGCGTCCAGGGGCCGCTGCTGATCATCCTGCCCAAATGGATCACCGTGCCGATGCCACTGCGGCCGGAGCGGGTCTACAAGGCCGGCGCCTGGGACACCCGCCCGATTGCCGCAAAGCTCCGCCCCTTTGTCCCGGCCAAAATCGTCCAGACACCCGGCGACCGTCACAATCCCGTCTTACGGGCCACGTTGCCCATGCCCGGCCTGCCCTCCATGCTGAACAATCTGCGGCTGGAGCAGGTGCAGACCATCGCCAAAGGTGCACCGATCCTGATGGATTTCGGCGACAGCAAGCAGGCCGTGCTGGTGCGGGTGCGCGGCGGCGCCAATCCGGTCTATGTCCTCAGCGAACCCGATCTGATGAACAATCACGGCCTGGCGCATGAAGGCGTCGCCCGCGCCGCGCTGGCGATGATCGGCGCCCTGCGCCGGGGCAACGGTCCGGTGATGCTGGATGTGACGCTGAACGGCCTGGGCCGCAGCCCCAGCATGCTCAAGGCGCTGTTCGAGCCGCCGTTCCGCGGCGCCACCATCTGCGCCATCCTGGCCGCGCTGCTGATGGCCTTTCATACCCTTGCCCGCTTCGGCGCGCCGGCCGATGGCGAGGCCGCAGTGACGCGGGGCAAGAAGGCGCTGGCCGACAATACGGCGGAGCTGGTGCGGATCATGGGCCGCGAAAGCGGCATGGCCCTGCGCTATGTCCAGATGGCCCGCGACTTTGCGCTGGGCCGGCTGGGCGCCCGTGCGCGCAAGGCCCCGGAACAGGATGCGCTGCTGGCGGCGATGGAAAAAAGCGGCGGCAGCGAAATGCGCTACAACGATCTTGTCGCGGAAGCGGTCCAGGCGCGCAGCAGCAGCGACCTGATCCGTATCGCCGCCAGAACCCATGCGTGGAGAAGGAGTATCACCGGTGAGCATCCGTGAGATAAAGAGGCTGGGCGACGGGATCAGGGCCCAGATCGCCCGGGCGGTAACGGGACAGGCCGAAGCCGTGGACCTGCTGCTGGTGGCGCTGTTCGCCGGCGGTCATATCCTGCTGGAAGGGCCGCCCGGCATCGCCAAGACGCTGCTGGCCCAAAGCTTCGCGCGCTGCCTGGGGCTGGATTTCGGCCGCATCCAGTTCACGCCGGACCTGATGCCGGGCGATATCCTGGGCGTCAATCTGTTCAATTTCCAGACCGGCGGCTTCACCGTCACGCGCGGTCCCATCTTCTGCGAATTGCTGCTGGCCGATGAAATCAACCGCACCCCGCCCAAGACCCAGGCGGCGCTGCTGGAAGCGATGCAGGAGCGGCGCATCACCCTGGACGGCAAGACCCATCCGCTCAGCGAGCGCTTTATGGTGGTGGCGACGGAAAATCCCATCGAGCAGCAGGGCACCTATCCCCTGCCCGAGGCCCAGCTGGACCGTTTCCTGTTCAAGCATGTGCTGGACTATCCCTCCGAAAGCGAGGAGCGCAACATCGTCGCCGGCACCGGCGCCAGCGTGCGCATGCCCGATCCCGGCGCGTTGGGGGTGGAAACCGTCCTGTCGCGCGAGGCGCTGGGCGCTGCCATCGCCTCGGTGGCTTCGGTCACCCTGACCCAGCCCGTGGTGGATTACATCGTGCGCATCGTGCGCGCCACCCGCGCCACCGCGGCCATCAGCCATGGCGCGTCCCCACGCGGCGCCTCGATGCTGGCGACGGCTTCCCGCGCCCGGGCGGCGCTGGACGGGCGCGACTATGTCATCCCCGACGACGTCAAGGCGTTGGCGACGCCGGCGCTGCGCCATCGCGTGATCCTGTCGCCGGCGGCCGAGATCGACGGGCGGCGGATCGAGGCCGTCATCGCCGAAATCGTCGCCCAGACCGAGGCCCCGCGTTGAACAGTTTCTACCCGTCGCAGCGCGCCGTTTTCGCGGTGGCGCTGGGCATTCCGCTCTCGCTGCTGGCGGCGCTGACGGCGCCCGGACTTTGGGCGCTGGGCGCCTTCTGGTCGCTGGGCGTCATCGTCATGGTGACGGCGGATATCGTGCTGGGTGCCTCGGCCCGGCATCTTGCGATTGCCGCGTCCCTGCCGTCGGACGCCGGCATCGGGCGACGGCTGGACGCCGAGTTCACGCTCAGCTTTCGCGGCCGGCGGCCCGTCGCGGTGGAAGCGGAACTGGAAGGCAATGAACGCCTCGCCATCGCGCCGGAACGGCTGCATATTGCGGACGGCCACGCCAACTTTTCCTTGACGCCGCTGCGACGCGGCGAGGCAAGACTGGAGCGGCTCTGGTTGCGCTGGACCGGCCCCCTGGGCCTGGCCTGGATCCAGCGCGCCCACCCCTTAAGCCGCAACCTCCCGGTCCTGCCCGATATTCAGACCGTGCGCGAGGAAGCCACGCGTCTGTTCCGGCGCGACACCGAAATGGGCGTGCATTCCCAGCTCGATCGTGGCCTGGGCGCGGAATTCCATGCCCTGCGCGAATTCCAGCGCGGCCACGATCCGCGCCAGATCGACTGGAAACAGTCGGCGCGGCACAACAAGCTGGTCGTCAAGGAATTCCGCGTCGAACAGAACCAGCACATCGTCACCGTGCTCGATACCGGCCGTCTGATGAGCGAGACCTTGCTGGGCCTGACGCGCCTGGACCGCGCCTTGCACAGCATCCTGCTCCTGTCCTATGTGGCGCTGAAGCTGGGGGATCGCGTCGGCCTCTTCGCCTTCGACAGCCGCCCGCGCCTGGCCAGCGGCACGGTTTCGGGCATGCGGGCTTTCGCCACGCTGCAACGCCAGGCCGCCGGCCTGGACTATTCCGCCGAGGAAACCAATTTCACCCTCGGCCTGACCCAATTGTCGGGCGAACTGGAGCACCGCTCCACCATCGTCATTTTCTCGGACTTTGCCGATACCACAAGCGCCGAACTGATGCTGGAGAATGTCGCCCGGCTGACCCGAAGGCATATCGTCCTCTTCATCGTCTTCCGGGACGAAGAGCTTGAGCGGATGCAGAGCGACCCGCCGCAAACCGCGCGCGACGCCACCCGCGCCGTGATCGCCGGCATGATGCTGAAGGAGCGCGAGAGCGTGCTCAGAAGACTGCGTCAGATGGGCGTGGACGTGGTCGATGTGCCGGTGACGCAGATGAATGCCGGTGTGATTTCCGCCTATCTGGCGATGAAACAGCGCACCCGGTTGCAGCCATGAGCGGTCTTCTTGCCCTCAAGAGCCAGCGTTTCCGGGCCGAGCGCGAGGCCGACTGGCGAAGGCTGGAAACATTGCTGCGGCAGCTGGAAGCGGGACGGCGCAAGGATCTCAGCGACGACGATGTCATCGCGTTGCCGGTGCTCTACCGGGCTACCCTCTCCTCGCTTTCAACCGCACGGGCCATCTCGCTCGATCGCAACCTGATCGCCTACCTCGAAAGCCTCTGCACCCGGGCCTATTTCTTCGTCTATGGCAGCCGCAGCACCCTCGGCGAGAAACTTGCCGCCTTCTTCCGGCGCGACTGGCCTGAGTCGGTGCGCGCGCTCTGGCGCGAAACACTGGTTTCCGCAGCGCTCTGGGTGCTGGGCACCGGCACCGCTTTCCTGCTGACCTTGCGCGACGCCAGCTGGTTTTCGGTCTTCGTCTCGCCGGAACTGGCGGGCAACCGGACACCCCGCGCCAGCACCGCCGAGTTGCAGCGCACGCTGTTTTCAGAGGAAACCGAAGGCCTGAGCTTCTTCGCCAGCTTTCTTTTCACCCATAATGCGCAGATCGCGCTGTTCGCCTTTGCCCTGGGCTTGGCCTGCTGTCTGCCCACCGCCTTCCTGATGCTGCTGAACGGACTTATGCTCGGCGCCTTCTTGGCGCTGTTTTTTAGTCATGGGCTGGGGTTGGAAGCCGGCGGCTGGCTGCTGATCCATGGCGTCACCGAAATCTTCGCCGTCATCCTGGCCGGCGCCGCCGGCTTTCGCATCGGCTGGACGTTGTGCTTTCCCGGCCGGCGTTCCCGTTACATGGCGATGGGCGAAGCCGGCCGCCTCGCCGCCACGGCGATGGCGGGTGTGGTTCTGATGCTCGCGGCGGCGGGCCTGCTGGAGGGCTTCGCCCGCCAGCTCGTCACGGTCACGCCGGCGCGTTACAGCATCGCCCTGGCGACAGCCCTGGTCTGGGGCGTCTATTTCTATGCCCGCTGGAGGAAAACGCCGTGAAGGCCGTCCCCCAGGAAAAATTCATCCGCGAAATGATTACGCCGGAAGGCGTCGATCTCAAATTGCGGCTGGCCGATGCCGGCGAACGCATCTCCGCCTTTTTCCTCGACACGCTGTTCATCGTCCTGATCCTGGTCGGCGTCAGCCTGAGCCTGCTGCTGGTGCTGGGCTATTTCTTCAACGTCCGCACCCTGGAACTGGTCGGGGCGGTCTGGCTGCTGGGCTTCTTCCTGCTGCGCAATTTCTACTTCACTTTCTTCGAGCTGACCTTGCGCGCCGCCACCC
>DATFFI010000176.1:0-24969 GCA_035250225.1 Rhizomicrobium sp. | reverse complement strand
GCACCACCATCGGCCAATGCGCCCAACTCGGGGCCAGGGCATAGAAGAGATTGGCGGCATCCTGCGGCCGCGACAGCAGATGTGCCCCCTGCCCGAAATAGTTCAGCAGCAGCGCCGGAAAAGCGACGAACAACCAGGCCCAGCGGATGGCGCGGGCGCCGAAATGGCCCATATCGGCATAGAGCGCCTCGCAACCGGTCACCGCCAGCACCACGGCGCCCAAAGTAACAAAAGCGGTCCAGGGCTCGGTCTGAAACAGCGCCAGGCCATAGGCCGGATTGACCGCCGCCAGGATTTGCGGGGCGCGTATGATCGCCGCCGCGCCCAAAAGGCCCAGCACCAGGAACCAGATCAGGATGACGGGCCCGAAGAAACGGCCGATCCTATGGGTGCCGTGACTCTGCACGGCGAACAGGCCGATCAGCACCGCCAGGGTGAGCGGCAGGATGAAAGGCTTGAACACGGCATTCTCGGCGCCGATGCCTTCCAGCGCCGACAGCACCGAGATGGCCGGCGTCAGCATGCCGTCGCCATAAAACAGCGCCAGCCCCAACAGCGCGGCGACGCCGATGAATGTCTTGGCTCTGCGGCTGACGGGCGCGCGATGCGCCAGCGCCGCCAGCGCCATCACGCCGCCTTCGCCGTTGTTATCGGCGCGCAGGATGAAGACCACATACTTCAGCGTCACCACCAGGACCAGTGCCCAGAAGATCAGCGAGACCGCGCCATAGACGGCGGCCGGACCCGGCAGCGCGCCGCCGGCGGCCTGCACCGTGGCGCGCATGGCATAGAGCGGCGAGGTGCCGATATCACCGAACACCACCCCCAATACGCCCAGGGTAAGCGTCATCGTCCGTCCAAGGGACGGGTTGGAATTCTCCAAACTCATGAAAGTCGTGCCTCGCTGTGAATATCAGCGGCCTGGCGGTAACGATGCGCCGTCGGTCGGTGAAAATGGGCGCGAACACCCCACGCCCGGGGGGATTCAATTCAGATCGTGATCTGTGTCCCCAGTTCGACCACCCGGTTGGGGGGCAGATGATAATAGCGCGCCGCCGACATGGCGTTGCCCGCCATGGCGCGATAGAGCCAGTTGCGCCAGCGCGGCAGTTCCGAATGGTCGGACGGCACCAGCGTCTCGCGGCCGATGAAAAAGGTGGCCGTGGGCACATCCAGCGCCAGGCCGAAGCGGCGGGCATCCTCCATCGCCTGCGGCACGTCCGGGGTCTCGAAGAAGCCGTGATGGATTCGCACCGTGTAGAAGCCCTTGCCCAGCTTCTCGACCTCGATGCGGTTCTCGGGCTTGACCACCGGTGTGTCCTCGACCACCACGTTGGCAATCACCACCCGCTCATGCAGCACCTTGTTGTGCTTGAGATTGTGCAGCAGGGCGCCGGGCACGATATCGATGCGGGAGGAGAGAAAGACGCCCAGGCCGGCGACGCGGGTGGTGTTCCGGTCGGCGCGCTCCAGGAACAGCGCCAGAGGCAGGGATTCGCTGCGCACTTTTTCCAGGTGGACGCGGCGGCCGCGCCGCCAGGTATCCATCATGATCACGATAAACGCCGCCAGCAACAGCGGCAGCCAGCCGCCCTGCGGAATCTTCAGGGCGTTGGCGATAAACAGGATGAAGTCGCTGAAGCCCATGGTGCCGAACAGGAACAGGGCGAACAGGGCCGGCCAGCGCCATTGCTTGCCCGCCACGATGCCGGCGTTGAAGGTGTCGATCACCATCACGCCGGTCACCGCGATGCCATAGGCCGCCAGCAGCGAGTCCGAATTCTTGAAGATCAGCACCAGCAGAACCACGCCGATGCACAGCAGCAAATTCACGCGCGGAACATAGATCTGGCCATAGTCGGTGGCGCTGGTATGGCGCACTTCCATGCGCGGCAACTGGCCCAATTGCACCGCCTGCTGCGTCATCGAAAAAACGCCGGTGATCACCGCCTGGCTGGCGATGATGGCGACGACAGTTGCCAGACCCACCATCGGCCAATGTGCCCATTGCGGGATGGGGGCGAAGAAAGCATAGGCTGCCGCTTCCGGCTGGCGCAGCAGGGCGGCGCCCTGGCCGAAATAATTCAGCACCAGCGCCGGCAAGGCCAGGAACAGCCAGGCATACTGGATCGGCTTTCGGCCGAAATGGCCCATATCGGCATAGAGCGCTTCGCAGCCGGTGACCGCCAGCACCACCGCGCCCAGCGCCACGAAAGAGACAAAGGGCGCGTGTAGGAACATCTCCAGCGCATAAAGCGGGTTGACCGCGGTGAGGATCACCGGGTTGCGGAGGATCGAGGCGGCGCCGATCACCGCCAACGCCAGGAACCAGAGCACCATCACCGGTCCGAACATGCGGCCAAGCTTGTTCGAGCCGCGATTTTGCACCAGGAAAAGACCGATCAGGATAATCAGGGACAGCGGCACCACCAGCGGCTCGAACGCATGGCTTTCCACTTTCAGGCCTTCGATCGCTGACATCACGGTGATGGCGGGGGTCAGCATGCCGTCGCCGTAAAACAGCGCCAGGCCGACAATGGCGGCGATACCGATGGTGCTTTTCATGCGCCGGGACAGGCCGCCCGACCGATGCGCCAGCGCCGCCAGCGCCAGGGTGCCGCCTTCGCCGTCATTGTCGGCGCGCATGATGATGAGGACGTATTTCACCGTCACCACCAGGATCAGGGCCCAGAAGATCAGGGAGAGCGAGCCCATCACCGCCATGTGATTGGCGATGCCGCCGCCGGTGGTGGCCGCCATTGTCGCCTTAAGGGCGTAAAGCGGCGAGGTGCCGATATCGCCGAACACCACGCCCAGCGCCCCGATCATCAGCGCCGACATGCTGCGCCTGTCATTGGCGGGCGCATGCGGATCGCCGGGCAATGAAGGTCCCACCGACGCCTCATTGGCCTCCGGAATCCCGGCAAGCGGATCGCCGGGCGATGCAGAGGCGTCGGATGCTGCGGGGGTCACGAGAGAGCGGGGTTTTTCATCAAAGGGAAAACGCACCAGGCAAATCGAGGACACAGGGTCCGCGAAGGGCCGGGACAGTAATCCTTATGCCCGTCGCCCCAAAGCGGGGGGAGGCACAAGGCCGCAGAATTCTCCGGAAGATATTGAAAAAGCTAGAGGATTACTGGCCGGGATCCCCGGGAATGGCCAAATCCTCGGCCGTCAGGGCGAAGGGCGAGCCGGCTGGCGGGTTGCGGTCACGGGCTGTGGCCGACACCGGCTGCAGCCTGGGCGTGGCAACCGGGGCAGGGCGCGCCGCCGCCGTGCGCACTGGCTTGGGTGCGGTGCTGGTCAGTTCGGCGATCAGGGCGTCGATCGGCAGGGCATCGTCCGGTGCCGCTTCGGCCTCGGGCTGCGGCAAGGGCTTGCGTGTTTCCACCGGGGCGCGCCCTTCGGGTACGCGGGTGCTACCGGACCCGATGAATCCCTTCACCGGATAGGTCTTGCCGCCCCAGGCGCCGGTCTGGATGTTGAAGACCTTGACCGCGCTCCAATCGTTGGTGGCGCTGACATCGACCACCGGATTGTTCACATAGATCGAACCGTCATTCAGCCAGTTGGCATGGTCGATGCGGATCTCGCGCGCGGAGACGATACGGCGCACCACCGCGACATGGCCGTGATCGGGCCCGGCATAATTGTGCAGCACCATCACGGTGCCATTGGCCGGCGAAGCGCCGCGCTCATACTTTCCGGATGCCTGGTCCCACCAGGTCCAGGCATCGCCGAAGATCTTCACCGGCGAATGCTCGCGCGCATAGGGCACGCATTGCAGCGGCTTCTGGCCGGCAATGTTTTCCATTCGCGAAGTGCCGGGCGTGGCCGGCAACGTATTCGCGATCACCGGCGCGGGATAGGAATAGTCGGCGTCATAGGAAGAACCGGCACAGCCGGAAAGGCCCAGCACCAGCAACAGCGCAACCGCAACCTTTGTATGAACCCGCATCGGATGAATTCGCACCCCGGCCATCCCAATTCCCGGGATGACACTAAGGGGGCGCGCTTCAAAACGCGGTTAGACGAAAAGGTCGAATTTTATTGGATCAAATTTGAATCAATATGCGCCCGAAAGCGCATGGTTGACGCACATTAAGGATGGAAACGGAGGCTTACTCGGCCGGCGTAATCTGGCGTCGCACCGGCTTGTGCGCCAGCGCATTGGTGGCGCCCATGGTGCCGATCGAGAACAGGCCCGAAACCGCGACCAGGAAGAACAAAGCCGCCCAGTTTCCTTCCGACGAGGCCAGGCCCGCGACGAACAGGCCTGCGGCGATTTCCGGCACGCCGCGCCAGCCGCCGGAATGGACCTCGCCGGCGCGGATGGTGCGGGTGAAATCCATGCGGGTGGAGAAGAAGGCTTCCAGCGTGGCGCGGGTATTGGCTAGGATCAGGCCGGACGGAAACACCACCGCCAGCACCAGGGTGCGATAGAGCTTGCTGTCTTTCTCATGTCCCAGCATGCGCTGGCCCAGCCAGAGATAGCCGATGGAGCAGGACAGGCCCAGGAAGGTCACCACCAGGCCCAGTATGGCGACGGCCGGATAGGGCTTCACGCCGACGGTCATCATGAAGAGCGAGATCGCGGCGCTGGTGAAAGCCAGGGTGTAGAAGGCGAACTGGCACATCTGCGCCGTCATCGCCAGCTTCTGCCAGAAGGCCATCTTGCTGGCCCAGATCGGCGGCAACAGCTTGCGGGCGCATTGCGCATGACCCTTGGTCCAACGCGCCTGCTGCGCCCGCCAGGCGGCCGCGGTCTGCGGCAGCTCACCGGGCACTTCGATGTCCGGCAGCATGGCGCTGCGCCAGCCACGCAGCACGCAGCGCATCGACAGGTCGAGGTCTTCGGTCAGCGTGTCGCCGGTCCAGCCGCCCGACTGCTCGATGGCCAGGCGATTCCACACGCCCGCCGTGCCGTTGAACGACATGGGCAGGCCGGCGCGGAAACGCGCTTCCTGCTCGACCGCGAAATGCGAATCCAGCAGCACGCCCTGCACCCGCGTCAGCCAGTTGGCGTCGCGATTATTGTGACCCCAGCGCGCCTGCACGAAGCAAAGGCCGGTATCGGCGACCAGCGCCGGCACGGTGCGGCGCAGGAAATCCGGCGCCGGCACGAAATCGGCGTCGAAGATGGCGACGAAGGGCGCATCGCAATGCGCCAGGCCGAAAGCGAGATTGCCGGCCTTGAAGCCCTTGCGGTCGCCCCGCCGCAGCAATTGCAGATTGATGCCTTCCGCAATCCGTCCCAGCAGGCTGGCCGCCAGCGCGGCGTGATTTTCTTGGCTGCCGTCATCCAGCAGCTGGATGGTCAGGCGGTCCTTCGGCCAGTCCAGGGCGCTGGCCGCCATCGCCACGCGCAGCGCCAGCGGCCCTTCGTTGCAGACCGGCAATTGCACCAGCACATGCGGCAGCTCGGCATCGGAAAGGGTGGCCATCGCCACCTTGGGCTGGCTGCGGAAAAGGCGCACCCAGGCCAGCATCATGAGCTGGACGGAGAGGAAGCTGACGGCGATGAGAATGAGGCCCAGGGCAGCGGACAGGGAATAGCCGAGCATTGCGATCGTCTGGCCCCCCATTTTGTTCAGCGCCTGTTCATCTCGCCCGCGCCTAAATCCTTGGCTAAGGCCGGGTATTTGTGTCCTGAGCTGGGACCCCAAAAACCCGGGGTTCCGGGCTGGGGCGAACTTGCTGCGCCGCGAGAGGAATGGCAAGGGGTCAGATGTCGCCTGCGCGGGTGAAACCCGCCAAACACGACGGGTGGAACCCGTCGAACATAAAGTGAATGCCGGGGGAACTGCCCCGAATGGATGGTCATTTCGTTAACTGGGGATGGGAGGAAGGATATCGCCATGCGTATGTCACCCCTGAAAAAAATCGGTCTCACGATAGGTTTGGCCCTGGGAATGGCCGTGCTTCTGGCCGGTTGCATGACCCCCGCCGCCTATGCCCCCCGCCGCCCCGGTGAACTCACCGGCTTCACCGACCGCGAACTGGCTCCCGGCCGCTGGCGCGTCACCTTCACCGGCAATTCGGTGACCCCCCGCGAGATGGTCGAGGATTACCTTCTGCTGCGCGCCGCCGAAGTGACGCTGGCGGAGGGCGCTACCCATTTCATGTTCGACACCCGCGACACCCGCGCCGCGACCCGCTTCTACGCCGACCCCATCGGCCCCAGCTATGGCGGCTATTGGGGTGGCGGCTGGGGCTGGGGCGGCTATTGGGGCTTCCGGCCGCGCTGGGGTTATGACCCGTTCGGCCCGCCGGTGATGATCTCGTCCACCACCCGCTATGAAGCCTATGCCGAGATCGTGATCCTCAAGCCCGGCCAGGAAAGCAGCGAACGCACGGCCATCGATGCGCGCGCGGTGGCGGCGAACGCACGGCGGCCGGCGCCGCCACCTACTTAGCTCTGATGCGGAAGATGTGATGCGTGCCTGCGGTGGAGACTTCCTCCACCGCATGGCCCTCGCCATGGCACATATGCGGAATATCGACCACCGCCAGCGGGTCGTCGGCCAGCACCACGACCAGCACGCCCGGCGCGGCGCGTCCCAGCGCCTTGCGCGCCAAAAGGGCGGGCAGCGGGCATTTGAGCGCACGCAGGTCGAGTGGTTCGTCGGTGTCCATCCCTGCCATCTTGCGTCAGCCGCGGCGTGGGCTCAATCTTGTCTTTAGGGAAGGAAAGCGGGCGCAAACAAAAAACCAGCGTCCCAGCACACAGATGGGATTGGCCGCCGCCATACGGCGTGAATACGTCTATATCTCCAGCATCCTGCGCACCCTCTGGTTGCTGCGGCTGGT
Organism: Rhizomicrobium sp.; assembly: GCA_035250225.1. GTDB lineage: Bacteria > Pseudomonadota > Alphaproteobacteria > Micropepsales > Micropepsaceae > Rhizomicrobium. Next base: position 18,159 of record DATFFI010000176.1, on the reverse strand, counting down.
AAAGCCGCATTCCACCCGCATCATTGCCGACATTGTCGCAGGCCAGGCGCGCAAAACGCCGGGCGCCGTCGCCATCATCTTCGGCGATGAACGCGTCACCTATGCGCAGCTGGATGCGCGCGCCAACCGCTATGCTCATTGGGCCATGGCGCAGGGCATCGCGCGCGGCGCCGCCGTGGCGCTTTTGATGGAAAACCGGCCCGATTTCATTGCCGCCTGGCTGGGCATGTTCAAGGTCGGCGCCTCGGTGGCGCTGATCAATACCAATCTCACCGGCCAGGCCCTGGCCCATTCCATCGCCATTGCCGGCGCGCAGCACGCCATTGTCGGCGATGAGCTGAAAGACGAGTTTGAAGGCGCGCGCGCCTTCCTGGAAAAGGTACCGCATGGCTGGATTCAAAATGGCGGAGAACTGGATTCGCATCTGGCCGCGGCATCCGAAACCGATCCCGGCCTGGCGGCGCGCGGCGGTTTGACCGCCAGGGACCGGGCTTTCTTCATCTACACCTCGGGCACCACCGGCCTGCCCAAGGCCGCCAATTTCAGCCATATGCGCATGCTTTTCATGATGACCGGCTTTGTCGGCGCGCTGCGGCCGGGCGCGTCCGACCGCATCTATGACCCCTTGCCGCTGTATCACTCGACCGGCGGCGTCTGCGCCGTGGGCCTGGCCTTCATGTCCGGCGGCGCGCTGATCATCAAGCGCAAATTCTCGGCGCATGAATTCTGGGAAGACATCCACCGCCACGGCGCCACCATGTTCCAGTATGTCGGCGAGTTGTGCCGTTACCTGCTCAACGCGCCGCCATCACCTCTGGACCGGGGGCATAAAGTCCGCGCCATCACCGGCAATGGCCTTTCCATCGCCATCTGGCGCGAATTCCAGGAACGCTTCGGCATTCCCCGCATCGTCGAATTCTATGGCGCCACCGAGAGCAATGTCTCGATGCTGAATTATGACGGCACGGTGGGCGCGGTGGGGCGCGTGCCCGACTACAGCGAGAAATTGTTGCCCGCCCGCGTCATCCGCTTCGATGTCGAAACGGAAATGCCGGTGCGCGGCCCGGACGGCTTCTGCATCGAATGCGGCCCCACCGAAGTGGGCGAGGCGATCGGCGGCATGTCCAAGCGCGCGGGGCGCGAATTCGAGGGCTATACCAACAAGGCCGACAGCACCAAGAAGATGCTGCATGACGTGTTCGAAAAGGGCGATACCTGGTTTCGCACCGGCGACCTGATGCGCCGCGACGAGCATGGCTATTTCTATTTTGTCGACCGCATCGGCGATACCTTCCGCTGGAAGGGCGAGAATGTCGCCACCGGCGAAGTCTCCGCCGCGCTGGCGCGCGCCGCCGGCATCCGCGAGGCCAATGTCTATGGCGTCGCCGTGCCGGGCGCCGAAGGCCGCGCCGGCATGGCCTCCCTGGTGGTGGATGGCGATTTCGACATTACGCGCCTGCCCGAGCATCTGAAAACCAGGCTGCCTTCCTATGCGCGGCCCATCTTCCTGCGCCTCAGCCCCCGCATCGAAGTCACCGGCACTTTCAAGCAGCGCAAGATCGACCTGGTGCGCGAAGGCTTCGATCCGGCGAAGATCGCCGATCCGGTTTTCTGGCTCGATCCGGCCACGCACGCCTATGAGCGGCTGACGCTGGAGCGTTATGCCGATATTGTGGAAGGCAGAGTGAAGCTTTAGCCGGCCGCCCCCAACCCTTTCCTCTCCCGCTTGCGAGGGAGGAAAAAGACTAAGCGAAATCCTTCGCCAGCGTATCTTTCGTCTCGTCGCCCAAGACCGCCATATGGCCGTAATTGCGGTGGCTGACGCCGATCACCACGCGCTCCGTCAGGAAGCGCGCAATCTGGTCTTTCGACAATTGGAACCGCAGCCAGTGTACCGATGAGGTTTTGCCGTCGGCGGTGGTGCGGTCGTCATACTCGGTGGGTGTGGCCTTGATGGTCTCGTTGCCGATTTCCATGAAAACCGTTTCTTCGATACCGCCCAGCGTCAGCAGGGTGCGGTGACGGCGCATCCCATCCTCGATTTCCAGCATCATGGTGGCGATCAGTTCATCACCCTGCGGGATCAGTGGATTGTAGGCGGAAAGCTCGCCCGGCACCTGCTCGTCGCCGCCTTTTTCGATGCGCAGCATTTCCTGCACCTGCAGCCACATGGTGGCGTAATTCTCGAAATAGAAAGTGGCGAAGGGCCCGACCTCGACCCGCCGCAATTTCTTCAGCGGCAGCAGATTGGCCTTCAGCGACTTGCGCTGCCGCTCATACTCGGCGGCGGACAGCAAATCTTCCGACACGATCTTGTGGGTGGATTCAGGCATACTGTGTTTTCTCATTCTTTCTGCAACACCCGGCCGCTCGCTCAAGCTCGCGGCGTTGCTTCGCTCGAAACGGTCCACTGGACCGTTTCGTTAGCCTTCGGCTAATCGCTCAGCAACCCAAACGCCCTGGCCATGATCTGGATCGGATGCTCGGGCTCGGTCACCCAGGTGTCGGTATGCGCCACGATATGCTGCGCCGCCAGCGGGCAGTCGGACACGATATGGCCGCGCTTCTGCATGTTGGCGGCGCGGAACACCGGCCGGCCCACCTTCACGCCCACCTGGTGCGTCGGCTTGACCACCCCGAAAGTGCCGCCATGGCCGCTGCAGCGTTCGATCACATCCACCGGTGTTTCGGGAATCAGCCTGAGCATCTCCGCCGCCTTGGGACCCATATTCTGGGCGCGGGCATGACAGGCCAGATGCACCGTGACGCCTTCCGGCAGCGGCGTCATCGCCGGCGGCACGCCATCCTTCTTCATCACATCCACGACGTATTCATCGATGTCGTAAGTGTGTTCGGCCAGCTTCTTCACGTCGGGATTGTCGGGACAGATCAGGGCCCATTCGAATTTCAACATCAAACCGCAGGACGCGGTAAGGGCGACGATGTCGTAGCCTTCGTCGATCAGCTTCACCAATTCCTTCGAGACCTTGGCGGCGTTGGATGCGACGCGTTCCAGCGCCGCCTGTTCCAGGAAAGGCATGCCGCAACAGCCGGGATAGCTGACTTTGGTTTCGACACCCAGGTGGTTGAGGACGGCGCGCGCCGCCATGCCGGTCGAAGGCTTGTTGTAGTTGACGAAGCAGGTGGCATAGAGCGCGGCCTTGCGCTTGCCATGCGCGGGCCCGGCCGGGTTGGGTTGCAGATTGTCGCCGCGCGCTTGCGACACAAAGGTACGGCTGTGGAACTGGGGCAGGGTGGCGTCACGGTCGATGCGCGCGACTTTCTCCATCAGCGGTCGCGTCAGACCGTTGCCCTTCCTCGAAGCCCAGTTGATCACCGGCGAGGCGATACGCGCCATGGTGCCGTTGCGGTCCATTTCGGCCAGCTGGACTTGCGTGAAATCACTATGGCCCTGTCTGGCCTCGACGAAGCGGTGGCGCAGCATCAGATGCGGGAAATCCAGCATGAAGGGATGCGGCGGCACGTAAGGGCATTTGGTCATGAAGCACATGTCGCAAAGCGTGCAGGCATCGACGACCGGCTTGAAGTCTTCGGACTTGAGATGCTCGACATCCTCAGCCGGGCTGGAATCGATCAGGTCGAACAGGCGCGGAAAGGAATCGCAGAGATTGAAGCAGCGGCGGCAGCCATGACAGATGTCGAAGACGCGCCGCATCTCCTCGTCCAGCTTCACCGGATCGGCGAAGTCGGGATTCTGCCAATCGATGATCTGGCGGGTGGGGGCCTCGAGACTGCCTTCGCCGGTCATGTGGGATCCAGGAAAACTCAGGCCCGCCCTCCCCTTCGCGTGCGAAGCACGCAGGAAGGGGAGGTGCCTGAAGCACGCAGGCCGCTTGCGGCCGTGGCGTGCGAAAGGCGGAGGGGTTATTTACCTAAAGTATCGAGCGCCTTCTGGAAGCGGCCGGCATGGCTCTTCTCGGCCTTGGCCAGGGTCTCGAACCAGTCGGCGATTTCGTCAAAGCCTTCGGCGCGGGCGGTCTTGGCCATGCCCGGATACATGTCGGTATATTCGTGGGTCTCGCCCGCGATCGACGCTTTCAGGTTGGCGTCGGTGGCGCCGATGGGCTCGCCGGTCGCCGGATCGCCCACTTCCTCCAGATATTCCAGATGACCATGGGCATGGCCGGTCTCGCCTTCGGCGGTGGAGCGGAAAACGGCGGCGACGTCATTGTGACCTTCGATGTCGGCCTTCTGTGCGAAGTAGAGATAACGGCGGTTGGCCTGGCTCTCGCCGGCGAAAGCCTCTTTCAGGTTTTCCCAGGTCTTGGTGTTCTTCAGTCCGGGCATGACGCCTCCTTGAATATGAAATTCGGGCGCAAGACTGGCCCGCACGGAGTCAGCCTGTCAACGGATTAGAACGATTCTAAATTGTGAGAATGACTCGCAAGCCTGCGTGTCAGATGCGTTTCACCCGAACAACGACATCGACGCGATCGACCGCCAGACCGGGCGGCGGCGCCGGCACGCCGGAGACCGAAATCTCCTCGCCGGGAATGTCGATCAGCGTGCCTTCATTCTCGATGAAGAAGTGCTGATGATCGCCCACATTCGTGTCGAAATAACTACGGGAGGCATCGACCACGACCTGGCGCAGCAGGCCGGCCGACTGGAACTGATGCAGGGTGTTGTAGACCGTGGCGAGCGAGACCTTGACGCCGGCGCGGGCGCTCTCCTCGGCCAGGCTCTCGGCCGTGACGTGCCGGTCCATGCCGGTGAAGAGCAGCCGGGCCAGTTCGATGCGCTGGCGCGTGGGCCGAAGCCCCGCCGCCTTGAGGCGGACGGCCGCGGCATCAAGCCGGGTTTCGCGCTCCATTTTTGCCATCGAACCGTTACACCTTGGCCCCCCAATTCCCTGTCCGGGCCGGGGGAGAACTGCTAGAGTTACATCAGTTTACTGCTTAGAATGTTTCTAAGCAAGAATCGGTCATTTCAGGGATTTTTGGCCGGAAAGTTCCGGCATTTCGCAGGATAAACACTTGAACAAACCCGCACCCCAAAACAGTTTCGATCTGGAAGCCCTGCTGGCCTGTGCCCGGGGTGAATTGTTCGGCCCCGGCAATGCGCAGCTGCCGCTGCCGCCCATGCTGATGTTCGACCGCATTACCCATATCAGCGATGTCGGCGGCACCGAGAACAAGGGTGAAATCGAGGCCGAATTCGACATCCATCCCGATCTCTGGTTCTTCAAATGCCATTTCCAGGGCGATCCGGTGATGCCGGGCTGCCTGGGGCTGGACGCGCTGTGGCAGCTGGTCGGCTTCTTCCTGGGCTGGATGGGCGGGGTCGGCAAGGGTCGCGCGCTGGGCGTGGGCGAAGTGAAATTCACCGGCATGGTGCTGCCCACCGCCAGGAAGATCACCTACGCCATCAACCTGAAGCGCGTGATCATGCGCAAGCTGATCATCGGCGTCGCCGACGGCATCATGAAAGTGGACGGCAAGGTGATCTATGAAGCCAGGGACCTCAAGGTCGGCCTTTTCATCGAGGAAGCCGCCAAAGCGCTGGCCCCCGAACCCGCCCCGGCTTGACGCCAAGCCTTGACGCGGAGGCCCTTGGGCCATATCGCGTGGGCGAAATCTGAAGGACCTGCACGAACGTCATGAGACGCGTGGTTGTCACCGGCATCGGCATCGTCTCCTCCATCGGCAACAATGCCCAGGAGGTTGTGTCCAGTCTTCATGATGCCCGTTCCGGCATCGTCGCGGCCGAGGATTACATCCGCCTCGGCTTCCGCAGCCAGGTGCATGGTAGCCTCAAGCTCAATCTCGACGACGTGGTGGACCGCAGGGCCCGCCGCTTCCAGGGTGACGGCGCCGGCTATTGCTGGGTGGCGATGAACCAGGCCATCGCCGATGCGGGGCTTGAAGAAACCGATGTTTCCAATCCGCGCACCGGGTTGATTGTCGGCTCCGGCGGCCCCAGCACCAGGGCCATCGTGCAGGCCGCCGACATTACGCGCCAGAACAACAGCCCCAAGCGCATCGGGCCGTTCGCCGTGCCCAAGGCGATGTCCTCCACCGTCAGCGCCAATCTTTCCACCTGGTTCAAGACCAAGGGCTATAATTATTCCATCTCCTCGGCCTGCTCGACCTCGGCCAACTGCATCGGCAACGCGTTCGAGCTGATCCAGTGGGGCAAGCAGGACATGATGTTCGCCGGCGGCGGCGAGGAGCTGGACTGGACGCTGTCCGAACTGTTCGACGCCATGGGCGCCATGTCGTCCAAGTATAACGCCTCGCCGGAGAACGCTTCGCGCGCCTATGACAAGGACCGTGACGGTTTTGTGATCTCGGGCGGCGGCGGCATTCTCGTCCTGGAAGAGCTGGAGCACGCCAAGGCGCGCGGCGCCAAGATCTATGCCGAGCTGGTCGGCTATGGCGCCACGGCGGACGGCGCCGACATGGTCGCGCCCTCGGGCGAAGGCGCGGTGCGCTGCATGAAAATGGCGATCGAGAACGTCAAGGGCGCAATCGACTATATCAATCCTCACGCCACCTCGACCCCGGTGGGCGATATTCCCGAGATCAACGCCATCCGCGAAGTCTTCGGCGACAAGATGCCCCCGATCAGCGCCACCAAATCGCTCACCGGCCACAGCCAGGGCGCGGCCGGCGTGCATGAGGCGATCTATACGCTTTTGATGATGCAGTCCGGCTTCATCTGCGAAAGCGCCAATATCGTGGAGATCGACCCGGCCGTGGCCGACGCCAATATCGTGCGCCGCCGCATCGACAACGCCAGGATCCAGACCGCTCTGTCCAACTCCTTCGGCTTTGGCGGCACCAATGCCTCGCTGGTCTTCCAGCGTTACGAACAGTGAGGCGTCCCATAATGGAACAGAAAACACCCCTGGCCGAGATGCTGGCCCAGCCCGGAACGGGACTGATGGCCGGCAAGCGCGGCCTGGTGATGGGCGTGGCCAACGATCATTCCATCGCCTGGGGCATCTCCCAGATGCTGGCGTCCCAGGGTGCGCAGATCGCGTTTACCTATCAGGGCGACGCCCAGAAGAGGCGGCTGGGGCCGCTGGCGCAAAGCATCGGCTCGAAAATCCTGCTGCCGGCCGATGTCGAGCATGACGACCAGCTCGATGCCGTCTTCGCGATGCTGGCCAAGGAATGGGGCTCGCTGGACTTCGTGGTCCATTCCCTGGCCTTCTCCGACGCCAAGGAATTGAAGGGCCGCTATGTCGATACCAGCCGGGCCAATTTCCTCAAAAGCCTCGATATTTCCTGCTTTTCCTTCACCGCCGTGGCGCAGCGCGCGGCCCGCCTGATGGGCCCCAATGGCGGCGCGATGGTCACGCTGTCCTATCTCGGCGCCCAGCGCGTCATGCCCAACTACAATGTGATGGGCGTGGCCAAGGCGGCGCTGGAAGCATCCGTTCGCTACCTCGCCTCGGATCTCGGCCAGGATGGCATCCGCGTCAACGCCATCTCGGCGGGTCCCATGCGCACCCTGGCGGGCAGCGCGGTGGGCGATGCCCGCATGGTCTTCAAGTGGAACAAGCACAATTCTCCCCTCAAGCGCTCCGTCGAACTTAACCATGTCGGCGGCGCGGCACTGTATTTGCTTTCTGACCTCTCGGGCGGTGTCACCGGCGAAATCCATTTCGTCGATGCCGGCTTCAACGTGGTTGGCATGCCGCCGACCGCGGATCTGAAGGGCTGGACCCCGCCGGAGAAGGAACAGGAGCAAAATAATGGGAGCTCCCCGCAAGGTTAAATTTGCCGCCGCAGCGATGCTCGGCGTTGCGACCCTTATTCCATCAACCCCCGCCTTTGCCGACTGGCGCGACCAGGCTTCGGATTTCGACATTCAGCGCCTGCAGATCCTGGAACAGTGGCGCGACAAGGCGATCTGGGAAGCCCAGAATTACAGCGACGGCACCGGCAACTTCAGCGCCCTGCGCAATGTGATCGAAGCGCAAGGCCGCACCGTTCCGGGCCAGGCCCTGGTGGGCAACTGGCGCTGCCGCAACATGAAGATGGGCGGCGTCAATGCCTACATCGTTTATAGCTGGTTCAACTGCCGCATCGTGCCGATGAATGGCGGGTTGCTGCTCGAAAAGCTCGACGGCTCGCTGCGCACCCGCGGCTTCCTCTATCCCGAGAATGGCGCCTGGGTGTATCTGGGTGCACAGACCACCCGCGGCGAACGCTGGCAGCCCTATTCCGGCCGCGCGCCGTCCTTCGGCGCGCCCGCCACGCCGGACGACCAGATCGGGCTTCTGACCGGCATCGGCGACAACCGCCTGCGCCTGGAAATCCCCGGCCCGGTGGAAGAATCGACGTTTGATATCATCGAGTTTGCACGTTAGTCCGTGTAACACCTGACACCCTCGGAAAAGCCCTCGGTCTCCACCCGGGGGCTTTTTCATTTGAAGTATTGTCGTCATGGCCTGGCTTGCCCGGCCATGACAGTTGAGGATTGGCGGTCGGCACCTTAGCTTTCCCGTCATGGCGGGTTACTCGCAGAAGACATTGGCGCAGAAACTGGGCGTGAAAGTAGGCGATCGCATCGCCACCATCGCCGCGCCCAAAGATTATCCACGGTTGCTGGGCCGGTTGCCGGACGAGGCGCAGATCGTCCATCGCGCCCCCAATGACGGTGCCGAGATCGTGCATCTTTTCGTCACCACGCGCGCCGAACTGGAAACCCAGTTGCCGCGCGCCCGTCAGGCCGTCGCTACGCACGGCGCCGTCTGGGTAAGCTGGTACAAGAAGGCCTCCAAAATTCCCACCGATGTCACCGAAAACACCATTCGCGACCTGGCCCTCTCCACCACCGACCTGGTCGATGTGAAGGTGATCGCCGTCACCGCTCAATGGTCCGGGCTGAAGCTGGTGGTGCGGAAAACCCTGCGGTAAGGCGCTTGTCTTTTGCGTCGTGAGTGCGTCGCGCGTGCTCACGGGCTAACGCCCGCTCCGCGCGACGCTCCTGCTCACGTCACAAAATCCTGCGCGCCAAGAGCGTGTGGATGATATAAACGCTACTTTGCCGCGAGTCGGAAATGAGCCTCCTGAGAGAAGTCCAGACCGCACTGATGGATGGGAAAGAGATCGGTCCCATCTTGCTTAAATTGCAATTCCTGGCTTCGCGGCTTGGCAGTGATGTTCTCGAAGAATGGGTCAAGCACGAATCAGAAGGGTATCAAGTCGGCGTAGAAGCACCCGACTATCGAAAGGTCCCTGTTACGTTTACGGGTCATTTTAGTGGCCCGTTTGGGTCTGGGATAAAGAATGCTCCCATCCCCTCGGTCTTGGTCAAGAAGCTGGCTGGCGAGGCTTGGACCAACTATGAAATTCGCCAGGGCATGGCTTCGATCGATAACATGCTTTCGTCGGCGTCTAAGACGACCACCCTCAACATTGATGCCTCCAACCTCATCTTGAAGCTCCAAGGGAAAATATACCCCGATTATGCTTGTAACGGCGTAGACGGAGAATTTTCGATGGCGTCCTTAGTTGAAATCCAAAATGCCGTACGGGCGCGAGCTTTGGAACTTACTTTGAAAATAGAAAAATCAGTGCCTGCAGCGGCTGATATTACAATCGGCCCCAGCGCGGCACCTAAGCCGAAAGATACGGAGGCTGTGACCCAGATCACCAATCAGGTGATTTATGGAAACTACACAGCAATTTCCAATACAGGCGCTGGCGCACAGTTTAGTTTGAGCATTAGTTCAGGAGACGCTGGTTCCGTCATAAAAGGGCTGGAAGCTGCCGGCTTTCCCAACACAGATGCTAAAGAGATCGCGACGATACTTGCTTCTGAAAAGCCAGAAAATGAGGCAGAGCCATTCGGAAAGAAAGCGAAGGCCTGGATAGCCAAAAATCTAGTGAAAGCGACTAATGGCGCTTGGAGTATGGGTATCTCGGTTGCCACGCAATTGCTGACTGAAGCCGCAAAGAAGTATTACGGCTTGCCGTAATCAGGCCCGCTTTTTGGCCGCTGCCGCGAAACGCTCGAACAGGTAGTGCGAGTCCATCGGGCCGGGCGAGGCTTCCGGGTGATACTGGACGCTGAAGACATCCTTGCCGTCCAGGGCGATGCCGCAATTGGTGTCGTCGAACAGCGAGACATGGGTTTCGCTGACGCCCTTGGGCAGGCTGTCGCGGTCCACGGTGAAGCCGTGATTCATCGAGACGATCTCGACCTTGCCGGTGGTGAGGTCCTTGACCGGATGATTGGCGCCGTGATGGCCCTGGCTCATCTTCCTGGTCTTGGCGCCCAGCGCCAGGCCCAGCATCTGGTGGCCTAAGCAGATGCCGAACACCGGCGTGCCGCTGGCAATCACGCCCTGGATGGTGGGAATGGAATATTCGCCCGTCGCCGCCGGATCGCCCGGACCGTTGGAAAGCAGCACGCCGTCCGGCTTGTGCCGCATCACTTCTTCCGTCGAAACGTTGGCGGGCACCACGGTGATGTCGGCGCCCATGCCGGCCAAGAGGCGCAGGATGTTGCGCTTGACGCCGTAATCGATCACCACCGCCTTCCAGCTCGGCTTGTCTTCGGCGCCATAGCCCTTGTTCCATTCCCACGCGGTCTCGCGCCAGTGATAGGTCTGGCGGGAGGTGACGTCCTTGGCGAGGTCCAGCCCTTCCAGGCCGGGAAAGCTTTTGGCTTGCTTCAGCAGCGCATCCTTGTCCGCCGCGCCATTGACGATGGCGCCATGCGGCATGCCCTTCTCGCGGATCAGGCTGGTGAGGGCGCGGGTATCGACCCCGGCAATGGCGGGAATCTTGTGCTTCTTCAGCCAGCGGTCGAGCGTCGCCAGGCTGCGATAATTGGACGGATGCTCGGCATCGGCGCGCACGATCAACCCGCGCACCACCGGCGTGATGGTCTCGATGTCTTCCTCATTGGTGCCGACAATGCCGATATGCGGGAAGGTGAAGGCGACGATCTGCCCGGCATAGGAGGGATCGGAGAGGATCTCCTGATAGCCGGTCATGGCGGTGTTGAAACAGACCTCGCCCACCGCCGTGCCTTCCGCCCCGAAACCGGCGCCTTCGAAGAAACTGCCATCCGCCAGCATCAGGCCCCCACGCGAAAAAGTGGTCTCCGCAGTGGCGGAGGGGGCGGAAATCCTATCGGTCATGGGGAGCCTCGAATTTGCGCGAAAATAGGGAGAGGACTCGTGCGCGTCAACCTCAACTAATCCAATCGAATCAACGTGTTGGAATTATCCACGGTTTCCCGCTAGTTTCGCGGCGCTGATTTGACCGAGAGAATCCTATGTCGCTGCGCGAAAAACTGACCGAGGCCATGAAAGAGGCGATGAAGGCCAAGGACGCCAAGCGTCTGGCCACCGTCCGCCTGATGCTGGCGGCGCTGAAGGACAAGGACATCGCCGCCCGCAGCGAAACCAGCCGGGAATTGCTGGGCGATGACGAAATCCTGTCCCTGCTGGCCAAGATGATCAAGCAGCGCGAGGAATCCGCCGCCGTCTATGTCCAGGGCGGCCGCCCCGAACTGGCCGAGAATGAACGGGCCGAGATCGTCATCATCCGCGAATTCATGCCCAAGCAGATGGACGAGGCGGACGCCAAAGCCGCCATCGCCGCCATCGTCGCCGAACTGGGCGCCACTTCGGTCAAGGATATGGGTAAGGTGATGGGCGCTCTGAAGGAGCGCTTTGCCGGCCAAATGGATTTCGGCAAGGCTTCGGGCCAGGTGAAGGAAGCGCTGACGCCGAAGTAGTATTCTCACGATGGGCGGGCTTGACCCGCCCATGGAGAGTTTTTTGCGGCTTCGCGCCGCGCCGCGCCGCGCCGCCGCATGCAGCGGTCGGCGATACCCGATTGGGCTCAGCGCGGGTTGTCGGGATCGTCCAGCAGGGTCATTTTTCGCGTTCCCCGCCCGGTTTTGCCGGTCATGCACAGGCGAATCGAAGGCCTGCAGGCCCCGGCTGAGCGATTTTGCCCTAAGATCGGCTCCATGCGCTACGGCGAAGGACTATTGGAAGAAATACGGCGACGGACCGACCTGGTCGCGCTGGTGGGGCGCCGCGTCAAGCTGGTCCGCAAGGGCCGGGTGATGTGGGGCTGTTGTCCCTTCCATCCGGAAAAATCCCCCAGTTTCAAGGTCGAGAATGAGCGCCGGCTCTACAAATGCTTCGGCTGCGGCCAGGGCGGTGACTGCTTCAAATGGCTGATGGAAACCGAGGGCTTGAGCTTTCCCGAAAGCGTCGAAAAGCTGGCCGGCGAAGCCGGTGTCGAACTGCCCAAATGGTCGCCCGAGGATGAGGCGCGCGAGAGCCGCCGCAAGTCGCTCTATGACATTGTCGAGCTGGCCGCCGCCTTCTATCAGGAGCAATTGTTCGGCGATGCCGGCAAGCCTGCGCGCGATTACCTGAAAACCCGCGGCCTGGATGGCGCGGCGGCGAAGCAATTCCGCCTGGGTTATGCCCCGTCCGGCGGCAACGCCTTGATCGCGCATCTCACCGCGCACAATGTCACCCAGGACGACATGATCGAGGCGGGCTTGGCGCGTCCGGCGCAGCCCTCTGAAGATGGAAGAAGCGCCCGTCCCATGCGCGATTTCTTCTTTGACCGGCTGATGTTTCCCATCGCCGATGGCCGCGGCCGCGTCATCGCCTTCGGCGGCCGCGGTCTTTCGCCTGACGCCAAGCCCAAATACATCAATAGCGGCGAAACACCCCTATTTTCCAAGGGTTCCCAGCTCTACAATTTCGCCGCCGCGCGCGCCGCCGCGATCAAGGCCGGCACCATCATCCTGGCCGAAGGCTATATGGATGTGATCGCGCTGGTGCGCGCCGGTTTCACCCATGCGGTGGCGCCGCTGGGCACGGCCTTCACCGAAGACCAGTTGCAGATGCTGTGGAAGAGCGCGCCCGAACCGGTGCTGGCCTTCGATGGCGACGAAGCGGGACAAAATGCAGCTCTAAAAGCCGCTAAAATGGCTTTGCCTCATTTGAAGGCCGGTCATTCATTGCGATTTGCGTTTCTGCCTCAAAAAGAAGATCCCGATACGCTAATTGCGAAATTCGGCGCCGGAGCCATGAGTTCGATAATTGAGCGCGCTACTGGCCTATTGGATCTCCTATGGCGTTCAGAGACTGAGGGTAAGGATTTTTCGGCCCCAGAACGTTTAGCCGGGTTGGAGCAGTCACTTTCAGAACTGACTAGGGCAATTAATGACCCCCAAATCAGGAAGTACTACCAAGAGGCCTTTAATGAGAAGGTTTCAGCAGTCTTCAAAGCCAAGCCATCGATTGCCCGAAGGCAGGGTTTTAGGGGGAACTTCCCAAAGGGTGTCCCCGCAGTAACATCTGCCTTGAAAAACAATGCCTTAGTGCAATTTACGGCAACTCATCTAGCTAGGCGGCATACCGAGGAAAAGGGAGTGGTTCCTTTAAGGAGGGCGGCGCCCCCCATAAAACCAGCTACGAGGGCTCTGGAAGGGTCAGCGGTTAAGCCAGATCATCGAGGGATGGCGGCAGGTAGGCAGGCCAAGGAGAACGAACTGGCAGGCCTCCTATGGGAACAGCCGCAAATTGCCGTTTTACATGCCGAAATAGTGGCAGAATTGCCGTTTACGGACCCTTCGCTTGACATGCTCCGCAGGGAGCTTTTAAACCTCGCCGCCTCCGGCTCCAGCCTTGAAAAAGCTGGGGTTCAAACCCACTTTGCTCGTTTAGGAATGGCAGAATTCGTGGCGCGTATGGCGCCCCGAACCCCCCTCCTGGACGGCGAACGGCAAGAGGCTGGTACCGCCGAGGATGACCCTGAAGCCCGGTTTCTGCGTGCTGCCCGAGACTTGCGCGAATTGGCGGAAGGACCATCCGAACAGAGTGCTCCACTCGACGCCCACAATTAGGGCCATGACGGCGAGTTTCGGCGTTGAATGTAACAAAGGTCTGCCGTCCGGCCGGCCGCTGGGATTTGAGTAGTGGTCACCAAGCCTTCCAAGAAGCCCCTGAAATCCGCCAAGCCCGCCGCCAAGGCGCTGGGTGCGAAGAAGCCTGCCGCCAGGTCCGCGCCCGCCAAAGGTGCTGCCATGAAGGGCGGGGCCGTGAAGAAGGCGCCGCCGCCGCCCGCCAAATCCAAGAAGCCGGAATCCAAGCTCGAAAAATTCAAGGCCGCCGAAAAGGCGAAGCTGGAAGCCATCAAGAAGGCCGCGGAAAAGGCCAAGCTGGACGCGGCGAAGAAGGGTGCAAAGCCCGGCAAAGCCGATCCGAAAGCCGCCAAGGCCGCCAAGCCCGATCCGAAAGCCGAGAAGGCCGCCGCCAAGGCCGCCGAGAAACTGAAGAAGGCCGCTGCGGCCGCGGCGCCACCGGTCAAGGCCGGCAAGCCGGGATCGGTCAAGCCGGCGCCCAAGAAGCCGGGCGAAGCCGAGACGCCGGGCGATGCGGATTCGCCGCTGCTGGATATGTCCGATGTCGGCGTGCGCAAGATGATCGCGAAAGCGAAGGCGCGCGGCTATGTCACCTATGACGAACTGAACAAGGTGCTGCCGTCCGACAAGACTTCGTCGGAGCAGATCGAAGACACGATGGCGATGCTCAACGAGATGGGCATCAATGTCATCGAGAGCGAAGAAGCCGAGGAAGGCGAAGAGGGTGGCGCCCTGGTCGCCGAAGGTGCCGGCGGCAAGGCGCTCGCCACCACCGCCAAGGCCGGCGAGCAATATGACCGCACCGACGATCCTGTGCGCATGTATCTGCGCGAGATGGGCTCGGTCGAGCTGTTGTCACGCGAAGGCGAAATCGCCATCGCCAAGCGCATCGAGGCCGGCCGGGAATTGATGATCGGCGCCCTGTGCGAAAGCCCGTTGACCTTCGAAGCGCTTACCGTGTGGCGCGACGAGCTCAACGAAGGCAAGGTGCTGCTGCGCGACATCATCGACCTCGAAGCCATGTATGGCGGCGGTCCCGACGCCGCGGCCGCGACCGCCGAAGCCGGCGGCCCGGAGGGCGCCGAAGGCGCCGCGCCCATCGGCTTCAAGCCGCCGGAATTCAAGAAGCCCGAACCGCCGCCGGAGCCCAAGCCCGCGCCGCCGCCGCCGCTCAAGACGAAGGTCGAGGGCGAGGAAGCCGATCCGGCTGAAGCCGCCGCGGTCGCCGATGCCGGCGCCGATGGCGATGATTTCGACGATGAAGGCAATCTGCCGCTCTCGGCGATGGAAGCCGCCCTGAAGCCGCAGGTGCTGGCCGCGCTGGATTCCATTGCCGGCCTCTACAAGAAGCTGGGCAAGCTGCAGGATGCTTCGGTCGAAGCCGCGCTGGCCTCGGACGAACTGTCCACCGGCCAGGAACGCCGCTTCAAGAAGTTGCGCAACGAGACCATGGACCTGGTCAAGTCGCTCAAGCTCAACAACAACCGCATCGAAGCGCTTGTCGACCAGATGTACGGCATCAACAAGCGCCTGGTGTCGCTGGAAGGCCGCCTGCTGCGCCTGGCCGAAGCCCATGGCGTCGACCGTGCCGAATTTCTCAAACAGCATTTTGGCAACGAACTGGACCCCAACTGGGCCCGCCGCGTCGGCCGCCTCACCGGGCTGGGCTGGCACGAGTTCGTCACCGACGAACGCGACAAGATCAAGGCGCTGCGCGATGACATCCAGGCGCTGGCCCAGGAAACCCGCCAGTCGGTCTCGGAATTCCGCCGCAACGTCCAGACGGTGCAGAAGGGCGAGCGCGAAAGCGGCGTCGCCAAGAAGGAAATGATCGAGGCCAATCTGCGCCTCGTCATCTCCATCGCCAAGAAATACACCAATCGTGGCTTGCAGTTCCTCGACCTGATCCAGGAAGGCAATATCGGCCTGATGAAGGCGGTCGATAAGTTCGAATATCGCCGCGGCTACAAGTTCAGCACCTATGCCACCTGGTGGATTCGCCAGGCCATCACCCGCTCGATCGCCGACCAGGCACGCACCATCCGTATCCCGGTGCACATGATCGAGACCATCAACAAGCTGGTGCGCACGTCCCGCCAGATGCTGCACGAGATCGGCCGCGAGCCGACCCCCGAAGAGCTGGCCGAACGCCTGGCCATGCCGCTGGAAAAGGTGCGCAAGGTCCTCAAGATCGCCAAGGAGCCGATCAGCCTCGAAACGCCGATCGGCGACGAGGAGGATTCGCATCTGGGCGACTTCATCCAGGACCCCAATGTGGTCCTGCCGATCGACGCCGCCATCCAGGCCAATTTGCGCGAAACCACCACCCGCGTGCTGGCGACCCTGACGCCGCGCGAGGAGCGCGTGCTGCGCATGCGCTTCGGCATCGGCATGAACACCGATCACACGCTGGAAGAAGTCGGCCAGCAGTTCAGCGTCACCCGCGAGCGTATCCGCCAGATCGAAGCCAAGGCGCTACGCAAGCTGAAACACCCCAGCCGGTCACGCAAGCTTCGCAGCTTTCTGGACAACTGATGCAGCTCACCCTGCTCAAGGGCAAGATTCACCGCGCCACGGTCACCCAGTGCGATCTGCACTATGAGGGTTCGATCAGCGTCGATTCAGCCCTTTTGGACCGCGCCGGGATCCTGAATCACGAGCAGGTCGATGTGCTCAACATCAACACCGGCGCCCGCTTTACCACCTATGCGATTCCCGCGCCCGCCGGCAGCGGCACCATCGGCATCAACGGCGCCGCGGCGCGCCTGGCCCAGAAGGGCGATCTTGTCATCATCATCGCCTATGCCCGGATGGAAGAAGCCGAGGCGAAAAGTTTCAATCCGAAAGTAGTGCTGGTGGACGAAGCTAACCGGCCCATAAAGACGAATTTGCGTATCCTGGAAACCTGAAAGAGCGAAAGTAAATGGCGCAGCGCGACGACTCCAAATTCTCCAACCGTCTGGAAGACGCCGCCAAGGCGCGCGCCGCCATGCTGGAGAAGGCGAAGCAGCGGGCCGAGGAAGCGCGCAAGAAGCTCGAATCCACCGCCGGCGAGCGCGCCGCCGCGGCCGCCGCAAAGGAAGAACGCACCCGGCAGAAGGCCGAGGAAAAGCGCCTCGCCGCCGCGCGCGCCGAAGCCGAAGCCAGGGCCACCGAAGAGCGGCGCATCCGCGAGGCCGAAGAGGAAAAGCTGGAAGCCGAGCGCAAGAAGCGCGAAGAGGCCGAGAAGATGGTGCAGCTGCTGGCCGAACAGAAGGCCGCCCGCGATGCCCGTTATGCGGCCCGCAAGGAACGCGGCAAGAAGAAGAGATAGTTTAAGGGCGCGGTCCTTTTGCGTCGCGCGTGCTCACGGGCTCAAGCCCGCTCCGCGCGACGCTCCTGCCCACGCCATAAAATTCCTCGCGCCAGATCCGTGCTTAGTGAGACCGCGAATCCACAGAGATTCATGCTATGCAGGCTGCATAAGGCTTGCCTTGTTCCTGTTTTGTTCTGTAAAGAATCCTCATGTACGACGCAAGGGCAGTAGCGAACTTTTTCTACGATCGCGCTGAACAGCGTGGCCTTCCCATAACAATCATGTCTCTTCTGAAAGTACTCTATTTTGCCCATGGCTGGCACTTAGCAAAATACGATAAGCCATTGATTGCTCAGCCATTTGAGGCGTGGAAGCATGGCCCCGTCGCCCGTGTGGTGTACGAGCAGTACAAAGACTATGGAAAGAGAAGACTAAATAAAAAAGCCGTATCGTTTGATCCATTACTTATGGAATTTGCCACAACTCCCTACAGTTTTGACGAAGGTACCAAGTTATTACTTGAAAATACCTTCGATTATTATATTCAGTTCCATGCTTTCAAGCTCTCGGAGCTAACTCACGAAAAGGGAGGGCCCTGGGATCAAGTCTGGGAGATAGCGCAGGACAGAGCTGTCCCTGGGATGATTATCCCCAATGACGTGATCCTTTCTTGGTTCAAAAGCGGGAATTTTTGCGGTAGTACATATAGTGAACAAACGGATGGGCCAAATGGCAGCGCTTATTCCAACACCTCCCCTTCCTGATATTGCGCGAGCTCGCGGCGACACGGTGCCGGAGATGGGCGAGTGGTTTGTCGAATACTTCAATATGAGGCCGATTCCGTGGAATTACCGGCGCAGTCCCCGCATCATTAAACAAGCCTACAAAGGCCTTCATTCGTTGCCTCCGCTTATTGCGGGGTGCATGGATGAAAAGAATACCACCGGGCGTAGTTCGAATATGGAGGTCGTCAATTTAAC
>DATFFI010000175.1:0-2002 GCA_035250225.1 Rhizomicrobium sp. | reverse complement strand
CTGGGGTTCGGCCTGTCGGCGCAATTGCGGGACTGGGCGGAAGAGCGAACCCATTCCCGCAGCGGCCAGGTGATGATCTATGCCGCGGTCTATGTCACGGCGGTAACCCTGCTCAGCCTGCCGCTGGCGGTTTATGAAAGTTTTTTCCGCGAACACTCCTATGGTCTTTCCAACCAGAGCTTCCTCGCCTGGCTGGGGGAGTTCAGCATCTCCTATCTGCTGACGCTGTTCTCGGCTTTGCTCTGCCTGCCCATTCTCTATTTCGTGATCCGGCGCGCGCGGGAGACCTGGTGGATCTGGGGCGGCGGCCTGGCCGTCCTTTTCCTGATCGTCCAGCTCACCCTCTGTCCCGTCTTCATCGCGCCGTTGTTCAACACGCATCAACCGCTGGCCGATGGGCCGCTCAAGACGAAGATCACGGCGCTGGCTGCCGCCAACCAGATTCCCGCCGACGTGATCCATGTCAGCGACGCGTCACGCCAGACCAGCCGCCTCTCGGCCCATGTCGCCGGTTTTCTCGGCACCAATCGCATTGTCCTCAGTGACAATCTGCTGCGCGAAGGATCGCAGGACGAAGTCCTGGCGGTGATGGGCCATGAGATCGGCCATTATGTGATGGGGCACGAGACCCGCGCCGTGCTGATGCTGGGCCTGCTGATCCTGCTGGGCTTCGGCTTCACCGCCTGGGGCTTTCATATCGCCACCGATTTCTTCGGCGGCAACTGGCAGGTGCGGAAGGCGGAGGATGTCGCCGGCCTGCCGCTGCTGGTGGCGCTGGCCAGCCTGTTCTTCTTCCTGACGGCCCCGATCAGCAACTCCATCAGCCGCACCGCCGAGACCCAGGCCGATATTTTCGGGCTCAATGCCGCGCGTAAGCCCGATGCCTTCGCCACCGCCATGCTCAAGCTGGCGCCCTATCGCAAGCTGGAGCCGGGCAACATGGAAGAAGCTTTGTTTTTCCATCATCCGTCCGGCAAAAGCCGGATCGAAACCGCGATGCGCTGGAAGGCGCAGCATATGGGCGATGCCGATATCCGCGACATGGCGGGGCCGGGCGTGATTGGGCCTTAGAGCTGCGCGGACAAAGCCCTGAAGTCAAGGTTGAGACGCTCAAAGAACGTTTTGCACACGGCGCGAGTTTCCTCCGGCCATTCCGTATTCAGGAGCGAAGCCGCAAGCTGGGCCTGGCTTTTCAGAATGACGCCGTCATCCAGTATCTTCAGGCCATTGTCGCGCAGCGTCGCACCGGTGGTGGTGATGTCCACGATCACTTCGGCGGTGCCGGCCGCCGGCGCGCCTTCGGTCGCGCCGCCCGAGGGGACGATGCGGTAATCGGCAATGCCGTTATGGGCGAAGAAACTGCGTGTCAGGGCGGCATATTTGGTCGCCACGCGCAAACGCCGGCGATGATTGGCGGCAAAGGCGGCGCAGACATCGTCCAGGTCGGCCATGGTCGAGACATCGATCCAATAGCGCGACACCGCCACCACCACATCGGCAGAGCCGAAGCCCATGCCGGCAGCCAGGTGCAGCCGCCCTTCCAGCTCGGGCGCGGCTTCACGCAGCAGATCTTCGCCTGTGACGCCCAAATGCACGTCACCCGCCAGCAGCGAGGAGGCGATTTCGCCTGCCGAGAGCAGCATCACTTCAACTTCGGGCATGCCGGCCAGCTGGGCGCGGTAGCCGCGGCTGCCCGCGGCCTGCTCCAGCACCAGCCCGCGCACGGCAAACCATTCGCCGCAAGCTTCCTTGAGGCGTCCCTTGGAGGGAATGGCAATCGTCAGCTTGCTCATGCCGCGCCCTTCACGGCGGCCAGCAGCCGCTCGGTGTGAATGGCGCAGCCCACCGCAGTGACTGGCTTCGGTGCACCCAGCAGCTCCAGCAGATTGTCGTAACGGCCGCCACCGGCGAGTTCGGTCACGCCATCGGCGGTGCGCAGCTCGAAGACAAAGCCGGTGTAATATTCCATGTTACGGCCGAAATGCGCCGCGAACGCGACGCG
>DATFFI010000174.1:0-10141 GCA_035250225.1 Rhizomicrobium sp. | reverse complement strand
GGCGGGATCGCTGGCGCGATAGGGATTCCAGGCGCCCTTCAGGCATTCGACAGATGTCTTGCAGCCGCTGTCGGCGATCGCCTTCAGGAAAAGGCCGAAGCCCTTTTCATCGGCGGCGGACCATTCGGTCTTGGTGATTTTCCAGGGCAGCACTTCGGCCCTGGCCGGAGCCACGGCGAAACCGAAAGCGAACAGCAGCGCAGCCGCAAACGCGCGCGCAGAGCCCCCAAAGATTTTCATGCGACAGCCTATACCCAGAACGCCTTCGCCTTATCTCGCAGTTCGGCGCGCATTTCAATTTGGAACTCTTGCCCAGAAATGTTCCAGCAAGTTCCCGCGCCAGGTTCCCGATGATCGGTTGCTGCGATCAAGCCTTGTGAAGCGCGGATTTGTCCGGTGTGACCGCGAAGCGGGCCAGCGTGCTGAGCCTGCCGCCGGGCGATGTGACCCGATCCAGGACTTTCACGTCGGTGCGCCACTCCTTCGGCGTGACATCGAAAATCTGATAGCCGCGCTGGTTGGAATGCAGCGCCAGATGCGGGTTGCGGCCGTCCATGACGGACGGACCTGCCGCCATGTTCGGTGAACCGTCGCCACCCGAAGTGATGGAGGTGGCAAGAAACTCCACCGCCGCCGCCGGACCGTCCAACGCCTCATCCCGTACCGGCACCACGCCGGCATTGTGAACATGGGCATCGCCGGCGGCGACAATAACGTTGGTGAGCTTGCGGTCCGTGATGGTCTTCACCAGCCTTGCGCGCGCGGCCGGATAGCCGGCCCACTGGTCCGTCAATCCAGCCGTCATGCCGGGACGCAGGAAGGGCATGACCCGCACTTGCTGGGCGAGCAGATTCCAACGCGCGCCGTTGACCAGGCCCTCGCCCAGCCAGGCTTCCTGCGCCGTCCCCATGATGGTCGCGTCCGCACCATCCTGGGTGCGGCAGATTTTGTCGGCCTTTCCGCAGAGCTGGTCGCTGCGATAGCTGCGGGTATCCAGCACATGCATGCGCAGCAGGCGTCCGTAGTCGAGGCGGCGGAACATGGTGAGGCCTGCCGGCGTCGGGAACTGGGCCCGCCGCACCGGCATATGTTCGTACCAGGCCTGCATGGCCACTGCCCGGCGCAGGGCGAACAGTTCCGGCGCCGTGCCGTCCTGGTCATAGGCGGACGCCCAGTCGTTATCGACCTCATGGTCATCGAACGAACTGATGAAGGCGGCCGCCTGATGCGCCGCGCGCAAATGCGGATCGGATTTGTACTGGGCGTAGCGGCGCCGGTAATCGTCCAGGCTGTAGATTTCGTTGCCGAAATGCCGGCGTTCGACCACCCTGCCGACCGCGTCCTTGATCTCCACATTGCTGGCCGGCCCGCCCTCATAGATATAGTCGCCATAGTGGAAGACCGCGTCGAGCTCGGGCTCCTGGCTGAGATGCCGCCAGGCATCGTACCAGCCTGCGGGATAGTTCTGGCAGCCGGCCGAGGCCAGGCGCATGCGCGCCGGCAACTCGCCGGCGGCAGGGGCGGTGCGGGCGCGGCCCGCGGGACTGGCCTCAGCACCCGCGACGACAAAACGGTACCAGTAGCGGCGCCAGGGCAGCAGCCCATCCACTTCGACATGGACGCTGTGGGCCAGTTCGGGCCGGGCGATCGCCTCGCCCGAACGGACGATGCGGGCGAAGCGCTCGTCCTCCGCCACTTCCCAGCGCACGGAAACACCGAGCGCCGGCATGCCGCCATGTTCCTCCAGGGGTTTGGGCGCCAGGCGGGTCCAGATCACAAACCCGTCGGCCAAGGGATCGCCCGCCGCCACGCCAAGCTGGAACGGAGAAACCGCAAAAGCCGGCTGGCCCCAGACGCGGCCGGAGGCGCCAAGGCCCGCAAACAGGGCCATGCCGCCGGCCGCCGTCAGCAGCTTGCGGCGGTCGAGATAGGTTTTCATGGGTTCAGCTTCCTAAGGTTCATGGGCCACCCCGTTCAAGGCCCCGCCACCGCGGCGGCGCGCCTTTGGTTGTGAACTCACGCGTCCTGACAATGCCAGAACCATGCTTAAATGTCGTCGCTGACAGACTTGTGACGCGGCTTCGGCCGCTCAACGTGATAACCCAAGCCGCCTTTCACGCGATTACGGACTGTCTTGAGATACGCTGCGGCCCGAAATCTACGCCTGGCTGGCGGATATCGACCGGACCCAGGTCAGACCCCACGTCAGCTAAGCCCTGTCACATATTCAAGGTTGGCCGCCCAAAATTCCTGGATCAGGATTGTCGGGTTGCGCCGCCGTCCCCCGTCTTTAAAGACGAGAGACACATTTGGAGGACCCGCCATGACCACCGGCACCGTCAAGCTGCACCGCGTTTTCGCCTGCAAGCCCGAGAAACTCTATCGCGCCTTCCTGAACGCCGAGGCCCTGGCGAAATGGCTGCCGCCTTACGGCTTTACCTGCAAGGTCGAGCATCTGGACGCTAAAGCCGGCGGCACCTTCCGCATGGCCTTCACCAACTTCACCACCGGCAACGCCCATTCCTTCGGCGGCGAGTATCTGGAGCTCATCCCCAATGCGCGCATCCGCTATACCGAGCGCTTCGACGATCCGGGCCTGCCGGGCGTGATGGAGGTGACGGTCCAGCTCAAAGCGGTCTCCGTCGGCACCGAAATCCATATCGAACAGACCGGCATCCCCGCCGCCATTCCGGTGGAAGCCTGTTACCTGGGCTGGCAGCAATCGCTGATGCAGCTGGCGCTGGTGGTCGAGCCGAACATCCCCGACTGACAGCCGACACGGTAATCGCCACGCCTGCGCGTACGGGCGTGGCGGTCCGTTGAGCCCGACAACGGCATGACAACCGGCCGGGATCGCGAAACTCGGCCGCCCGTGAAACAGGTGGCGGCAGCACCCCAGCCGATTTTGCCGAGAGCCTGCCGCGGTGCTTATCACAGGATGGTCACAGGGCATGACGGACTTTATCAGGCATTCTGCCCATGCGTTGCCGGACGGAGCAGGTCATGGAAACCAGAATCAAGATCACCAACACCGATGTGACGGACGGACTCATCAGAGAATACCACGGCCACATCGTCAGCTTCGAAAATGTTACCGTGCCGATTGCTTTCAGCGTCGATATCGACAATCAGTCTTACGCTTTCGCGCCGCCGGGAACGCCGGACATCGAATATAACTGGGACAAGTTCAGCGCCGACATATTGGTCCTGACCGGCGGCGACGATGTCTTCGGGGCCTTCGAAGGCTTCGTGGTTCAGCAGGTTTATGGCGGCGCGGGCGACGACCATATCGGGGAATCCGCCTACAATGGCGGCATGCTCATGGACGGCGGCGACGGCAACGACGTGCTGAGCGGCTATGCCAGCGGCCGCGAAACCATGATCGGAGGCAACGGGAACGATACGCTTCATATCGTCGGGCCCGACAAGGCGACGGGCGGCGCAGGCACCGACACCTTTGTCATTGCCGGCCAGTCTGGCAACTTCTCGAGCGGCAGCGGCAGCTCCGCCTTCATCTGCGACTTGCAAACCCAAGGCTCCGACCACGACACCATCCAGCTTGGCGGCAGTCCCTTCGAAGGGCACGATTATGCCGATTTCACCACGGCTGCGGCCGACGGCACCGTCGGCCTCCGTTACGCGGGCGGCTATACCTATCTGGATCTGGATACCGACCGAAACCATCTGCCCGACACCCAGATCGCCCATATCAAGGGCGTGATCGCGCCCGATCTGGTGAACAGCATCATCCTGGTGCCGCACGCCAGTGCGCTTTTCGGGGTGGCGGGGTCTTAGCAATTCCACAAACTCTGGATGAAGCATAAAGAGCGGCAATACGCCCAGCCCAAAGCTGATGAACCAAGCCCGCAGACTTTTGTTGCACTCTGCGTAATTCTCGTAATGTGCCTTGGCATCCCCATGCCTGCCCTTCAAGGCGACAGACTCTACTCATTTTCGGAGGAAGCTCAGGGGCTCAGACCAGCCGGTATCAATTTGATCACCATGCCAGCGGTGGGAGCGGAGAGCGACAGGCCGGTTCCGGCGCCTGTCGGGTTTTGCAGCAGGACATAGAGCAGTCCATCCGGGCCTGTAATGACCTGGCGGACACGGCCATACTCCTTGAGCACCGGTTCCTGCGAGACGATTTTTCGGCCATCGACTTCCAGTCGCAGCAATTGTTGGCCCGCCAGAGCCGCGACGAAGAGGTTTCCTTTCCAATTGGGATAGCGGTTGCCGTTGTAGAAAGAGATGCCGCTGGGCGCGATGGTAGGCGTGTAATGCGCGATCGGATCATCCATGCCGGGAGCCCGCTGCTGAGTGATGCCCGGCTCCAGCCCCATGCTGACGACGCCCCAGCCGTAATTGTGGCCTTTGTCGATTATGTTGATTTCGTCGCCGCCAGATGGGCCATGCTCCGTTTCCCATAAAAGGCCGGTGTTGGGATCAAACGACAACCCCTGCGGATTGCGGTGTCCCAGGCTCCAGATTGTCGGAACTGCCCCGGGCACGTTCACGAAAGGGTTGTCTTTCGGCACGCTGCCATCGAGATGGATGCGGTGAATCTTACCCAGTGGTGTTGAAAGATTCTGCGCCGCGGCCATGTTATGACGGTCGCCCAGCGAATAGAAGAGATGGCCTTTGCCGTCGAACAGAAAGCGCGTGCCATAGTGGTCGCTTGGCGTGCTGTATACGGACGCAGGAGCGCGAAATAGCTCCTGGGTGTCTGTCCAGCGATTGCCGACCACCCTCCCGCGAATCAACACGGTCATGGTAGGAGGAGCGGGATTGGGCGCCACATTGCTATTGGGAGCGGGCGTTACTCCCGGTACCACATCGCTGTAAGCCAGATAAATCCAGCGATTGCGGCCATAGTCGGGATCCACCGCCACGTCCAACATACCGCCATCCTGGCGCACGAAAGGCACGGGTGTGCCCTCGACTGGTGCAGCCTGCAGCTTGCCATTCGTATCGACAATACGAAGATTGCCGTTCCGCTCGCTCACCAGCAGGCGACCATCGGGCAGAAAAGCTCCGCCCCAAGGCGTTGCCAGGCCCGCCGCCACCACTTCGATCCGGAAAGTCTGCTTCCGGCTTCGAACGATCTGACCATTGGGATCCGGTACGAAAGCTGGACGCCCCTTGAGCTGACCGGCGCGAAGACGCAGGTAAACGACCAGCTGGTTCGCCTGATTTTCCGCGATTTCACCTGCAAATGCGGGCATACCACTCTCAGGTATACCTGACAGAATCGTACGCACGATATCGGCGTCAGAACGAGAGGAAAGAAAGCTCTCGGTGAACAAGCTACCAGCGCGAGCGCCCGCCAAGTCCGTACCGTGGCAGCCCGAACAGGAATTGGTGAAAAGCTGTGTGGACGGGTTTCCACGGCCACCGCGTCCGGCCGGAGCAGCGGCCCCTGCAGCGAGCGCCGAGGGCGGGGCGGGAGACTGGCTCGCCGCGGATTGGGCGGTAACAGGCGTTTGCTGAGCCACAGCAGTGCCTACAAGGGCCGCAATTCCCAATGCGGCAGTGATCAAGCTCTTGCTCATATCCGATGTTGCCCTATCGATTGTCCATGATCCGGCCACAACCTGTCGCCTTCGGCGCAGATACCAACCACGACGCCGTTTCAGATGCGGATGCATTCTCTGCCGTGAGCATTCGCGGGCAAGGCCGGATCTTCATGAGTTCTGCTTCCTAAAGGCGTGATGCGCCATGCTTGAATACCATCGCTGATAAACGTGTGACGCAGCCCTTCGCGCGGCTTCGGTGCCACCAATCGCTCAACGCGATGATAGACCGTCTGGGTAGTGCTGCGGTCGCAGGAAGTCTACCCCAATTCTTCGGATGGAGAGAAAGGGAGGCACCGAATTTCCCTGCAGTCGCTGTCCGTTAAAAAAGAGGACCGCAGCAACGCGCTGCGGTCCCAGGGGAAGATATTTTAAAAGCAGGCGCAGCGCTCAGAAATTGCCGCGCACACCGATCGTG
Organism: Rhizomicrobium sp.; assembly: GCA_035250225.1. GTDB lineage: Bacteria > Pseudomonadota > Alphaproteobacteria > Micropepsales > Micropepsaceae > Rhizomicrobium. The sequence continues at coordinate 4,153 of DATFFI010000174.1, read as the reverse complement.
AAGTAGCGGCCCATCAGGTCTTGGCCGGCCGGGGTGTTGACGCCACCCGGGTTGCTGGCCGATCCGTAGACATCTGCCGGGATGGCATTGAAGACGTTCTGCACGTTGAAATACGCCTGCATGGTCCCGTCGTCGAGGGTGAATCTCCTGGTGAGGGTGATGTCCAACTTGCTGAAGCTGCGAACACGGTCCTCGGCATAGAAAGTCTTCCCAGGCACCTCGAAAACGCCGTTCTTGTTCAAGCCACTGAACCATTGCCACTGGGCGTTCACACTCCAGTTATCGAGCATGTAGCCGCCGAACAGCGAGGCACGGCCCTTTGGATTGGTGGTGTGCGAGATCGGCGCGCCGGGGAAATTGCTTGTGCTGTTCACCGGCTGCAGGTTCAGCATGGCGCGCAGATTGACCGAGCCCCGCAGGTCCGAGAGCAGGTCCCCCAGATCGAAACCATAATTGACCTCGTAATCCTGGCCTTCGATCATGTTGAACGCCGCGTTGAGGAGCTGGCTGCGGAGGAGCGTGGGATAGTTGGCCGGCGTGGTATTGGTGTAGGGGAACGGCCGTTCATACAGCACGCAGAACGGAGACATACCGCCGCTGGCGATGCAGAGATTGGCAATCGCGAGGTTGGAGCCGCTGATGTTGGCGATCGCGTTGCTGAGCTTGATGTGGTAGTAGTCCGCCGAGATGGTCAGGCCGGGAATGAAGCTCGGCGTCAGCACCACGCCGCCCGTATAGGTGCGCGCCACTTCCGGCACCAGGTTGGGGTTGCCACCGGACACGGTCTGGATGCCACCCGGATTGAAATTGGTCAGGGGGTCCAGGAAGGGCCCGCTGTTGGAGGTTGCGGGCGAGAAAAGATCGTTCAGCGTGGGGGCGCGGATATCGATAGAGTTCGTGGCGCGGAAGCGGAGATCGTCATTCACATGCCAGTCCAGGCCGATCTTCCAGGTCTGCACCGGGCCGGAGATGCTGTAATCGGTGTGGCGGCCCGCGAGGGAGGCGTCCAGGCTCTGGATGAGCGGAATATCCTTGAGGATCGGGACACCAACTTCGGCCGAGAACTCCCACACAGACTGCGAGGCCTGGACGGACGGCACGGTGTTGTTGTCCCACAAGGTCTGGGTGACGTATTGCTGGTTGGCAGGAGTGATGAAGCCCGCTCCAGGGAGCTGGGCCACGTGGCCGTTGGCGGTGCTGAGGGCGCCGCACAGACGCAGGCCATAGCAATTCACCTTTTCGGTCGGCGAGGCGTTGGAATCGATCACATAGTCAAGCCAGCGCATTTCGCCCGCTACCGCCACGCGGAGCGGACCCGCCGGCAGATCGAAGAGCTCGCCGCTGATGTCGGCGGCGACATCGTTCATGGTGTTGGTCTGGGCGAAATGCGTGTTCCTACCCCAGTAATCAATTGCCGCCTGCGACGACACATTCCTGCCGAAGACGTTGATCGGCACGCAACCCGGATAGAGATCACCAAACTGGGCGATCGCCGCCGCCGTGTTGTTCCAGCATTTCAGCACACCGTTCTCGATCACGGCGTCCGCGGCCGCGTTGTGAAACTGGTTGTTGCCGTTGTGGATGCCCGTGGTCGACAGGCGGGTTTCGCCATGGGTGAAATGCGCATTCCAGGACCAGTCCGTGAAGATCACGCCGTTGAACCCGCTGGACGAGATGATGTTGCGCGTGACGTTGTTGGTTGTCCGGATGCGGTTATCGTCATCGTACCACATCGACACATTGAAGGTATTGGTGCCGTCAGTAGCCCAGTTGGGGTTCGTGGCGCTGTTATTGCCCAGCAGCGCCTGGGTGGCGGCCGGGAGGAAGGCATTGTTCCTGAAGAAGGTGGTGGTCTGGCGGCTGCCCTCCATCTGCATCGGGAAGGAATAGTTAAAGACATTGGCCTGCGCGAGCGACAGCTGGGTAAAGAACACGATGTCGTTATTCAGCTTGTAGCTGAAACGGCCGAACGCCGTGGCATCTTTGGTGGCACCGAAGATCGCCGTATTGCTCACACGGGCGCAAGTGGGGCAGCCGATGGCGACCGCTGTCTGGCCTGCGGGTATCGTGCCGTAAAAGATGGGGGTCGGTATACCGGGCGTGCCGAACTCGTAGCCGTTGACCGAACAGGGCAAGCGGAGACCGCTTGCGGTGGTGTTGCAAGTGATCTTGCCGGTGGAGGTTGAAACCGTCTGACCGGTTTGGGTGGCATTGGTATTCGGCAGGGCCGCTGTGCTGCCGGAATAGTAGGACCCCAGATTTTTCGTCCCCGACGGGCGGGCTAGCTTCCGAACGCCGTCGGCCGCGGAATATTGCAGGGAGCCTGAGATATGGGCCCTGCCGCCGAAAAGGTCGGTACCGGCCGCCAATTCCGCTTTGTACTGGAAGCCATCCGCATACATCGAAAGGCCGGCATTCAAATCGTATTTGACGCCGTTGAAATTCTTGTCAACGATGAAGTTGACCACGCCGGTGACCGCATCCGAACCGTAAACCGCCGACGCGCCGCCGGTCACGACGTCCACACGGGATATCAGCGTCTGCGGCAGGATGCTGATGTCGACGGCACCGTTCTGACCCGAGGCCGGAAGGCGCATGCCATCCAGCAGGACCAGGGTGCGCTGCTGGCCGAAATTGCGCAGATTGAGGAAGGAGCCGCCATTGTTGCCGCCGGCATTGCCCGCGTTGCGCCGGGTGAGACTGTTCTGGAAAACCGGAAGCTTGTTCAGACCGTCCATGAGGTTGCTGGGGGTGGTTTCCAGCAATTGCTGCGTGCTGACGATGGTCAGCGGTGTCGGCGACTGGGCGGCATCCTGAATGACGCGCGAACCCGTCACGACCACGTTTTCGAAAGCGATGTCCTGCGCATCCTGCCCGCCACCCGCTTGTCCGGACGCAGGCTGGGCGCAGACCGGATAGGTGAACAGGCTGGCGAGCAGCGCCACAACCGATACGGTGGATTTTGAATCACGAAGCATGGCTTCCTCCCCTGTGTCGCAACGTCTTCTTCGCCGGGAGATGGAAACAGCTCCCTGCGCAGTGACCTCACCGGAGAAGCCTGTCCCTCGAAGCATCAACTGCAACGCCTCGGGGACCGTGTACAAACCTTTGACCGGATTGCTCCGGACCTGAGCCAGTGCGAAAGGGTAAAGAACCACCACCCCCGTCTGCCGTGACAAGGCAGGCAGGGCCGTCGTCAAATCCGCCCCCGAAATATCGAGATTATATTTCGTGGCCCGCGCGTACGATGGTTCTGCGAGTACAGGCGTTGAAACCGCCAGGAATCCGCAGAGCGCAATCGCAGCGAGCGATTCTCCCCTACTCTTCATTTTCTGACCCAGTGGCTGGCACAATCCTGCCTTCACACCGGCCTTGCTGGTTGAGACCGGCGATGGCGCCAATCCACCTAGTGGGTGGCGCAACAAAATGGGAAAGGATAGTAATCGTTGCCATTTTACCACAAGCTGCGCCCAACAATTCGAACGGCGTCAGGCAAAGCTATTGGTGCCGCTGGTAGCGCAGCCCCCATGCGACGGAAATGTCACTTGCCGGCGGAAGCTTGGTCGCCCGCCGAAGTGAGCCGAACGTGGCGCGCACCTATCCACTCCGCACGGACGCCAAAATTGTTTTCCAGCGCGGCGAATATGGCGTCGGTTTGCTGGACGCTGAAAGCACCGCCGACCGAAAGGTTGCGCAACGCAGGGTCCGCAAGTTCGATCTTGATATCCGAGTAACGGCTGATATCGGCGAGAACCTCCGCCAGAGGCTGTCCGGAATAGATCAATTGACCTTGCCGCCAGGCCAGTTTCCGGTCCAATTCGGCCACAGGGACGGCCTCGGAGCGCTCGATCTTCTGCCCGAACACGACATCGCGGCCCGCGACAAGAACCCCTAAGCTTTTCGCTCCATTGGAACCCCTGCCGCCGGGCATTGCCGCAGCAATCTCAACGCTGCCTTTTGTGACCCGCACATTCACCAGGTCCTTTTCCAGCAGATGAACGGCAAATGCCGTCCCGATGTCGCGCACCACATACTGGTTCGCATGCACCGTAAAGGGACGCGCCTTGTCGTGCACGACGTCAAAATAGGCTTCTCCACGCACCAGATGGACATCGCGGCGATCGCCCAGAAGCACCACATAGATCCGGCTGTT
>DATFFI010000173.1:0-11121 GCA_035250225.1 Rhizomicrobium sp. | reverse complement strand
AGGCGCTGCGACAGGGTGGCCGAGTTGGCACCGCCCAACGCATCCTGCAGCTCGCAGAACCGCTGCGTTCGCTCGCCGAGCTCGCGCACGATGCGCAGCACCCACTTCTGGCCCAGGGTGGTCAGGGCGGCGGTGGCGGCGCATTCGGCGCGCTGAGCGGCGGCCCGCCGCTCGGCTCGCGTCACGGCGGGGCCGGTCGCGATCGTCGGTTCCCCGCTCGAGCAGTATCGACCTGTCGCAGCTGGACGGCCAGTTCGGCGAGAAATCCATCAAGAAAGTCGGTGAGGTTGTGTCGGCGCACCCCGAAGAGGCGCTGTCGATCATCCGTACCTGGCTGCACCAGCCGGTCTAAGAGAACATCATGGCCAAAGCCGCGAAAGTCGCAGTCAAGGAAGACATCAGGGCCCTCTCGGGCGCCGAGCGGGCGGCCATCGTCATGCTCAGCCTGGGCGAAGAGCATTCCGAGAAGATCTGGAAGCTGCTCGACGAGGAAGAGATCAAGGAAATCTCGCAGGTGATGTCCAATCTGGGCTCGATCTCTTCCACCGTGATCGAGAAGCTGCTGGTGGAATTCGTCAGCCAGATGTCGGGCACCGGCTCGCTGATGGGCTCCTATGAATCGACCGAGCGCCTGCTGGCCAACATCCTGCCGGGCGACAAGGTCGGCACCATCATGGAGGAAATCCGCGGTCCCGCCGGCCGCACCATGTGGGACAAGCTGGGCAATGTGAACGAAACCGTCCTGGCCAATTATCTCAAGAACGAATATCCCCAGACCGTCTCGGTCGTCCTTTCCAAGATCAAGCCGGAACATGCCGCCCGCGTGCTGGGCGCCCTGCCCGAGGAATTCGCCCTGGAAGTGGTGCAGCGCATGCTGCGCATGGAAAGCGTGCAGAAGGACATTCTCGACAAGGTCGAGCAGACCCTGCGCGTCGAATTCATGTCCAACCTGGCCCGCACCGCCAAGCGCGACGCCCATGAGCAGATGGCGGAAATCTTCAACAATTTCGACCGCCAGACCGAAAGCCGCTTCATCACCGCCCTGGAAGAGCGCTCGCGCGACGCCGCCGAACGCATCAAGGCCCTGATGTTCACCTTCGAGGATCTGGGCAAGCTCGATCCCGGCTCGATCCAGACCCTGCTGCGCAATGTCGAGAAGGACAAGCTGGGCCTGGCGCTCAAGGGCGCCACCGACAGCCTGCGCGATGTCTTCTTCTCCAACATGAGCGAGCGCGCCGGCAAGATCCTGCGCGAGGACATGGAAGCGATGGGCCCGGTCCGCCTCAAGGATGTCGACGAAGCCCAGATGCGCATGGTCAATGTCGCCAAGGACCTTGCCAACAAGGGCGAGATCATGATCGCCGGCGGCGGCTCCGAAGATGAGCTGATCTACTGATGCGCACCGGATCCAAATTCACCTTCGATACCGAATTCCACGCCGGCGGCGAGCGCCGCACGGCGGAGGCGGAGCGCCGCCAGAAGAAGACGCTGACGGCGGACGAGCTCGACAAGCTGCAGGCCGCGGCCCGTGCCGAAGGCGAAGGCAGCGCCACCGCCCGCAACGGCGAAGCGATCGAACGCGCCATTTGCGCCCTCACCATCGCCGTTCGCGCCGTGGTCGGCCAGGCACAGATGGAAGTCGAGGGGGTCCGCGCCGAAGCCGCCGCCATCGCCCTGGCCGCAGCGGCCAAGCTGGCGCCCGCCGCCATCGCCGCGCTTCCGCATGCCGATGTCGAGGCGGCACTGCGCGAAGCCATGCACCAGGCGATCGGCGAACCGCGCCTGACCCTGCGCGCCGCCCCCGAAATCGCCGCCCTGATCGAACCCCGCCTCTCCGACATCGCCCATGAAGAGGGCTATGACGGCCGCGTCCACCTGACCGCCGATCCGCATTTTCACGGCGCCGATTGCCGCATCGAGTGGCGCGGCGGCGGCGCCGAGCGCAGCTTCGAAGCCATCGAGGCGGCGCTGGCCCAGGTCATCGAACAGCGTTTTTCCGAACTCCAGTCTTCCCGCGTGAAAGGATAAGCCATGTCCGGCACCGACAATGTCGATCTGCCCGATCTCTCCCACGAACCCGCCCCGGATGTCGCCGGCGCGGCCCTTCTGACCGGCGAGAGCCAGCAGGAAGCGGCGCCGCGCCGCTCGGCCGTGGATCTGGAGGCCGTGTTCGACGTGCCGGTCACCGTCTCGGCGGTGCTGGGCAAGAGCGCGATGGAAGTCAGCCAGCTGCTCAAGCTGGGCAAGGGCACGGTGGTGGAGCTGGACCGCAAGGTCGGCGAGGCCATCGACATCTATGTCAATGACCGCCTGGTGGCGCGCGGCGAAGTCGTGCTGGTGGAAGACCGGCTCGGCATCACCATGACCGAAATCATCAAAGCCGGTTCCGGCTCCTAAGCTATCTGAAGGAAATTCCCATGCGTCTTCTCATTGTCGGCAGCCTTCAGGGGCAAATCGGACTGGCGACCAAGATCGCGATGGAGCGTGGCGCCAAGGTCAGCCATGCGGCCTCGATCGAACAGGCGCTGAACTCCCTGCGCAGCGGCGTGGGCGCGGACCTGGTGTTCTGCGACGTCACGCTGGAGCTGGCGGACCTGGTGCGCGGCCTCAGCGCCGAGCGCATCTGCACCCCGGTCGTGGCCTGCGGCATCGGCACCGATACCCGCCGCGCCGTGGATGCGATCCGCGCCGGCGCCAAGGAATATCTGCCCCTGCCTGCCGACGCCGAGCTGATCGCGGCGGTGCTGGCGGCGGTGGCCGATGAATCGCACCAGCTGGTCTATGAAGACGAAGCCATGGGCGCGGTCCTGGCCCTGGCCGACCAGATCGCCGGCTCGGAAGCGTCCATCCTGGTGACCGGCGAAAGCGGTACCGGCAAGGAAGTCCTGGCCCGCTATGTCCACCGCAAGTCGGCCCGCGCCGACAAGCCCTTCATCTCGGTCAATTGCGCCGCCATTCCGGAAAATCTGCTGGAATCGGAATTGTTCGGCCATGAGAAGGGCGCCTTTACCGGCGCCATCGCGCGGCGTATCGGCAAGTTCGAGGAAGCCAATGGCGGCACGCTGCTGCTGGACGAAATCAGCGAGATGGATGCCCGCCTGCAGGCCAAGCTGCTGCGCGCCATCCAGGAGCGCGAGATCGACCGCGTCGGCGGCACCAAGCCGGTCAAGGTCGATATCCGCATCATCGCCACCTCCAACCGCGACCTGGCGGAAGCGGTCAAGCACGGAACCTTCCGCGAAGACCTTCTCTATCGCCTGAACGTGGTCAATCTGCGCCTGCCCGCCCTGCGCGAGCGGCCCAAGGACATTCGCGCCCTCGCCCATCACTTCGCGCGCAAATATGCCGAGGTGAACGGCGTGCCTTATCGCCAGATCGCCTCCCAGACCGAACGGCTGCTGCTGGGCCACTATTGGAAGGGCAATGTCCGCGAGCTGGAAAACACCATCCACCGCGCCGTGTTGCTGGCGAGCGGCGCCGAAATCGGGCCGGAAGCCATCCGCCTGCCGGATGGTACCCAGGTCGGCAACGCCGCGCCCGCGGCCCTGTCGCAGGACAGTTCGGTGCAAGGCGCAGTCGCCAGCGCCACGGCGGCGACGCGCGGTCTTGTGGGGCGCACCGTTTCCGATGTCGAGCGCGACCTGATCCTGGACACGCTGGATCACTGCCTAGGCAACCGCACCCATGCCGCCAACATCCTGGGCATCTCGATCCGCACCTTGCGCAACAAGCTGCGGGAATATTCGGACGCCGGGCTGCCGGTGCCCAATCACGGCGAACAGCGTCCTTTTGAACAGAAGATGGCGGGGTGAGGCGCGACCGCCGAAGGCGGGCAAATCGGTCCGGGGGACCGATTTGAGCGCCGAACGCCGCGAGCAAAAGCGAGCGGCCGGGAAGTAACAAGAAGAGCACCTGAATATGTCTGACATCACCGCCGCTTCGCCTGCCGCCGGCATGACGCCGGGCAAGGTCTGGGATCTCGTCAAGAAATCCGACCTTGGCCTGGCCATCGGCATCATGGCGATCCTGGTGGTGCTGATCGTCCCGCTGCCGACCCTGCTGCTGGACGTGCTGCTGGCCTTTTCCTTCAGCTTCTCGATCCTGATCCTGATGACGGCGGTGTTCATCAGAAAGCCGCTGGAGTTCAGCTCCTTCCCGGCCATCCTGCTGATCACCACCATGCTGCGGCTGGCGCTCAACCTCGCCGCCACCCGCCTGATCCTGTCGCATGGCAATGAAGGCACCGCCGCCAGCGGCTACATCATCCAGGCCTTCGGCAATCTGGTGATGCAGGGCAATTTCGTCATCGGCGTGATCGTCTTCGCCATCCTGATCGTGGTGAACTTCATCGTCATCACCAAGGGTTCGGGCCGTATCGCCGAAGTGGCGGCGCGCTTCAGCCTGGACGCCATGCCCGGCAAGCAGATGGCGATCGATGCCGACTTGTCCGCCGGCCTGATCGACGAAAAGGAAGCCAAGGCCCGCCGCAAAGAAATCGAATCCGAAAGCAACTTCTTCGGCGCCATGGACGGCGCCAGCAAATTCGTACGCGGCGACGCCATCGCCGCCCTTCTGATCGTGGCCATCAACATCATCGGCGGCATCATCATCGCCGTGGCCCAGAACGGCATGAGCTTCGTCGACGCCACCCGCACCTTCACCCTGCTGACGGTCGGTGAAGGCCTGGTGTCGCAGATGCCCGCCCTGATCGTTTCGACCGCCGCCGGCCTGATGGTCTCCAAGGCCGGCGTCGAAGGCGCCACCGACAAGGCCCTGATGAGGCAGCTTTCCTACTATCCCCAGGCACTGGGCATGGCCGCCGCCGTGCTGGCCGTGGTCGGCGTGATGCCGGGCATGCCCCTGATGGTGTTCGGCCCGCTGGCCGGCGCGTTCGGCGCGATGGCCTTTTACGCCTTCAAGCGCAAGGATCTTCGCACCGCCCAGGCCGCCGCCGAAAACGCCATCACCGAAACCGGACCCAAGGAAGAGCCGATCTCCACCGCCCTGGCGATGGACCTGCTGCGCGTCGAGCTGGGCTATGGCCTGCTCACCCTGATCAACGACGTCCAGGGCCACAAGATCACCGACCAAATCAAAGCGCTGCGCCGCCAGCTGGCCCAGGAAATGGGCTTCGTCATGCCGGCGGTGCGCATCCTGGACAACATGACGCTCGGCGCCAACGAATACCGCATCCGCATCAAGGAATTCGATTCCGGCAAGGGCGAACTCTTCCCCGGCTCATTCCTGATCATGGATCCCAAGGGCCTGCCCATCGACCTGCCCGGCACCCACACCACCGAGCCGGCCTTCGGCCTGCCCGCCACCTGGGTCTCGGGCGCGCTCAAGGAAGAGGCTTCGTTCCGCGGCTTCACCGTGGTCGATCCCGGCACGGTACTGACCACGCATCTCACCGAAGTGCTCAAGAGCCACATGGCCGAGCTCTTGTCCTATGCCGAAACCAAGAAACTGCTGGACGACCTTCCGCCGGAAAACAAGAAACTGGTGGAAGAGCTCATCCCGTCGCAGATCTCGGTCACCGGCGTGCAGCGTGTGCTGCAGACCCTGCTCGCCGAACGCGTCTCGATCCGCGATCTGCCCGCCATCCTGGAAGGCATCGCCGAGGCGGTCGGCCACACCAAGAACGCGCTCTACATCACCGAGCATGTCCGCGCCCGCCTGGCGCGCCAGCTTTGCCATGCCAATCTCAGCCATGGCGGCTACCTGCCGCTGATCGCGCTGTCGCCGCACTGGGAACAGGCCTTCAGCGAATCCATCATCGGCAGCGGCGAAGAGCGCCAGCTCGCCATGGCGCCATCGCAGCTGCAACAATTCATCCAGTCCGTGCGCGAAGCTTTCGACGAGGCCAGCCAGAAAAATGAAGTGCCGGTGCTGCTGACCAGTCCGCAGATTCGCCCCTTCGTCCGCTCCATCATCGAGCGCTTCCGCGCCCAGAGCGTGGTGATGAGCCAGAACGAGATCCATGCGTCGGTGCGCCTGCGCACCCTGGGCCAGGTCTAGGATGCCGGCGCTTTCCACCTCCTCCGGAAGCGCCACCCTGATCGCCTTTCCGGGCGCTGCCACGGGCAACGCCAACGCCGCCATCGCCGCGGCGCTGAAGGCCCACCGCCTGCCCGAATTCCTGTCGGCGCAATTGCTGCGCGGCGCCGGCGGCGTTGCCGATCCTGAAACCGCCCTGGCTGATGCCCTGGCTGCCCGTATCCGGCTCGCGCCGCTGGACCTGGAAAAGGCGCGCGGCATCCTGCTGATCGGCGCCGACGACGCGGACAAGAATCTGGCAGCCGCCGCAATCGCGGCCGCAGCCACGCCGCGCGAAACCATCACGCTGTCCGGCCGGGACGCCTTTGCCCGGCTGCGGGACGGCACCCTTCCATCTGGTCTATTGGCGCCGGGCCCGCTGGTGGTGATGGAAACCGAGGATTTTCACCCGCTCAACCCCAGGGCGCGGGGCGCCTTCGCCGCCCTGAGCGACATAGAGATGATGGAGCCGGTCGGGGTGGTTTCAGGCGCGGACGATGCCGAGGATGTGGCCGAAATGGTCGCCGCTTTCCGCTTCAAGCGAATCATCGTTACCGGCCTGGACCGCACGCGCCGCCTGGGGACTCTGATTGCCGCCGCCGCGGGTGGAGCCCATCTGGCGCATGTGGTGCGGGACGGCAGGCTGGAAACCCCGGATTTCCGGGGGGTGGCGGCGGCGCTGCTGGCGTTCAGCTCCCATTCATAAGGAATTTCTTAAGAGGGGGCATGGCATGTGTGGGGCAGTCCGCACGGTTAAAGGCGCGGCCTAGAGGAGATTTTGAAATGCGTAAGATCGGTGCGGCCCTTGTCGCCACCTCCCTGCTGGTTTCCAGCGCCTATGCGGCCGAGACTACCCCCAAGGGCCCGCTCGCGGCCGGCAAGCCGGCCGGCACCGATGAAGCGGCGATCCAGACGGGCGGCGTGATGCTGTTCGTCGGCCTGGCCGTCGTCGCCGGCGTTATCGCCCTGGTGGCCTCGACCACCCAGGGTTCTTCGAGCACCGGCACCTCGAGCTAATTGCTGCGAAGCGCTTTTCAGCGCTTCTTGATTATTGGGAAGCGCTTTTCAGCGCTTCTTGCCGCCTTTCCCGCCCCCTGAGCGATTGTCAATCGCGAAGGGGCCGGGACCCATTCCGACCATCAGAAGCAGGCCGCCGCAGATCGCCACGTCGCGGGCGAAGATCTCGAACTCAGCCTGGCGGCCGTCCGTCATCAGCCAGAAGGGGTGCAGCGTCACCGCGGCGATGATGGTGAGCCCGAACAGCATCACCGCGCCATGCCGCGCGTGGTAGCCCAGCAGCAGCGACACACAGCCCAGGAGAATAAAGACCAGCGCCACCAGCAAGATGGCGGGCGCCAGCGGCACATGCCGCGCCTCCAAAAGGCCCAGCACCCGGCCCCAGTCATGGACGATGGTCAAGGCGGCGGTGCCGTAGAACCAGACCAGCGCGCAACGCCCCAGCAAGGGCGAAATAGTTTCTGAAAAGGACATGCCAGCCCCCCGACTCAACGGGACCGAATCTAGCTTCTTTTCCCGGGAACAAGAATCGCGGGCGTCCGTTAGGCGGGGCGGGAACCCGGATTTTGCGGCGTTTTTGTCACAGGCAAGGGGGGTGCGGCGCCGGATTGCGGAACCGCCAAATCACCCCCCGCGTTCAATCCGGCGAAGGGACCTAGGAAGCAGGGTCTAAGTCATGTCCGCGATTGGAATGCCCCAAAGCAGCCGGAACTATGTGATGTCCGCTTGCGGTTACAATCACAGCCAATTGGTGTTCGAGCGCCAGCAATCGCTGGAGATGCGCGGCATGGAGTGGGAAGACCGCATCCAGCCGCTCACGTCCTGGAGCGTAATCCTGTTGCGCGGCGCCGGCGTGTTTGTGCTGCTGACCGCCATGGTTGTGATCGCAGTTTAAACACGCAGCACAATTTCAATGAAATGGAACGCCGGGCCGACGCCTACGCGCTGCGCAGGCTGTGCTTGCGCAGATGACGAACCATCGCCATTTCGTCCATGCGGGCCTGGGTCCTGCGGGCCTGGATTTCGGCCAGGCGCTTGGCCTGCTGCTCGGTGGCGAATTCGAGGCTCTTGAGATCCTGGAACGCATCGCTGAGGTCTGACTGCGCCGCTTCATGCTCGCGCTCGATATCCTTGAGCGTGGTGCGCAGATTTTCGCGGCGGCTTTCGATCGATTTGAGGAAGGACGGGAATGCCAGGCGGCCGATATCGGAATCGCCGGCACGCTGCTTTTCGCGCGTGACACTGTCTTCCAGGTCGGAAAGCTTCTTTTCGAGGTCGGACTTCATCGCTTCGATGGAGGCCATGCGGCGCTTCATCTCGTCGACGCGGAAGCGCTTCAGGCGCAGCAGCGTGTCAGTGCGGTTCATCACGCTCTCCTTTCGCCGTCAAGAATGAGCGACAGCGATGTGTATCCATCCGCCAGATCCGTCCGCTCGTCCTTCCGTTGCGACAGGAAGGCCTCGAGCTGCGGATAAAGCTTTACAGCATGATCCACTTCAGGATTCGTGCCAGCCTTGTAGGCGCCCAGGCGGATCAGCTCCGCCATGTCTTCATAGATGGTCATGGGACCGCGCGCCTTCTGCATAAGCGCCTGTTCTTCCGGTGTATTGCAGCCCGGCATGGCGCGGCTGACGCTCTTCAGGATGTTGATGGCAGGGAAGCGGCCGCGTTCCGCAATGGCACGTTCCAGCACGATATGGCCGTCCAGGATGCCGCGCACGGCGTCCGAAACCGGCTCATTATGGTCATCGCCTTCCACCAGCACGGTAAACAGGCCCGTGATGGTGCCCATTTTCCCATTGGCGCCTCCGGCGCCGGGGCCGTCTTCTGTGCCGGGGCCGGCCCGTTCCAGCAGGCGCGGCAACTCGGCAAAGACGGTGGGGGTATAACCCTTGCTGGCGGGCGGCTCGCCGGCGGACAGGCCGATTTCGCGCTGGGCCATGGCGAAACGCGTCACCGAATCCATCAGCAGCAGCACATTCAGGCCGTCATCGCGCAGCTTCTCGGCCACCGCCATGGCGACATAGGCGGCCTGGCGGCGCACCAGCGGCGCTTCATCGCCGGTGGCGGCAACCACCACCGAGCGCTTGAGACCTTCTTCGCCCAGATCGTCCTCGATGAATTCCTTCACTTCGCGGCCACGTTCGCCGATCAATCCGATCACGATGGCGTCGGCATTGGTGTTACGCGCCAGCATGGCCAGAAGCGTCGATTTGCCGACGCCGGAGCCGGCAAAAATACCCATGCGCTGTCCGGCGCAGCAGGTGGTGAAGGCGTTCATGGCGCGCACACCCAGATCGAGCTTGCCGCCCATGCGGGCGCGCTGCGTCGCCGGCGGCGGCGATGCCTTCAAGGGATAGGCTTTGGGGCCTTGCGGCAGCGGGCCCTTGCCGTCCATCGCATGGCCGAAACCGTCAATGACGCGTCCCAGCCAGGCGGCGGACGGACGGATCACCGCGGGCCGGTCTTCAAAATCGGCGCGGGCGCCCAGGGCGATTCCTTCCAGCGGGCCCAGCGGCATCACCAGGGCGCGGCCATCGCGGAAACCGACCACTTCACAGGAAATTGTCTTGTTATTTCCGATGCTTATTCGAACCTGGCCACCCAACCGAACCGCCCCCAGGGCGCCGGTTATCTCCACGCCCAGGCCTTCGATCCGCGCCACCCGGCCGAAGCGGGTCAGGGGTTGGACGGCTTCGATTTCCTTGAGCAGCGCGCGCATTAAAATCCTTTGCCGGGCCGCTTTTTGCGCCCCGTTACCCGCATAGTGCGGCCAAGAATTTAAATGGCGGTAAACTTAACAAATCGAATCAGGGCCTTGCCGGGCCCGGATTCGGCCGGCGGACCCCTGGTTCCCGCGCAACACCCCCTTAAGGGCCGTGAGCGAGGGCTGAAAGTCCTTCGGGAGGTTAAAGCTGCTGTTAACCATTTGCGCTTACGGTCTGGCAACCGGTTAACCGTGTCGGCGGCCGATCCGACGCTACTTAAAAGGGGCCTGACATGCGCGTATTGCTGATTGAAGACGACAGCGCCATGGCGCGGAGCATCGAGCTGATGCTGCGCAGCGAGGGGCTTAACGTCTACACCACCGATTTGGGCGAGGAAGGCATCGACCTCGGCAAACTCTATGATTACGACATTGTTGTCCTGGACCTGCAGCTTCCCGACATGTCGGGCTTTGAAGTGCTGAAGGCCCTGCGCACCGCCAAGGTGCAGACGCCTGTGATGATCCTGTCGGGCAACGCCATCGTGGAAGCCAAGGTCAAGGCGCTGGGTTTCGGCGCCGACGACTATATGACCAAGCCCTTCCACAAGGATGAGCTGGTCGCCCGCAGCCAGGCGGTGGTCCGCCGTTCCAAGGGTCACAGCCAGTCGGTGATCACCACCGGCAAGCTGATCGTCAATCTCGACGCCAAGACGGTCGAGGTCGACGGCGCCCGCGTCCATCTGACGGGCAAGGAATACCAGATGCTGGAGCTGCTCTCGCTCCGCAAGGGCACCACCCTCACCAAGGAGATGTTCCTCAATCATCTCTATGGCGGCATGGACGAGCCCGAGCTCAAGATCATCGACGTCTTTATCTGCAAGCTGCGCAAGAAGCTGGCCGCCGCCACCGATGGCGCCAACTATATCGAGACCGTCTGGGGCCGCGGCTATGTGCTGCGCGATCCGCACGGCAGCGAAGAGTCGCAGCAGGTCGCTTAAGCGCCGACTTCAAAAGGGGCGTTCAAAAAAGGCCGTCCGTGAGGGCGGCCTTTTTATTTATTGAACCCCCATCCGTCGCAGCTCGGGTTTGCTCCGCAAACACCTCGCTGCGACACCTTCCCCCTTTTAGGGGCGCTACGCGCCAAAGGGGGAAGGAAGCCAGCTGATGCTGCTTGTCGCCCGGCGAAATGCCGGGCTCGAGATTTCTGGAACTGCCGGCGCCTGCGCCGCTACTTCAGATCACAGGCCAGAATTTTTTCATCCCGGAATGAGCCGATGAACAGTTGGCGCTCGCCCCTGGCGGCGGACGTTGCGGCAGTGATGCCGTCGCCGCCATAGACTGTTTCCTGGCTCTGCGGCACT
>DATFFI010000172.1:0-12091 GCA_035250225.1 Rhizomicrobium sp. | reverse complement strand
TATCTGGTCACCATTGCGGTCAAGGGTATCGACGGCGCCATCGAGACCATCCTGGGCCTGGTGATCTGGATCAGCGGCGCCGACCGCTTCAACGCCTTCCTGCTGAAATTCGCCGCACCGGAACTGGCGTCAGGACCGCCGCCCACCGGCTGGGCCGAATTCCTGCGCGACGCCGCATCGCAACTGATGGATTCCTCCGTCGCCTTCATCGTGATCTACCTGCTGGCGCACGGCATCCTGAAGGTCGTGCTGGCCCTGGTGCTGCTGACGGGAGGCGGCCGCTGGGTCTATCCCGTCGCCACCGTGATCCTGACAGGCTTTATCGGCTTCATGTCATTTCATCTGGCCGAGCAATGGTCGAATTGGGTCCTGGCCTTCGCCCTCTTCGATCTGGCGACGCTGCTGCTGGTGCTCAATGAATGGCGCAACGAAAAGACGCTTCACCTGCGTCACGAAGCGCCGATTCATTTTTAGCCGCGCGCTAGCGGCAGATCCAGTATGGCCCCATATCGAGATGGAAATGGCTGGCATGGAGCCTGTTGTAGTCCGGTCCCAGCACGCCATTGAAGATGCCGCAGGCTTGGCCGTGCGCCGCCGCCAGGAAGCGGCCGGCATCGGTCGGCTTGCCATAGTCACGGGTCACGCTGGCCCGCCGGCCGTCGGCAAAGCGGAAGGCCTCGATGTCGATCGCATTGGCGGTGGCATGCTGGCTGCGTGAGCCGCCGGCTTCATTATTGACATTGCGGCAGGCGAAAATACCGACCTGGTCGATCCGCACCAGCCGGCTTTTCATCTCCCGTTCCGCGATCGGCTGCAGCCGGCCCTGGTACCAATATAAAGCGGCGGTCAGGGCGCAGCTCGCATTGGGCGTGATGTTGTAGGCAATGGGCGAGACCTCCGTACGCATGACATTCTCATAACGACAGGCCTGGCCCAGCTTGCGGTCCGCCAGAGGCGTGAAGCGCAGGCGCGAACGCCTCAGCGCTTCCCGGCACAACACATTGTTGCTTTTCAGCCGATGCATCTGCCAGTGCGCCAGCCAGTGGGGTGGCGCATCCAGCTCCACCGGCCGCCAGGGCAGGCTGTTGGGTGGAAAGCGGAAGTCCTGCTGGATCGCCACCCCGATGCCGACAAACGCCAGCCCGATCAAACCGGCAAACAGGAGGGAAAGCACGGACCGCTTCATCGGAATGGAACAGGTTCCGCCGGGCCCAGGTTCCGGCCGGAACGGGGTACGGTAGCTTTCGTTACCATTTGGCGACTTACGTTCAAGGAATGGCCATGGGACAATCGATCGGCAGTGTCGGCAACAGCCACCACCGCAAGGCGCGCGGCGCCGACAACCAGCAGAAGAACCAGCCCAGCGCCAATCCGGGCCAGCGTCTGTCCGACCAGCAGCCTCCTAAACCCGAAAAGGGGGACGCCGAAGGCGGCGTCGAGCAGGGCGCCCGCGCCAAGCGATAGAGTCGGGGGCGCGCTTCCTATGCGTTTGCGCGGTTTGAATAATTAGCGGAGTTTGAACCCGACGCGATTGAGAAAATCGCGCAGGACATGCCGGCCCGTCAGCGCCTTTTCATCGCGCACACGTTTGGCCGCCTGCGCCGTCCAGTCCTGCTCGGTCATGCCCTGGCTGCGCTGGAAGGCGCGCAGGCGCTCATTGTAAAGGGCAATGGCGGCGCGCTGGGCATCGTCCCACTGATACTGCTCGCGAAACAATACCGCCTGCTGCGGCAGCCGCGGCTTCACCGGCGCGGGACGGGCAGGATCGGGGCGGCCCATCGTCATTCCGAACAGGGCAAAGACATCCCGGGGCAATCCGAGTTCGGCGGCGACCTCTTCCGCCCGATTGCGCAGGCCGCCGATATAGCAGCAGCCCAGGCCCAGCGATTCCAGGCCCAAGGCCGCATTCTGCGCCGCCAGCGCCGCATCGACCGCCGCCAGCAGGAAGGCTTCGAAATAGTCCAGCCCCTCGGCCTTTTCACCTTCCTGGAGACTCACTTCGCGCACGCGTTTGAGGTCGGCCAGCCACACCAGCAGCAGCGGCGCCTTTGCGACATGCGCCTGGTTACCCGCCAGAGCCGCAAGCCGGGCCTTGCGCGCCGCATCCTCGACCGCGATCACGCTCCAGACCTGCAGGTTGGAAGAGGTCGAAGCCGACTGCGCCGCCGCGATGGCGGATGTCAGCGCGCCATCCGGCAGGGACTCGGGCAGATAGAAGCGCACCGAACGATGCGCCAGCAGCAGGTCCAGCGTTTCATTCCAGGCGCCGGCCGGCGGCAAGGCGGCGCCATAGCGTGCCTGCAAGCGAGAAACGGAGTCCGACATCAGGGCATCAAGCCGCCGTCAGTCCCGCGGCGGCGATACCGGCCAGGGTGCAGATTTCGTCATTGTCCGAGGTATCGCCGGTGATGCCCACCGCACCGATCGGAAAACCGTCGCTGCCCTTGACGATCACGCCACCCGCCGCCGGCACCAGGCCATGGGGCGGAATGCCGGAAATGGCGGTCACGAAGGCCGGCCGTTCCGCCGCCATTTCGCCGATCTTGCGCGAAGAGACACCCAGCGCCAGCGCGCCCGCCGCCTTGCCCAGCGCAATGCCCAGACGCATCGAAGACGCGCCGTCCTGGCGCTGGAAGGCCTGCACATGGCCGCCGGCATCCACCACCACCACGCTCAGCGGCTTGAGGCCCAGTTCCTTGCCCTTGGCGAAGGCCGCAGCGATGACTTTGTTCGCCTGGTCGAGAGTGATGCGATGGATCATTCTTGTCTCCTTATCATGCCCGTTGCGGCGCCAATGCAATGGCGGCGTCAATCGCTTCCAGCAGGCTGCGCTCATCGGCCCGGCCGGTGCCGGCAATATCGAAGGCGGTGCCGTGATCGACCGAGGTGCGGATCACCGGCAGGCCCACCGTGACGTTCACGCCCGATTCCAGCCCCAGCACCTTGACCGGTCCCAGGCCCTGGTCGTGATACATCGCCACCACCATGTCAAAATCGCCGCGCCGGGCGCGATAGAAAAGCGTATCGGCCGGCAGCGGCCCTTCCACATCCCAGCCCCTGGCCCGGGCGGCCATGACCGCGGGCGCGATCTTCTGTTCTTCCTCGCCTTCGCCGAACAGGCCGTTTTCGCCGGCATGGGGATTGATGCCGCAAACCGCGATGCGGGCGCGGGCGATGCCCGCCTTGAGCAGGACATCGCGGCCCCGGGCAATTGTCCGTTCCACCAGCCCCGGCTCGATGGCGCGGATCGCTTGCAGCAGCCCCATATGCGAGGTCACCAAAATCACCCGCAGCCCCGGTCCGGTCAGCATCATCGAGACTTCGGCCACGCCGGTGAGCGAAGCCAGCAATTCGGTATGGCCGGGAAAGTCATGCCCGCCCGCCCGCAGCGCTTCCTTGTTGAGGGGCGCCGTCACCAAGCCTTCGATGCGGCCGGCCATCGCCAGCTCCGTGGCGAGCCGCACATATTCATGGGCGGCATGGCCGGCGGCGGCGGAAACCTGTCCGAACGGCAGGCCGGGCGGAAGCAGGCCCGGATCCAGGCAATCGATCGAGCCAGGTTCAAAGCGCGCTGCATCCGGATCGGCGATGCGATTCAGCCCGGCGGCCACGCCAGCGATCCGGCCGGCCTCGGCCAGCCGGGCGGCATCGCCGATCACAAAAGGGCGGCACCGGGCGAAGACATCGGAGCGCGTCAGCGCCTTCATGACGATTTCGGGGCCGACGCCGGCAGCGTCGCCCATGGTGATGGCAAGACGGGGTTTCATGCCTCTTGAGTGTAACGAGCCTTCCCGGCCGCCGCAAAAGCACGAAAAACCTTTGTTTTACGGGCTTTTTCCGACATAAGGCGGCGGCGTGCGATCAGGTTTTCCAGCAAGCCGGGCAGCATCCCTTCGGCGACCGCGAGGTCCAGCACAATGGGGTGATGGTCGGAGGCGCCCCTCTCCAGAACTTCGGAAGCGTCGCAGGCCAGGCCGCGCGCCATGCAGCGGTCCAGCCGGAGCGATACGACCTTGCCGGCGCGGTGGGTGCGGCGGCGCGGACCGACATCGCGAAAGCCGGGCAAGGCAATCGCGCCCACGGCATTGAAATCGCCGATGATCGCCGCCGGCCCTGCCAGCACTTCGGCGATATGCAGCAACTGCCAGCGATTGAGAAACTGGCCATGGCTGAGATGGACGTTGGCGAAATGAATGCCGCGGAATTTCACCAGCTGCGCCAGCCGGGGCGGCACGCGGCCCGGTATGACCGAGGCCGGCAGCCGCAAAGCCAGGGTCGGATCGAAGGGCTCGGGACTCCAGGCCGCCAGGCCATAGATGCGCCGGGCCATGCCATGGCGATGGAAATGGCCGCCCACCAGTTCGGGCAGGGATTCGATCTCTTCCGTCGCTTCCTGCAGCAACAGCAGGTCGGGCCGGTGGCTGCGGACCAGGCCGGCGACATCCTCCACCCGGGCGCCAACCCGCCGCAGCAGATTCCAACTGATGACCCGCGTCAGAGGCGGCGATTCGGATGAAAAAGCCTGCAAACCAGCACAACTCCAGAACGTTATTTAACTAGCCAGGTGGCCGGGGGTTTCAAGGACAATCCTGTGCCTCGGCATGTCCCCGGTCCAGGCACCTGGGCTAAAAGGAGTGCATGTCCGTATCTGAGATCCTGGCAATACCGGTGGTGGAATACGGCCTGGGCCTGCTTTACCTGGCCATCGCGGCCGGTGTCACCGCGGATGTCCTGCTCAAGAAGAGCGATGTCCGGGGCGCCCTGGGCTGGATCGCGGCGGCCTGGCTGTCACCCATTCTGGGCGGGACGCTTTATTTCCTGTTCGGCATAAACCGGGTGACGCGGCGGGCGCTCAAGCTGGCAAAGCGCAAGCCGGCCCCGGGCCGCCGCCCGGACCCGCCAGCCGGTCCGGTGCCGCCCGGACACATCGCCCTTTTGACCGAGATCGGCGAGCGCGTCACCGGACGCCCACTGACGCCGGGCAATTGCTTGCGGATACTGCAGGGCGGCGACCAGACCTATCCCGAAATGCTGCAAGCGATCGGCGAAGCCCGGTCCTGCATTGCGCTCGAGACCTACATTTTCCGCAATGACAGAGCGGGACGGGCCTTTGCCGATGCCCTGGTCGCGGCCAAGGCGCGGGGCGTGGATGTGCGGGTGCTGCTGGATAGCGTCGGCACCGGCTATCTGCTGGCGCCGATCCTGCGGCGTTTGCGGGCCGGCGGCGTGCGCGCCGACCGTTTCCTGCACACCTGGCTGCCCTGGCGCATGCCCTTCCTGAACATGCGCAACCACCGCAAGCTGCTGCTGGTGGATGGGCGCCTCGCCTTCCTGGGCGGCATGAATATCGGAGACGAGAATTGTCGGGAGCGCCGGCCGCAAAGCCATATCGACGACACCCATTTCCGGCTCGAAGGGCCCGCAGTGCGTTCCGCCATGGAGGCCTTTGCCCGCGACTGGAATTTCACCACCGGGGAAAATCTGGACGAAGCCTTCTGGTGGCCGGCGCTTGCACACCAAGGTCCGGCCATGGCGCGCGGAATCTCCTCGGGCCCCGATGACGAAATCTACCGGCTGGAAAACATCCTGGGAGCGGCGCTCAGCCTGGCGCGGGAGCGGGTACGCATTGTCACGCCCTACTTCCTGCCGGATGTGCGGCTGCAATTCGCCATCGCCCAGGCCTGCCTGCGCGGCGTCCGGGTCGAGATCGTTCTGCCCGAAGTCACCGACCAGCGCGTGATGGATTGGGCGATGCGCGCCCATGTGCGCTTCTTCCGCCATATCGCGGCGCATTTCACCATGACGCCGCCGCCCTTCGACCATTCCAAGCTGGTGACGGTGGACGCAGAATGGTGCGTGCTGGGCAGTTCCAACTGGGACACGCGCAGCCTCAGGCTGAATTTCGAATTCGACCTGGAATGCTGCGGCGCCGATTTCACGAAAGCGATCGACACCCTGATCGACGCCAAGCTCGCCAGGGGACGCGCGCTCACCCCCGAAGAGATGCTGGCGCGTCCCACCTGGCTGCGCCTGCGCGACGCGGCGGCGCGGCTACTGATGCCTTATCTGTAGCCCCATCCGTCGCAGCCGCGGGCCGCCCGGCGAAATTAAGCGAGAAGCTTGGCCTGGCTGCCGACCCGCTCGGCCCGCGCCTTGGCGAAGCGTTCGATGCCCTTGAAGATCGACTCGGGGTCGAGATGGGCTTCGGCGATGACGTCGTTCTCCAGGCCGCTTGTCAGCCACTGGTTGTCCCAATCCGAGGTCAGCGAATAGGCGTCGGCCAGCGGACCCACACCCTTCCACGGCCAGACACGGCGGGTGCCGGTCGAGACCACCATCAGGTCGTAGGAGGCTTCCGGCGGCAGCACGGCATTGCGATAGGCCTCGGGCTGACGGTCGAACAGTTCCTCGCTGATACAGGAAATGATCTTCACGTTCAGGCCGGCCTCTTCGATGCGCGACAGCAGCTTGACGGTATTCACGGTCGAGGACGCGCCCTGGCAGAGCACATAGCCGTGGCGGGGCTTGCCCGCCGCGAAGTCGCGGATGACATAGAAACCCTTGGCCGCGGCCTTGATGTCCTTGTCGGCGAATTTGCTGCGGTCGGCCACCGCATTGTCGGGACGGGCCACCTCGATCGAGATGATGCCGACCTTGGGATCGCGCGCGGCGATTTCGGCGGCGGCGAAATAGCCGGCGGCGACATCGTTATAGTCCCAGAAATTCAGGTGGATGGTCTGGCCGCGCGGGAACAGCTTCCACACCTGCGTCGCGAAGATGCCGAAATGGGTACGCCCGTCGGCCGCGGTTTCCGGACCGGAGTGACCGGCCAGGATATGCAGCACGCCGACGCGGAACTTGCTGTCCTGGTTCTGCTGGCTCCAGACGCGGGCCGGCGTGTACATCAGGGGCGTGAAGGCGCCATAGGTGCCCGACAGCGCCCAGACGCCCGAAAACTTGTTCGGATCGACCGAGGCGCTCTGACTGACCAGGCCGATGGCGGATGCGACATTGCCCGCTTCCTGGATCGCCGCCTTGACGCGGGTGCCGCGCGGATTTTCTTCCGGATCGTAATGACCCCAGATCGCGCCATGCTCGACATTGATCGATTCCGACAGGTCGGCGGCCAGGGTGACGAAGCGGTTGCCCGTGACATAGTTCATCCACTTCACCACTTCCGAGATGGCGCGGCGCGCGCCCCAGGACTTGCCCGGCTGCTCGAACAGGGTGATGGCGACTTCCTTGGTGGCGCCCGACAGGTCGTTCTTCGCCGTCACCTTCTGGGGGTCCATCGGCAGATTGGCGACGCGCAGGCGCTCGTCCTGGAAGGGATCGGTGGTGTTGTCGACATTGAGCTTGTGCTGGTCCTTGACCTGGTCGCCGATGGCGACGAGACGATCGGCGACCCAGTCGCCCAGCCCGTTCTGGTCCAGCACCGACATCACCTTGTCGATATTGGTCTTGAACTGGATCAGGCGTTCCTTGGTGTCGCTGACGGCGCCGTTGCGGATGCCTTCGAAGGTGATGCCGTAGCGCTTCTCGAACGACTCCGCCATGGCGACGAAATATTCCGAGTTCATCTTCTGGCTGTAGGGATGGCTCTTGTAGCCGGTGATCTGCTTGGTCGCGCCCAGACCGCCATTGACGGCGCCCGGCCAGTAACCCTTGACGGTCTTGGCGATCACGATCATGGGACGGCGGTCATTGGCGTCCCACGCTTCCATTTCCTTCATCGCCGAGACGATCTTGTCATAGTCGGCGCCGTCATCGACGGTCAGCACGTTCCAGCCATAGGAACTCCACTGGTCCTTGAGGACATAGCCGGGGGTCTTGTTGGAGATGACGCCGCCGATCAGGGCGTCGTCGATGCCGGCATTGTTGTCCGACAGGATCATGCGCAGGCGCTTGCCGACCTGCATCGCCATCGCCTGGGTCTTCACTTCCTGGGCATGGCCTTCGGTCATGGCGAATTCGCCTTCGAAGCAGACGATCTTGGGACCGCCATTGAGCGGCGCGCCCACCATGTCCCAGAAAGCCGCCTTGCCTGCGGAAGTTGCAACGCCGACGCCGGACGGACCGCCATTGGTATCGTTGGTCACGTCGATGCTCTCGGCATGACCGGCCAGGGCCTTGATGCCGCGTGCCTTGGCCTGGGCGAACAGCGGATTGTCGCTAAGGCCGTGATCTGACAATAGATTCTTAATGGCGTCGTGGCCGCGACGGAAGCCCAGGGCATCGACCGGCAGGACCGCGACTTCGGGATCGACATAATACTTCTTGTCGCCGGTATTCTTGTGGCGGCGCTCCATGGCCTGGCTCAGCACCATCCAGAGGGCGTAGCAGGTCGGCACGCTGTGGCCGGCGGCCATCATGAACTTGTCGCCGAAGGGATGCTTGGGACGGCGCAGGTCATAGCGCAGGCCGCCCAGCTCGGGGCCGGCCAGGTGCATGGCGACGTTGAAGGGCGTGTAGGCGGTCGGGCCGCCGAAATGGCCGGTCTGGGCATAGTTGCCCAGCAGGGTCAGGGTCATGCAGGCCATGAAGCCCACATCTTCCATTCGACCACGATCTTCCGCGCTCAAGCCCTTCGAACCCATTCCCGTCTCCCACTTCGTTCTCACGGGGCGGCGCTGACCGCTCCCGGCATGCTCTTGCTCGATGCCGCCACGTCATCCAGCTGGATTGGTATTTTCCGGACCGCCGCCGGGAGGAATTTTATCCTATTTCCCTCGCGCTTCCGGGCCCGCTTGGCGGCGGGCGAAAGCACCTAGCAGAAGTGCCGCGCCACGAAAAGCGACATCGTTTTCACACCCCCAAATCGGGCTAAAGTGCAACCAGGGCTCCATAAGGGTTTGTCCAGGTTTCAACCGGTGAAGCCGACATATTTTGCGACCAGATCCGGGCTGCGTCGGTTTTGCACAATCGCTGATCTGGCGTAGGCTTTCCGGGCATTCCTTGCGGGTCCGTGATGAAACGTAAGACCCTTTGCAGCCGCAGCATACGCGCCCGCTCCATGGCGGATCGCCGAGCGAGCGAAGCCCGCGACGATTGGATCGAGGAAGAACGCGGCCCCGGCCCGGTTGCCCGGACCTGGACGCGCTTCACCTTCTGGCTGGAGCGGCGCAAGCTGAGGACAGCAGCCTTTTCCACCGCCATGGTGCTGCTGGCGGTCTTGCTGACCCTGTCGGTTCTCTATGGCTGGCGCCTCGCCAATCCGGGGCCGCGTGAATACACCCAGTGGGACATCGACAACGCGGTCAAGAACACGCTGGAAAACACGCCACCCGGTCCCGACCAGACCGCGATGGCGTCGGCGATCATCGCTCCCTCGCTGGTGCGGGTGGAAGGCTTCCTGTCGCCCGAACATGCCGCCGAGATCGCCAGGACGGCGCAAGAGGAAGCCCGCGCCGCGGCCCGCAAGGCCGGCAAGCGCTATGTGCCGCCGGCGCCGGAAGAACGCGACACTGAGAAGGCCGAAGCCACCGGACCTGACGGCAAGCCGGGTGCCGACGCCACCGGTTCGGGCGTGGTGATCAGCGAGCGCGGCGACATTCTCACCAACCTGCATGTCATCCGCTCGACCGACCGTTGGGAAGTCACGTTCTGGGACGGCAGCAAATCCGACGCCATCCTGGTGTCGATGCAGCCCGAGAATGACCTGGCGGTGATAAGGGCGCGCAAGCAGCCCGACGATCTCAAACCCGCCACCCTGGCTTCGACCCGCGACCTCAATCCCGGCGACACGGTGGTGGCGTCGGGCTTTCCCTTCGGCATCGGCCCTTCGACCTCCGCCGGCGTGATTTCCGGCCTGAAGCGCGAATTCGTCGATCCCGCCGACAAGGAAAAACCCAAGATGAGCAACCTCATCCAGTTCGATGCGGCGGTGAATCCGGGCAATTCGGGCGGACCGCTGGTCAATCGCGACGGCGAGGTCGTGGGCATCGTCACCGCCATCTACAACCCGTCGGGCAACCGCGTCTTTGCCGGCATGGCCTTCGCCGTGCCGATCGAGAATGCGGCCCGCGCCGTGGGAGATAATCCATTGTAGAGGGGCCACTATAGAGGGCATCGCAGCACCATCACACCAACACGCAAGGCATCACGGGATAGCGGCATGACGGACGGGACCAATACGGGGCTGGAGCATCTTCTCTACGAAGTGAAGAAAATCGTGGTGGGCCAGGATTATTTCCTGGAACGGGTGCTGATCGCGCTACTGGCCGGCGGCCATCTTCTGGTGGAAGGCGTGCCGGGCCTGGCCAAGACGCTGACCGTCGCCACCCTGTCCCGGGCCATGTCGGGCAGCTTCAAGCGCATCCAGTTCACGCCCGACCTGGTGCCGTCCGACCTTACCGGCACGCGCATCTACAACCAGAAGAGCGGCGACTTCACCACCATGCTGGGCCCGGTCTTCGCCAATCTGGTGCTGGCCGACGAAATCAACCGCGCCCCCGCCAAGGTGCAGAGCGCCCTGCTGGAAGTGATGCAGGAGCGCCAGGTCACCATCGCGGGCGAGACCTATCCGGTGCCCAAGCCCTTCGTGGTGATGGCGACGCAGAATCCGATCGAAACCGAAGGCACCTATGCCCTGCCCGAAGCGCAGGTCGACCGCTTCATGATGAAGGTGATGGTCACCTATCCCAGCGAGGACGAGGAATTCGTCATCGTGCAGCGCGTCACCGGCGCCGCCGCCCTGATCGGCGCCGTCACCACCACGGACCAACTGCTGGAAATGCAGGAAAAGGCCAGGACGGTCTATGTCGACCCTGCCCTGATCACCTATGCGGTGCGGCTGGTGGCGGCGACGCGCGAACCGATGAAGGCGGGCCTGCCCGGCCATCGCCGTTTTATTCTCTACGGGGCGTCCCCGCGCGCCACCATCGGCATGATCGAGGCGGGCCGCGCGCTCGCCTTCCTGCGCGGCCGCGACTATGTGCTGCCGGAGGATGTGGTCGATGTGGCGCCGGACGTGCTGCGCCACCGCGTCATCCCCTCCTACGAGGCGCTGGCCGAAGGCGTCACCGCCGACAGCCTGGTGCGCGACGTCATGCGGGCCGTGAGGCCGCCGGAGAGAGTGCTGGAGAGCCATGTCCGCGCCGCCGCAAGCGTCTGAGGCCCTGCTTTCCCGGCTCGATCTTACGATCGCGCGGCGGCTGGAAGGGCTGCTGCAGGGCGACCACAAATCGCCCTTCCGCGGCCAGGGCCTGGATCTGGCCGATTTGCGCGAATACCAGTTTCATGACGATGTCCGCCGCATCGACTGGAATGTGACGGCCCGCACCCAGATTCCGCATGTGCGCGAATATATCGAAGACCGCGAGGTCACGGCCTGGTTCCTGCTCGATATGAGTCCCTCGATCGATTTCGAGTCGGTGAGCGTTTCCAAGCGCGCCGTGCTGACCGACTTCACCGCCCTGATCTGCCGCTTCCTGGCGCGGCGCGGCAACCGGGCCGGCGCCCTGCTCTTTTCCGGCGGCGTCGATACCGTGATCCCGGCGCGCAGCGGCCGGCGCCAGATCCATACCATCCTGGACGCGCTCGCCCGTCCTCGTCCCGCCAGGCCGACCGACCTGACGCACGCGCTGCGCGACGCCGCCCGCATGATCCGCAAGCGCGCTCTGGTCTTCATCGTTTCGGACTTCATCAGCCCACCGGGCTGGGAAACGCCGCTCGGCCAGCTTGCCGCCCGCCATGACGTGATCGCGGTGCGCCTGACCGATCCCTTTGAAATGCGGCTGCCCGATCTGGGCCTGCTCACCTTCCAGGATTCGGAAACCGGCGAGCAGGTCTTTGTCGATACCCATGATCCGAATTTCCGCCGCCGCTTCACGGAAGCCGCCGCAGCGCGCGAAGACGAATTGCATGCCGCCTTTGGCAGTGCCGGCGTCGATGCCATGGAACTTTCCACCGAAGATGACGTGGCGGACGCGGTGTTGCGTTTCGCCGATATGCGCAAGCATCGCGCCACGCTTTCCGCAGGGCCGCGCCATGCATGACCTGTGGACCAGGATCGGGAAAATCCCGTGGGCCGGCATGGTTCCGTCCGTCGATTTCGCCTGGCCCACCCTGCTGTGGCTGCTGCTGCTGGTGC
>DATFFI010000171.1:0-18130 GCA_035250225.1 Rhizomicrobium sp. | reverse complement strand
GGATGCCGGTGCTGTCGGGATTGAGGCCCGGCGTGACGAACAATCTGGCCGCGTTGCTGATATTCTGGTAACCGAAAGGATCCATGGGCTGGCAACCGGTAATGTCATCCGCGACCGCGACGCCGGCGGTATTCCTTGTGTGCTGCGCCAGGGCCGGGTTGAGTAAGCCGCGGCACTGGATCGAGCCGAGCGGCAGTCCCGAGGTGCCGACATTGCCCGAGGTGATACGGACCGCGTCCTGGGCATTGTTGAAGCGCGCATTGATCGTATTCCCGGGCGAAAATTGCCGGATGCGGGTGGTGCCGGTCTGGATGTAAGTATTCCAGGTCCAGCTGTCGCTCAGCGTGCCGTCCAGGCTGAACGCTCCGCGCATCAGCGTCTTGCTGATATAGGAGCAGGGCACGCCGATGGCAGAGCAGAGATTGTCCAGCGTCCAGAGCGGTTTCGTGATGGGCGAGCCGGCGCCACCGGCGACGGCATTGTTGAGATACTCCAGGCCCATGGTCAGCCTCTGGGTGGGGCGGGCCTGGCGCTGCGCCAGGGTCAGCGCGCCGATCTCATTCTGGAAGGTATAGGGATTGTAGCCGTTCGACAGCGTCGTGGTGCCGGCGGCGCAGGCGGCCACGCCGACCGGCGCGGCCGGATTGCAGACAAAGCGCTGCCCGATTTCCGCCGGCAGGAACGGATTGTCGGCATAAATGGCGACATTGGACGCAAATTTTTCACCGCCGAAGGTGCGGCTGGAAAGGCGCGAATAGTTGAGCTGAATCGATGCCTTCACATCGGGAAGTATCTGATAGCTGGCATAGCTGAAATAATTGGCGCTGTGATAGGGCGCGGCCGGGATCGGATCCCAGGGCGTCAGGCCGGTGAACTGGTCATTGCTGCAGCCATTGTAGCAGGTGGAACCGTTATGCACCGTGCCGTAGTTGAAGGGCGCAACGGTCTTTTCAGTGCCGACGAACTGCAAGCCCTTCAGTCCGTCGGCGGCAAGGCCGGATCCGGCGAGACCCGCACTGTTGTTGTTGATCAGGCCGCCACTGCTGACGGTGGCGCTGCCTGTGCCATAGGCATAGACCAGCAGCGGCTGGCCCGAGGGACTGGCACAGGTGCCGCCGGTGGTGGCGGCGCCAGCATAGGCGACGCCGCCGGCGTTACAATAAGCGGGATTGTAAACAAAGGCGCGGCCGTCATTGTAAAGCTGGCCGCGGAAGACCGTGTCGTTGCTGACGGTCCAGTTGCCGGCGAGCATGACATGGCCCTTGCCGCCCAGGAAACTGGTGCCCCAGGCCAATTCGCCGCGATACTGGGCGTGCGGTACTTCGGTCTTGTTGGCATAGGAGAAGCTGCCCTTGAAGCCCTCGAACGTCTTGTTGATCACGATGTTGACCACGCCGGTGACGGCGTCCGATCCCCAGGCGGCGGAGGCGCCGCCGGTCACCACATCGACCCGCTGGACGATGGAGCTGGGAATCATGGCGATGTCGACTTCGTTGTTCTGAACCGAAGAACCGACGACGCGCTGGCGATCGATCAGCACCAGGTTGCGGTTGGTGCCCAGGTTGCGGATGGCGACGGTATCGACGCCGGCATTGGCCTGCGCGACATTGCGCGAATTCGAGCCGCTGTTGATGCCCTGGCCGCCCCGAATCTGCGGCAATTCGCGGATCTGGTCGCCGATATTGACCTTGGCATCGCGGTTGATGGTCTCGATGCCGATGACATTGACCGGCGTGGGCGCTTCGAACCCTTTGAGCTCGATGCGGGATGCTGACGAATGGACCACCTCGACATCGGGCGTGCCGTCCTGGGCCAAAGCGGCGCTCAGCGACGAAAGCGCGAGCACGGCAGTGGCCGACCCGCCAAGCAGGCCTTGCTTCAGATTGAACATGGTTCCCTCCCCTGTAACTTTGTGATCGTATCAACGGCGCTCTGCGGCGCTGGCAAAGGTTTGCGGCGCCGGTGACGGATGTCAACGGAGGCAGGGCACCAATCAGCGGTCCCGGTCGTTACGCAGTCGTCATGATGCAAATAGAGCACTGTTATGCGCTGCGGCGCACAAAAACAGGCGCATTAACTCAGACACAACAACGCCAACTCAAACGCCAACTCAGGCACAATAACGCCCACGGCGATGCGGTGTTGAAATAGCGCAGATTGCTGGATCGGCGCTCTACTTCAGATCGGCGCGCTTCTGCCGGGTATTGCGGTCGGAGCGAAGCAAGGCGCCAAGCGCCGCGTCAGGACGCAGCTCCCGTTGTCGAGATTGCGGCCCAGACATTTCACAATGGCTCAGAGCCGCGCCGTGAGCGAGATGCCGAAATTGCGGCCCGGCTGGGTATAGGCATCGATCGCCGGCGAATTGGAGGCGAGACCACGGACATCCGACCACCAGGCATACTTGGTGTCGAACACATTAAATACGCCGGCGCGGAAGGTGAAATTCTCACTGACGCTCCAGAAGGCGGTGGCATCCAGGATGGTGAAGCTATCCGGCAGATAGCAGTTCGGGGTGCATAGGGTCGGGCTGATGCGTGAGCGATCCTTGCCCTGCGAATGGGTGGCGGTCAGCCTGCCGCCGAACCGGTTCTCCGGATCGCGATAGCCAAAGCCGGCCACGAACTTCACCGGGTCGACGGTGTCCAGCGGCGCGCGCACGCCGGCGACAAAGGAATTGCCAACGGCATAGGAGACCGCCGCGATCACGTCGAAGCCGTCGTCGAAGCGATAGCCGAGCTTGCCTTCGGCGCCGCTGATGCGGACGGAACTGCGGTTGATGAACTGGAAGATGGCGGGATTGAGAGGCGTGAAATTGCCGCCCACCCGAACCTGTTCGATGAAGTCGCGATACTGGCCCGAGAAAACCGAGGCGCTGGCATGGAAGCCGCCATCGTCGTAGCGGATGCCGCCTTCGACGGTTTCGCTGGTTTCCGGCTTCAGGTTGGGATTGGGAATCGAACGGTAATTGGCGACGATGTTGGCGAAGGCGTTGTTCACCTGCGAGGGCGACGGCGACTTGAAGCCCTGGGAGTAGCTGCCATAGACATTCAGCTCGGGCGTGATCTTGAGCACCGCGCCGAACTTGGGCGACAGGCGGGTATCGCTCTGGCTGGCGGGAACAAGGCCCGGCAGCAGCGCGTCCGCCTCCGGCTCCAGCGAATAGTGATCGACGCGCAATGCCGGAAAGAGCGCCAGGCGGTCGCCGAAGAGACGGATTTCATCCTGGATGAAAAAGCCGGCCAGCGTGTAGTCGGTGTTGGGGAAGGCGCGGGTGGGGAACCTCTCGCCCACCGGCGGCACGGTGCCGTCGCGAGTGCCTTCCTGCCGGTCCACCGAGAAATCGCCGCCGACAATCACGAAATGCGAAATATCGCCGGTCGTGAAGCCGCCTTCCACCTGGCCGGTGAAGCCGAACACGCCATTGTCGAACGTGTTGATGCGGATGCGGTCGGCGGCGGTGTTGCGGTCTTCGTAGGAAGCCTGCAGCGTCTTGCTCTGCTGGAAATAGACCGCGCCGATGCCGCGCTGGATCAGGTCGCCCGCGGCACCATTGTAGCGATAATCCAGGCTGGTGCGGCTGCGGGTAGTGCTGTCGCGCGCGGTCAGGCCCAACACGCTGGTGGCGGCCAGCGGCGGCTTGGCGATGGCGCTGAGCACATTGGCATCCAGGCCATTGTCGAAATATTCGTAGGTCAGGTGGAAGCGGTGCGCGTCGTTGAGGGTATAAAGGCCCTTGGCCAGCACGGCATTGGAGGAGATGTCCAGCGGGTTGGGCGTGGTGCGGTCGGTGTTGGCCGAATCGTTGGTGCCCCTATTGTCGAGTTCATGCCCGTCGCGGCGGGTATAGGAGATCATCGCCTGCAGCGGGCCCTCGGCCCAGGCGCCCATGATGCTGTTGGAAAATTCCCGGTCCGCCGACTTGTAGCCGGGCGTGTATTGCAGGGCATGGTTGCGGCCATTGCGGAGGTAATCCGCCGGGTCCTTGGTGATGAAGCTCACCGCGCCCGCCACGCCATCGCTGCCGTAAAGCGCCGAGGCGGGACCGCGCAGGATTTCCACCGACTTGATGGTGTCGAGGTCCATGTAATCGCCACGGCCGACCGACTGGCCGCCGAAGCTGAAGGCGTCCGGCATGCGGATGCCGTCCGTGATGATCAGGACGCGATTGCCTTCCAGGCCGCGGATGTTGAAGCCGCTATTGCCGTCCCGGCCGGTACCGGCCAGCGCGGCGCCGAAGCGCGGCGTGGAGGATCGCACCGAGACACCCGGCTCATACTGGATCAGGTCCTTGATGTCGGTGGCGAAGTTTTCCTCGATCTGCTGCGCGGTGATGACGCTGACCGTGGCGGGGACTTCCGACACCGGCTGCGCGCGGCGCGTGGCGGAGACCGTGACGCTTTCGAACGCCGCCTCGGCGACCTGCACCGGCTCCTGCGCCATCAGCGCGGAGGCGTTGCAAGCCAGCAACAGTGACGGCAACAGAAGCGAAAGTCTGGATTTCGACATTAGAAACAGCCCCTTGGTGATACCTGATCATAATTGATAATGAGATTCAGTCGCATAATAGGTCCGCACTCCGCCCGGAAATCCGGGCGAAGCAGGTCAGAACGCTTCGGACTTGTCCTTCTCGTCCACTACGCCGTCCTTGTTGGAATCGAAGTGAAAGAAGGTGTTGTTGCCCGAATTCATGAACTCGTCCTGGCTGATGCGGCCATCCTTGTTCTTGTCCAGGACGCCGAAGCGCGAATGGGTCTGCTTGATCTGCCCCTCGCGCTTCGCCCGAAGCTGACGCTCCAGCCGCTCGGTGAATTCGGCGACATACTCAGCTTCGGTGATGCCGACAGCCCGGTTCGAAACGGCAGTGCGCTGATAGTCGCGCAGGCGCGCGGATTCGAACTCGGCTCGGCTGACGATCGCATCGCCATCGGTGTCGTAGAAATCAAGGAAGTTGATCTTCTCGTGCCCGCCGGTGGCGCGCTCGTCCGGCACTTTCAGCGGCGGTGCGACAGCGGTGGTCTGGGCGATGGCAGGCGTCGCCAGCGTGGTGGCAAGAAGGAGGAGCGAGAGGTTTTTCATCGGTTTGTCTTTCTTCAGCGCGTGACTTCAAAGGTCAGCGAGGTGGTGTAGCTGCGATAGGGCGTCTGGGCGCCGGCCGGCGAATCGCCCATGTGACGGCCCATGATCAGATAAACGCCGGGGCGGCCGAATTTCAGTTTCAGTTTTCCGGCCGCGTCGGTCTTGTGGAATTGCTCGAACGGCTTTTCGTCATAGGCGCCGTCCTGGCGGTACAGGATCAATTCGAAATTGGGCAGCGGCTTGCCGCCGTAACTCACCGCCAGGTCGAAGCCCTCATCCATGAAGATAGCGTTGGGATGGGTAACCGGCGTGATCGCCAGGCGTCCGACCGGCGCGGCATCGACCGCGGTGCGCGTCGGCTTGCCCTTGGTGAAATAGACATCGGCCACAGTGGCGGTCTGCGAACGCGAGGTTTCGGTGGCGCCCGCCGGCACCTTGGCGTTGGGATCTTCCGGATTCACCGTCACCCAGGCGTCCTTCACCCTGGCGATGGTCGAGAAACGGCCAAGCCGCTCGCCAGTGGTGAAGCGGTAGGTGCCGGGCTGGGCGATGTCACTTTCCAGCACGGTGACTTGGGCGAAGCTGGTGATCTTGTCGAAGGTATCGCGCTTGCCGTCGGGCCGCAGCAGGTGCCAGTCCTGCGAGGTCACCACCACTTCCGGATTGAACATCTTTTCCGCGAAGGACGAGGTGATAGTCACCATCCGGCCGTCGGTGAGCGAGAAGAAATTGGGCAACATGTAGGAGACATGCGCCGAGGCGCCGGCCGGCATAACGAGCGCGGCCAGGGTGATCGCCAGCAATTTCCCAAATCGTATCGTGTTCACGAATCCGCGGCGGACAAGCACCCGCTCCTCTCCACATTCCGAAGGGGTCGTAGCCGGAACCCGTCCATATTGCAAGTCAGTCGCAGAGTCATTATCAACAAGGAAGATGGGGAGCCAGTTTTTTCCGGAAAAGCAGGAAATCGACGATGCATAATTTTTACGGACTGGGAGTGGCCGGCCTGGGAATCACGGCGGCACTGGTCGCCCCGGCCGCCGCCGAAGCCCACACTTGGCGCTGGCATGGCGACCATGTTCTGGGTACCTCGCTCGACCTGGCCGCGGTGGCCGAACGCCCCCTCGCCGCGGCGCTGGCGATCGATGCCGTGCGCAGCGAGATCGCGCGTCTGGATGCGGTGCTGAGCGGCTGGCGCGGCGACAGCGAATTGATGGCGCTGAACCGCGCCTCCGAACTGTCCGTATCGGACGATCTGTTCGCCGTGATTGCGGCCTGCGAACGCTGGCGCGGCATCACCGGCGGCGCCTATAGCGCGCGGCTGGGGCGGTTGCTGCATGGCTGCAGCGACGCGCCGCTGTCGGCCGGCATTGCCGCCGCCGCGGTTGCACTGGACCCCGTCACCCGCACCATCCGCCGCCCCGACAATGTCGTGTTCGCGGTCGATGGTCTCGCCAAGGGCTACATCATCGATTGCGCGTTGGCGGCGGCGAAAGCCGTGCCGGGCCTTCAGGGCATGATGGTCGATATCGGCGGCGACCTGAAATGCTGGGGCGTGCCGCCCGGTGGCGATGGCTGGCGCGTCGGCCTGATCACGCCGGAGCGGACGGCCGACAATGCCCCGCCCGCGTCGCATCTGTTACTCGGCAACCAGGGCGCCGCCACCAGCGGCATTTCCTCACGCCGCCAGGCAATGCTGTGCCCCCAAACCGGCCGCGCCGTCGAACATGTCGCCTATGCCACCGTGGTGGCGGACGACGCCGCCGATGCCGATGCGCTGGCCACGGCCTTTTCGGTGATGGCGCCGGATGTCAGCCTGCGCCTGGCAGATGATTTGCCGGGCGTGGCGGCGCGTATCCTCACCCGCGACGGACAATTCTTCACCTCCGCGCGTTGGGAGGAATTCCGCACGCCGCGCCTGCGGCAGATCGCATATCCGCAAAACAGTGCCCCCTGGCCCGCGGGATTCTCGCTGGATATCGAATATGAAGTTCCGAAGGTCGATACCAACGCCTATCACAATCCTTATGTCGCCATCTGGATCACCGATGAGAACCGCAAGTTGGTGAAGACACTGCTGACTCTCGGCCGCGAAACACGCTGGCGCGAGGAAAATTACATCTACTGGCGCCGCTTCGGCCGCAATGACGTCAAGCTGGTGGATTCGGTAACCCGGCCCACCCGCGCGCCCGGCCGCTACAGCGTGTCCTGGGACGGCATCGCCGATGATGGCAAGAAGGCGCCGCAGGGCAAATATGTTCTCAACATCGAGGCCTCGCGCGAGAAGGGCGGCCACACCGTGCAGCGCGTCGAGCTGACGCTGGGGCCGGACGGCGTCACCGTCGAAGGCAAGGCCGATGGCGAAGTCGGCCGCACCCGGGTGAGTTTCGGGAGAAAGCTATGACCGACATTACCGGCCAGGTTCCTGCCACCATCCTGCGCCGCCAGCCCCGCGTCATGCCGGCCTGGAAAATCAATTTCTACCGCCAGTGCCGCCTCTGGCATGGTTATCTCTCGGCCTTCGCCTTCATCGCCCTGATGTTCTTCTCGCTGACCGGGATATTGCTCAACCATCCCGAATGGCTGCGGCAGGACGAGATTGCGCCCGTGGAAACCATTCTCAAGCTGCCCAACGCAGATATCGACGTCGCCCTGAAGCAGAGCAATGCATTGCTGGCTCTGGCCAGACTCATCGAGGGGCAGGACGGCATCCGCGGCGCCTATACCAGCGGCGAGATCGACGGCGAAGAGGCACTCCTGCGCTTCGACGGCGTCACCGGCAATACCAGCGTGACGCTGGATCTTGCCACAGGCGAAGCGGAAGCTGTGCAGCGCAAATCCGACGCCGTCACCATCATCAACGACCTGCATCGCGGCAAAAATGCCGGCCGGGCCTGGAAGCTGCTGATCGACATCACCTCGGGGCTGTTCCTGGTACTGTCGCTGATCGGCTATATCCTGTTCTTCAGCCTGCGTTACCGGCTGACCCAGACTCTGCTGCTCACCGGCATCAGCCTGGCGGCGCTGGTCGGCGTCTTCATGCTGTTCGTGCCGTAGTCATCACTCCCTAATCCAGCGTGCGGCGGAAGCGGAGCAAGGCGACCGTTCCCACCACCAGGGTGAAGAGCAGCAGCGGCCAGAGTTCAGGCCAGATTTCCGGAAAGCCGTTATCCTTGAGCAGGATGCCGCGGATGATGCGCAGGAAATGCGTCGCCGGCAGGACCTCGCCGATATATTGCGCCCATTGCGGCATGCCGTCGAAGGGGAAAGCGAAGCCGGACAGCAGGATCGCCGGCAGCAGGAAGAAGGTGGTCATCTGCATTGCCTGCAGCTGGTTGTCGGCGATGGTGGAAAAGCTGTAGCCCACCGCCAGATTGGCGATGATGTAGACCGCCAGCGCGCCCGCCAGCAGCAGGAAGGAACCCGCCATCGGCACGGCGAAGACGAATTTGGCCATCAGCAGGATGATGCCGCTCTGGATGGCGCCGACCAGGATGTTGGGCGCGATCTTGCCGATCATGATCTCGACCGGCGTCGCCGGCATCGCCAGCAAATTTTCGTAGGTGCCGCGTTCACGCTCACGCGTCAGCGCCAGACAGGTCATCAGCACCATGGTCATGGTGAGAATGATCGCCAGCAGACCAGGCACGATCGTGTATTGGGTGCTGGATTCCGGATTGTAGAGCAGGTGCGTGATGGTATCGAAAGGTGGTGGGCCCTGCGCGCGTGCCGCCAGCGGTCCTTTGAGGTCGTCGCGCAGCGCCGTCAACGCCAGGCCCTGGAAGGCGTTCATGGCGAAACCGCCGGCGGCAGGATCGGTAGCGTCCGCTTCAATCAGAAGGTCAGGCCGCTGGCCGCGCATCAGGTCGCGGGTGAAATTGACCGGAATCTCGACCACGAACAGGACTTCGCCCTTGCGCAATAGCTGGCGCGCTTGCGTGGGCGAGTTGGTTTCGGCGACGATCTCGAAATAGGAAGAGTTGCGCAGCGCCGCGACGATGGAGCGGGCGAAGGGGCCGGGATCGGCGACGCTGACTGCCGTGGGCAGCGCCTTGGGATTGAAATTGATGGCGAAGCCGAACAGGCAGAGCTGCATCAGCGGCACGCCGACGATCATGCCCATGGTGATGCGGTCGCGCCGCATCTGCAGCACTTCCTTGAGCAGGATCGCCCAGATGCGCGCCAGGGAGAAAACCCTCACGGCGCGCCCTCCTGCAACTGGATGAAGACATCCTCCAGGCTGGGCGGCACTTCGCCGATGGTAACGCCGTTGCGGGAGCGATAGGGCGCGAGGGTGGCTTCCAGCGCGGCGCGATCATGGCCGCTGACGTGCAGCGCCGCGCCGAAGAAACCGGCATAATCCACGCCCGGCTTGTCCTGGAATTCCGGCAACAGCCGGCGCACGCCTGCGCCTTCCACGGTGAACGTGACGAGGCCGGAATGGTCGATGACATCCTGGACCGAGCCTTTGGTCACCATCCGGCCGTTGAGGATATAGGCGATGCGGTCGCAGCGTTCGGCTTCGTCCATGTAATGGGTCGAGACCAGCACGGTCAGGCCCTGGTCCGACAATTGGTGGATCTGTTCCCAGAAGTCGCGCCGGGCCTTGGGATCGACGCCGGCGGTGGGCTCGTCCAGCAGCAGCATCTTCGGTTCGTGCAGCATGCAGGCAGCCAGCGCCATGCGCTGCTTCCAGCCGCCGGAAAGCTCCCCCGCCAGCTGGTGCTGGCGCTTGTCCAGGCCCAGCCTTGCGATGGCGGTCGTGACGCGCGCCTTGCGGTCGGGAATCTCATAGAGCCGCGCCACGAATTCCAGATTCTGGCGGATGGAAAGATCTTCCCAGAAACTGAAACGCTGGGTCATGTAGCCGACCTGGCGCTTGATCAGTTCGGGCTGGGTGCGGATGTCATAGCCCAGGCAGGTGCCGTTGCCCTCGTCCACCGTCAGCAGCCCGCACAACATGCGGATGGTGGTGGTCTTGCCCGAACCGTTGGGGCCGAGGAAACCCCAGACCTCGCCTTCGGGCACCTGGATATCGACATGATCGACCGCCACCTTGGCACCGAAGCGCTTGGTCAGGCCTTTCACGTCGATGGCCAGAGCTCCACCGACTGCCCGCGCAGCATTCATGACGTAAAGACGGCGTTCATAGCGGCCGCACTTCCACCGGCTGGCCGGGATTGAGCTTCAACCCGCCTTCCATACGCGCTTCCAGCTTGAAGACGAGCTTTTCGCGGTTTTCGACGCTGAAGATCACCGGCGGGGTGAATTCCTCACGCGCTGAAATGAATGAGATATTTGCTTCCAGCGGCGCGCAGCCGTCGCAGGTGATGCGCACGCGCTGCCCCAGCTTCACCCGCGACAACTGGCTTTGCGGCACGAAGAAGCGCACAAAGATATTGCCGGGCGGCAGCACCGACACCACCGGCACCGAGGCTGGGACATACTCTCCCTGCCGGAAATAAACATCCTGCACCGAACCTTCGGTCTGCGAAACAATGGTGCGCTGGGACAAGGTATAGGCCGAGGAACCGACCACGGCGCTCATCTGCGCGATCTGGCTTTCCAATTGCGCTACCCGCGCCTGCGATTGCTGATGCGCATTGCGCGCCTCGTCGCGCACGGCGGGAACACCGACGCCGTCCTGGGCCAGGCGGTCCTGGCGCGTCAACTGGGTGCGGGTAAACGACAGGTTGACGCGCTCCTGCGCGAGGGTGGCGCGGGCCTGCGCCAGTTGCGCGGCGGCCTGGTCATGGCCCGCCTCTTCGCGCCTATTGTCCAGCACGAACAACGTGTCGCCCTTGCGTACGATTTGTCCGCGCTGCAGCGGCATGTTCGTCAGCCATCCCGCCTGCGGCGCCGCGATCAGCGCTTCCTCGCCCTCGGCATAGCCCAGCCAGGCATCATTGGGCTTCTCGCCGCACGCCGCCAGCAACAGCAGGGCGATGATTGCAAATATCTTCATGCCGCTTTCTCCGCCGCGAGGCCGCGCAGCAGCGTGTCGAGATGGGACTGGACCAGGCCCTGATAGTCGTAGGGCATCTCGTCGAAGCGCGAGAAGATGGTGCGCCAGAACATGATGATCAGCATGGGCGCGATACAGAGGCGAGCGGCATGTTCGGGCGGCAGCTTGCGGAATTCGCCGCGCGCCTGGCCGCGCCGGATGATGGCGGTGAAAAGTCCAAGCCCCCGGTCGATCACTTCGCGCCGCCAGAATTCCGCCAGTTCGGGAAATTTTCCGGCTTCCGCCAGCAGCACCTTGGAGAGCACCACCCGGTCGCTGGTGGTCACGAAATGCCCCACCGTGCCCAGCACGAAGCGCAACAGGTCGGCGCTGTTGCCGTCAAAGGCCTTCACATGCGCCGTAATGGTTTCGATCTGCGCCCCGATCGACTGGCGCGCCAGGCTTTTGAAAAGATCCTCCTTGCTCTCGAAATAGAGATAGATCGTGCCCTTGGTGATGCGCGCCCGCTCGGCAATGTCCTCCATGCGGGTGGCGGCGAAGCCGTTCTCGGCAAAACAGACCAGGGCCGCTTCCAGGATTTCGGCGGCGCGGTCGTCCTTGCGGCGTTCCCAGCGTTTGGCTTTCATGGCTTAATTAATAACTGACTAGTTATTTATTTTCAAGCCTGCGATAAGCATTTGCTTGAATGATGTGATTCAGGTGTTGAGAGCGACGCGGGCCAGCGCCGGCCGAGCAAGCCGTTGCGGCGCGCAAATGGCGCGCGCGGTGAAGGTCCAGATATGGGCCGGCGGGAAATTGCGCCAGACTACCGTCCGGCCCATGGCCATGTCCCGGCCCGGCTCCACCGGCGGCACCCAGCCATAGGAAAGCTGTACATACAGGCCGCCCACCGGTTGCAGGGCCAGCGCGCGTTCAATGAACGCGCGCCTCTGCGTCGACGCCAGATGCAGCAGCGGAATGCCGGAAACCACCGCCGCGACAGGCATGCCCGACGGCAGCAGCCGGTCGAACTGCAGCGCGTCGCCTTCCGCGACTTCCACGCCCGCAAAGCGTTTGCGCAGCAAATCGGCATAGTAAGGACTATTCTCCACCGCCAGCAGGCGGTCGGCCGGCACGCCATGATCCAGCAGTGCCTGGGTTACCGCGCCGGTGCCGGCACCCAGCTCGACCACCAGGCCCGGACGCTGCGGATCGACCTTGGAGGCGATGACCGATGCCAGGGTTGGGCTGGAGGGGGCAGGCGCCGAAACGGCTTTGGGATCTGCAATCAATCCGCGCAGAAATTCGCCATAGGCGGACATGGACGTCAGCTCCCGTAGAGATTCCGGGAACGGGGGAAGGCCCTTCGGGTTCCATGGGATGAAATCGCCTCCAGCCACGGCTAACCATCCCCAAAAAAAGCGGAATTTTTTACAGCCCGAGCGATGGAACTTCTGAAACCGAACAATGGCTTACGCGTTCGGAACCATAACGTACATACAGCATGGCAGGTCATGGGGTTGGGAGAAGAACGCGCATCATCCTATCGGACCCGTGCCGCAGAGATGCGGCATCTGGCCGAATCCGCCCAAAGCGAAGAGCTTCGGGCCTCTTTCCTGCGCCTGGAAGCCAGCTGGCTGCGCCTGGCCGAAGCGGTCGATAAAGTGGATGACCCGGAAGACCAGACCGATATGCCCCCACCGGATGCCGACAGCGACCCCGCTTCGCCTCGGCCAAATTGACCTTTGATCTCTGCCTGTCTTGAATGAATTCCTGGACAGGGCGCGGTTCTGTTCGTACGAACCCCGGAAGTTAGGCGCGTAGCGCCGCATTGGCCCGCGCCTCGGCGACGGGCGGGCGCGGCGCCAGCAGTGCGGCCAGGGCGTTTTCCAGCACGTCCTGCGCCACCGGCTTCTGCAGCACCGGCACATCGCTGAAGCGCGGCTCGATGCCGTCCGGCGAATAGCCGGTCAGGAACATGAAAGGCACCTGCTGGGCCCGCAACAGGTCGGCCAGCGGATAGACGATTTCGCCATTCAGATTCATGTCCAGCACGGCGCAGTCGAATCGTTCCTGCCGCGCCGCCGCCATGGCGTCTTCCAGCCGGGCCATGGGCAAGGTGGGCTTGTAGCCGATCCCGGCCAGCAACTCATGCATGAAGATGCCCACCATCATCTCGTCTTCCACCAGAAGGATGCGGGCATCCTCGCGGCCTGACGCCACCCCATTCGCCGGTTGCGGCGCCATGGCGGGCGGCGCGGGCGGACGATAGGCCGCCACCTCCGATGCCCGGGCCGTGGTCTGCAGCTTGAGCGTGACGGCCAGGCCTTCCGGCTTCCAGTCGAATTTCACCTCGCCCCGATCCGGACCATGGAGGCTGTTGATGATCTTGGTGCCGAAACCTCTGGTCTTGGGGGTCACCACAGCCGGCCCGCCATGTTCGACCCAGGTAATCGTCAGGGTGCCGGCGCCATACCCCCAGGTTACATCCACATGACCGGTTTCGCAGGAGAGCGAGCCATACTTGGCGGCGTTGGTCGCCAATTCGTGAATGGCCATCGCCACCGCCTGGGCGGTTTCGGGCGACAGCACCACGCTGGGGCCCAGGGCGGCAACACGGGCATGGCTGCCGCCGTGATAGGGCGCGAGTTCTTCCAGCACCAGGCGCTGGATATCGGCGCCTTCCCAGCGCGCTTGCGACAGAAGCTCATGGGTCTGCGCCAAGGCGCCGATGCGGCCTTCGACGGCATGGACATAATCGGCGATGCTGTCGCGTCGCGCCAGGCGCACGATCGCCTGCACCACCGCCAGGGCGTTCTTGGCGCGATGATCCACCTCCCGCGCCAGCAGGAACTGGCGTTGTTCCGCTTCCTTGCGTTCGGTGATGTCGGTGGTGACGCCGCTGAAGCGGGTGACCTGCCCATCCTCGCCGAACATGGCGACGCCCGCCACCGCGCACCAGCGGATTTCGCCGCTGGGCCGGACGATACGCAATTCGACTTCGCAGGTGCCGTTCTCCGGCGACATTTGCGCCATCGCTTTCTGGAAGACCGGAAAGTCATCCGCATGGATGGCGCGCTTCACCAGCGAGAGCGAGGGCGAGAAGGTCTCATGGTCCACGCCCAGGATATGGCTGAGCCCCTCATCCCAGAACCATTTGCCGGAGGAGACCTCATAGGCCCATGAGCCCATATTGCCGGCCGCCAGCGCCAAGCTGCGGTCCTGTTCGCTGCGGCGGAGCTCGGCGGTCGAGGCTTCCAGGGCTTCGGTCCGCTCCAGCACCCGTTTCTCCAGGTCCTGGTTGAGTTCCTGCAGCGCCCTGGTCTTCCGGAAAAGCTCGGCAAAGACCCGCACCTTGGCGCGCAGCAATTCCGGCACCACCGGCACCGACAGATAGTCCACCGCGCCGGCCTCATAGCCGCGCAGATAGTCGGACTCGGTCATGTGGATGGCGGAAATGAAGATGACCGCGATCTTCTGGAAGCGGGGATGCTCCCGGATCATCTTGACCAGTTCAAAGCCGTCCAGGTCCGGCATGCAGACATCGACCAGTACCACGGCCACTTCGGATTTCAGCAGGAAGGCCAGCGCCTCATTGGCCGAGGTGGCCGGAACCAGGTTTTCGTCCAGTTCGGCCAGCATGACCTGGTAGCTGAGCAGCTTTCCGGGCTGGTCATCCACAAGCAGGACATTGACGCGTTCTTTTTCCTGCACAATCCGCCTCAGCGATGGAGCCACATGCGCAGCGCGGACAGAAGCTGCTCGGTATTGACGGGTTTGGCGAGATAGTCCGAGGCGCCGGCCTCCAGGCATTTCTCACGGTCGCCCTTCATCGCCTTGGCGGTCAGGGCAATGATGGGCAGGCGGCGGAAGGCCGGTTCTTCGCGGATATGGCCGATGGTCTGATAGCCGTCCATTTCCGGCATCATGATGTCCATCAGCACGATGGCGAGTTCGGGCGTGGACTTGACCAGTTCGATCGCTTCCATGCCGGTGGTGGCGGTCAGCACCCGCATGCCGCGCCGTTCCAGCGCGCTGGAAAGGGCGAAGATGTTGCGCGGATCATCGTCCACCAGGAGCACGGTCTGCCCCACCAGATCCTCGTCGGAGCTGTTGATCTTCTCCAGCATCCGCTGCTTTTCCTGCGGCAGCTCGGTCACCACCCGGTGCAGGAACAGGGCGGTTTCGTCCAGCAGGCGCTCGGGCGATTCCACGCCCTTGACCACGATGCTGCGCGCCTGGGAGTGCAGCTGGGCATCTTCCTCGGCGCTCAGTTCGCGGCCGGTAAAGACGATCACCGGCATGTCCGCCAGCGCCTGGTCGCTGCCGATCTGGTCCAGCAATTCGAAGCCGGAAATGTCGGGCAGCCGCAGATCCAGCACGACGCAATCGGCAGGCTCTTGCCGCAGAATTTCCATGGCGCGGGCGCCGGTATCGGCCGAAACGATCTCGATGTCGGAATGCTCCAGCAGGGCGGCGATGCTGAGCTGCTCGGCCGGATTGTCTTCGATCACCAGCAGCCGCTTGCGGCGCGGCTGGACATAGGACTTCACCTTGGACAGGGCCAGGCGGACGCCTTCGGCCGTGGTCGGCTTGGGCACGAAGGAGAAGGCGCCCCGGGCCAGGGCATGCTGGCGATCCTCGTCCAGGGTGACGATCTGGACCGGAATATGCCGTGTCCTGGAATTCTTCTTGAGCTGGCTCATCACCGTCCAGCCCAGCATGTCGGGCAGGAAGATATCGAGCGAGATGGCGGTGGGGGTGTAGGTCGCCGCCAGCTCCAATGCTTCCTCGCCTCTGGAGGCATAGAGAACCTTGAAGCCCTCGTCATGCGCCAGGTCGATCAGGATGCGCGCATAATGCGGATCGTCTTCCACGATCAGCAGCACCGTGTCGCCATCCACGATATCGGTGCGGTCATCGCCGATCTGCTCGATGGCGGGCCGTTCCGAGGCGAAAGACGGCGTGGCCGGGGCCGGCGCGCCGCCGCGCGCCATGACCGGCGTGGCAGCGCCGACATAGCGCACCGGCAGATAGAGTTTGAAGCTTGAACCGACGCCGGGGGTGCTGCGCAGCTGGATTTCACCGCCCAGCAGATTGGAGAGCTCGCGGCTGATGGCCAGGCCCAGGCCGGTGCCGCCATACTTGCGGGAGGTGGAGGCGTCGGCCTGCTGGAAGGCTTCGAAGATCAGCTTCTGCTTCTCCACCGGGATGCCGATACCGGTATCGGACACTTCAAAGACGATGACCTTGGCCGCCTGGTTGAGCACCGGATGATTGGCGCTCCAGCCTTCCGGCGCCAGGCTGACCGAGAGGCGAACCTCGCCCTGGGCGGTGAATTTGAAGGCGTTGGAGAGCAAGTTCTTCAGAACCTGCTGCAGGCGCTTGGAGTCCGTCAGCATGCTGCGGTCCAGGGCCGGGTCGAGCGTGACCTTGAAGCCCAGGCCGCGGGCTTCGGCTTCATGGCGGAAGGGCCGCGCCACCGCCTCGGTGACATTGGCGACGCCGATATCCTCGGCCTCGACCGTGACGGTGCCGGATTCGATCTTGGAAAGGTCCAGGATGTCGCTGATCAGGTTGAGCAGGTCGGTGCCGGCGCCATGGATGGTGCGGGCGAAATCCACCTGCTTGAGGGTGAGGTTCTGGTCGGGATTGTCCGCCAGCTGCTGGCCCAGGATCAGGATCGAGTTGAGCGGCGTGCGCAGCTCATGGGACATGTTGG
Organism: Rhizomicrobium sp.; assembly: GCA_035250225.1. Taxonomy (GTDB): domain Bacteria; phylum Pseudomonadota; class Alphaproteobacteria; order Micropepsales; family Micropepsaceae; genus Rhizomicrobium. The sequence continues at coordinate 1,388 of DATFFI010000171.1, read as the reverse complement.
CGAGGAATTCGGATTTGTACTTCGAGGTCAGCGCCAGTTCGGAGGCCTTTTCCTCCAGGGCGCGGCGGGCCTGCTCGATTTCCTGGTTCTTGCGCTCCACTTCGACATTCTGCTCGGCCAGCTCATGCGCCTTCTGCTCGAGCTGCTCGTTGGTCTGCTGCAATTCGCGCTGCTGGGTCTGGAGCTCGCCGGCCAGCTGTTGCGACTGCTTGAGCAGGCCTTCGGTCTGCATCGTCGCTTCGATCGAGTTGAGCACGATGCCGATATTGGAGGTGAGCTGTTCCAGGAAGGCGAGTTCGAGGCCGGTGAATTCCGAGAGCGATGAGAGTTCGATCACCGCCTTGACCTGATTCTCGAACAGGACCGGCAGGACGATGATATTCTTGGGCGTCACTTTCAGCAGCGCCGAGGTGATCGGCACCGATTTGTCGACATCCTTGACCAGCACGGCGGTGCGGTCGATGGCGCACTGGCCGATCAGCCCCTGCCCCAGCTTGAAACTGGCGGGATAGCCGTCTGCCTCGCTGCCGGCATAGGATGCCACCATCCGCAGCATCGGCGTTTCGGCCTCTTCCATCTGGTAGATCACGCCCATCTGGGCATTGACCAGCGGCGTCAGCTCGCTGAGCAGCATCTTGCCCACCGTGATCAGGTCGCGCTGGCCCTGCAGCATGTTGGTGAATTTTGCGAGGTTGGTCTTGAGCCAGTCCTGTTCGGTATTGCGCTCGGTGGTGAGGCGCAAATTGCCGATCATGGTGTTGATATTGTCCTTGAGCTCGGCGACTTCGCCGCGGGCTTCGACCTGGATCGAACGGGTCAGGTCGCCCTTGGTCACGGCGGTCGCCACTTCGGCGATGGCGCGCACCTGGGTGGTCAGGTTGGCGGCCAGCAGGTTGACGTTGCCGGTGAGGTCCTTCCAGGTACCCGAGGCGCCGGGCACGTTGGCCTGGCCGCCCAACCGGCCTTCGACGCCGACTTCGCGCGCCACCGAGGTGACCTGGTCGGCGAAGGTCGCCAGCGTCTCGGTCATGTTGTTGATGGTGTCGGCCAGGGCCGCGACCTCACCCTTCGACTTCACGGTGAGGTTCTGCTTGAGCTCGCCATTCGCCACCGCGGTCACCACCTTCACGATGCCGCGCACCTGTTCGGTGAGGTTGGCCGCCATGACGTTGACGGTATCGGTCAGGTCCTTCCAGGTGCCGGCGACACCGGGCACCTGGGCCTGGCCGCCCAAACGGCCTTCGGTGCCGACTTCGCGGGCGACGCGGGTCACTTCCGAGGCGAAGGCGTTGAGCTGGTCCACCATGGTGTTGATGGTGTTCTTGAGTTCGAGAATTTCGCCCTTAACATCGACGGTGATCTTGCGCGAAAGGTCGCCGCGGGCCACG
>DATFFI010000170.1:0-4371 GCA_035250225.1 Rhizomicrobium sp. | reverse complement strand
GCCCTGCTGCTGCACCAGGGCAAGCTGGTCGAAGGTACCGAGCTGCACCGGCAGTAGGTGCAACCAATCTGCATCTCGCGGGTTGGAAAGGGCATGATCTATCAAGGACATAGCTTTCGTTTGCACCCACCCGGGCGTCTGATCACCTTTTGTTCTTGCAATCTGATCAGAACAGAAATAGAACAAATCTCCAGAAAGCGGGAGATGATCATGCTGTGGGCCAAGGACGCGGCGGCGGGAGTTGGACTGGTGGTCTTCATGGCGGCTGCCTTTGCCGTCGCCAATGGCGCCCAGAATTTCCTGAGCTTGTTCTAGCTGTGGATGGCCGGGTGGCGCGGCCCAGTCGGGGGGCGCTTTCGGCGATACTGGCCGCGACTTAAGCCCGGTTGAAGTTCCATGGCCTCCTTCGTCCATCTGCGCGTGAAAAGCGCCTATTCGCTCCTGGAAGGGGCGGTGCGGCCCAAGGAACTGGCCAAGCTGTCGGCCGGCATGGACATGCCGGCGGTCGCGGTCACCGACAGCGACAATCTTTTCGGCGTTTATGAGATTTCCGACACCCTGGCAAAGGCGGGGGTGCAGCATATTGTCGGCGCGCTGCTGTCTCTCGAAGCCGGCGGCGCGGTTCAGGCCGGACAGCGGGCGAAGAAACCGCCGCAGCTTCCCTTGTTGGTGCAGGACGAGGGCGGCTACCAGAATCTCTCCAAGCTTCTTTCTTCGGCCTATCTCGATGTCGGTCCAGGCGACTGGCCGCATGTCACGCTCGAAGCGCTGGCGACTCATGACGAAGGCCTGATCGCGCTCACCGGCGGTCCGGGCGGACCTGTCAATCGTCTCCTGGTCGAGGGCCAGCGCGCGGCAGCGGAGAGCCTGCTCGACCGGCTGGCCGCGATCTTTCCCAAGCGTCTCTATGTCGAGCTGCAACGCCATGGCCTGGCGGAAGAGCGCGCCGCCGAAGAAGCGCTGCTCGACATGGCCTATGCCCGGGACCTGCCCATCGTCGCCACCAATGACGTGCATTTCGGCGCCGCCTCGATGTATGAGGCGCATGACGCGTTGCTCTGCATCGCCGAAGGCACTTTCGTCAGCCAGGATGACCGCCGCCGCCTCACCAAGGAGCATCGTTTCAAGACTCCGGCCGAAATGGCGGTGGTGTTCGCCGACCTGCCCGAAGCGATCGAGAACACGGTCGAAATTGCACGCCGCTGCGCCTTCGTGCCGAAGAAGCGCAAGCCGATCCTGCCGGTCTTTGTTCCCGACTCCGGCCTGACGGCGGAGGACGAATTGAAGGCGCAGGCGGAAGCGGGCCTGAAAGCCCGCATGTCCCGGGTCAAGCAACTGGCCGCCGCGGAAAGCGCCTATCACGAACGCCTGGCCTATGAGCTCGGCATCATCAACCGCATGGGCTTTCCCGGCTACTTCCTGATCGTCTCCGATTTCATGAAATGGACGCGGGCGCAGGGCATTCCTGTCGGCGTGCGCGGTTCCGGCGCCTCCTCGCTGGTGGCCTGGGCGCTGGACATCACCAACCTCGATCCGCTGCGCTTCGGTCTCTTCTTCGAGCGCTTCCTCAATCCCGAGCGCCTGTCCATGCCGGACTTCGATATCGATTTCTGCCAGGAGCGGCGGGACGAGGTCGTGCGCTATGTCCGCGACAAATACGGCGCCGACCGCGTCGCCCAGATCATGGCGCTGGGAAGCTTGCAGGCGCGCGCGGCGGTGCGCGATGCCGGCCGTGTGCTGCAGATGCCGCTGGGACTGGTCGATCGTATTGCAAAAATGATCCCCAATCCGCCGGGCAAATCCATCACCCTGAACGAGGCGATTGAGAGCGAGCCGCGGCTGCAGCAGATCGCCGAGGCCGAACCCATCGCCCAGCGCCTGTTCGAGATCACCGGCAAGATCGAAGGCCTGTACCGTCATGCTTCGACCCATCCGGCCGGCGTGGTGATCGGCGACCGGCCGTTACCGGAAATCCTGCCGCTCTACCGCGATGCGCGTTCCGACATGCCGGTGACGCAGTTCGACTATGAGGATGCGGAAAAGGCCGGACTGGTGAAGTTCGACTTTCTCGGCCTCAAGACCCTGACCGTGATCGCCAAGGCGGAAGAATTGCTGAACCGCCGCGACATCAAGCTGCGCACCCAGGAAATCGACTTTGACGATCCGGGTACCTTCGAAATGCTGGCGCGGGGCGACAGCGTCGGCGTCTTCCAGCTCGAAGGCGCGGGCATGCGCGATTTGCTGCGCAAGATGAAGCCCGACCATATCAACGATCTGGTGGCGCTGGTGGCGCTCTACCGTCCGGGCCCGATGGATTCGATCCCCACCTATATCGCCCGCAAGAATGGCCGCGAGGTGGTGGAATATCTGCATCCCTCGCTGGAGCCGATCCTGCGCGAAAGCTACGGCGTCATGACCTACCAGGACGACGTCATGCGCATCGCCCGCGAGCTGGCGGGCTACACCATGGGCGAGGCCGACATTTTGCGCCGCGCCATGGGCAAGAAGATCCCCGCGGAGATGATCCCGCAGCGCAGGAAATTCCTGGCCGGTGCGGCGGAGCGCAACATCAACGAGAGTATCGCCGAGCAGATTTTCGAACAGGCGGAAAAATTCGCCGGCTATGGTTTCAACAAGGGCCATGCCGCGGCCTATGCCCAGGTCGCCTACCAGACCGCCTATCTCAAGGCCAATTATCCGGTCGAGTTCCTCGCCGCGTCGATGACCCTGGACATCGCCAACACCGACCGGCTGAACATTTTCCGCCAGGAAGCGCAGCGGCTGGGCGTCACCATCGCCGCGCCCGACGTCAACCGTTCAGAAGCGGTCTTTTCGGTCGATGCGGAAAAGAACACGGTCTTCTATGCCCTGGCGGCGGTGAAGGGGGTAGGCAAGCAGGCGATGGACCATGTGGTGGCGGTGCGCGAGGCAGGCGGTCCCTTCAAATCGATCAGCGATTTCGCCGACCGGGTCGATCCCAAACAGGTGGGCAAGCGCGCGTTCGAAAATCTGGTGCGCGCGGGAGCCTTTGACAGCCTCAATCCCAACCGGCGGCAGCTGGTGGAAAATTCCGACCGTATTCTCTCCGGGGCGCAGGCGGCACAGCGCGAACGCGAAAGCGGCCAGAACAATCTGTTCGGCGGCGGCAGCAGCGCCTCCGAACTGCGCCTGACCAGTAGTCCCGACTGGCCGCTGCATGAGCGGCTGGGCGAGGAATTCAGCGCCATGGGTTTTTATCTTTCGGGCCATCCACTGGACGCCTATGGCAATGCGCTGAAGCGGCTGGGGGCGGTGACCTATGCCTCGCTGGTGGAAGACCGCCGCCGGGCCGGCTTCAAGGCCCGCATCGCCGGCACGCTGATCAAGAAATCGGAACGGCGCGGCCGCAGCGAGCAGATGTACGCCTTTGTCTCGTTCTCCGATCCCACCGGCATGTTCGAGGTGATGCTGTTTCCGGAAGTGCTGCAAGCCAGCCGCGCCCTGCTGGAAGCGGGCAAGTCGCTGCTGATCACGACCTCGGCGGAATGGGATGGCGACGAACTGAAATTGCGCGCCGCTTCGATCACCGATCTGGACACGGCGGCGGCGCAGGCGGGCGAGGGCATGGTGGTGCGCCTGGCCGACATGACAGGACCCTCCTTGAATCAGGCATTGGGCGCCTTGCACGCCGAACTCGGACAGCCGGGAAAAGGTCTGGTCAGCCTGGTGGTACCGGGCGAAGGCGGCGCGGAAGTGGAAATCGCGCTGGCCAGGCGGATTCAGGTGACGCCCGCACTCCGCAACCGGGTGGCGACGTTGCCCGGCGTGCTTGCCGTCGAAGCGGTCTAAGCCAGGCCCTCTGCGATTCACAAGGCGGCTTTTCGCATGGCCGCCGATCTGGTCTATTCCACGCATGACCAAGGATGAAATCACCGAATGGGCGCTGGCCAATGGCTGGCAGATGATCGAGGGCATGCCCAGCCTGACCAAGCCTGCCGCCCCCCATCCGGCCATCGTGCGGCTGGTGCTGAAGGCGACGGTGGCTGGCCTGGAGATCAAGAAGCCGGCCGGGAAATGGGAAAAAGTGGCGAGCCAGAGCTATGCCAAGATCGCCGCCAATCCCGATAACGGCATCCCGGAAGGGCTGGGATTGGCCACGATTTCCGGCCTGACGCTGCTGATGCAGGACAATAAAGACCGGCTGGTATTTTCCCGCATGAACGGTATCCCGCGCTGAAAACTATCTTTTCCGGCAAATAAGACTAAAGAGGCCGGGAAATTCCCAAGCCAGAGTTCCTTTGAACGCTCCCTCGGCCTTTGTCGCCGCCCATCCCGCGCTCGCCCGCGCGCTCAGCGAGCGCGCCTATCACGAGGCGACGCCCGTGCAGCAGG
>DATFFI010000169.1:0-15151 GCA_035250225.1 Rhizomicrobium sp. | reverse complement strand
AGGTGGTGAAGACGCCGGCCACCTGGGTACCCGGTGCCAGCAGGGCCAACATCACGTCGGTGCGCTGCTGATAGCGGATGCCTGCCGCCACCGTGGCCAGCCGGACCCCCGCCAGGGGCGGCAATTTTGGGTGGTTTTTGGGAGCCAACGGCGAAACCGGGTACGCGGTTTTGGCCGGCGCAGGACTTTTCTCGCGGCCCCGCCGGCTCGCGCCTGCGCGGTTCGCAGAGACTTTTTGGCCCCCTGCGACGTTCTTCGATGCTGGCTTGGCGGTTTTGGCCATGAGATTCCCCGATTTGGGGCGGGATACTCGTAAAAAACCGGCATTTGACAAGGGGCCCCGGGGCCGAAAGGCCCCGTTTGACAGAAAGACCCGCCGTTCTTATGTCTCGCGCGCGGCCGCCATGCCGATTTGGCGCCTCTGTCGCCGGACGGCCCTCCTTACAGGCCTGTTATTTCTGAGGAATTCATGCTGGGTTTCAGCACGCTCGCCAAGTCGATTTTCGGGTCGTCCAACGACCGCAAGGTGAAGCCCTATTGGGGCACCGTGGCGAAGATCAACGCCCTGGAACCCCGCTTCCAGGCCATGTCCGATGACGCGTTGCGCGGCCAGACCGCCGCTTTCCGGGAACGGCTGGCGGCGGACGAGAGCCTGGACGACCTCCTGCCCGAGGCCTTCGCCGTGGTACGAGAAGGTGCCAAGCGTACTCTGGGCCAGCGCCATTTCGACGTGCAGCTGGTGGGCGGCATGGTCCTGCATGGCGGCAACATCGCCGAAATGAAGACCGGCGAAGGCAAGACCCTGGTCGCCACCCTTCCCGTCTATCTCAACGCCCTGGCCGGCAACGGCGTCCATGTCGTGACGGTCAACGACTATCTGGCCAGGCGCGACAGCGAATGGATGGGCCAGATTTACCGCTTCCTGGGCATGAGCGTGGGCTGCATCGTCCATGGCCTCAATGACGAGGAACGCCGCGAAGCCTATGCCGCCGACATCACCTACGGCACCAACAACGAATACGGCTTCGACTATCTGCGCGACAACATGAAATATTCGCTGGATACGATGACCCAGCGCGGCCACGCCTTTGCCATCGTCGACGAAGTCGACTCCATCCTGGTCGACGAAGCCCGCACGCCGCTGATCATTTCCGGTCCCACCGAGGACCTCACCGAAATGTACCGCGCGGTGAACACCCTGGTCCCGAGCCTGGTGAAGGAAGATTTCGAAGTCGACGAGAAGCAGCGCCAGGTGACGCTGACCGAGGCCGGCAACGAGCACATGGCCCAGCTTCTCAAGGCCAGCAATTTGCTGCCCCAGGGCGATCTCTACGACACCGAGAACATTACCGCCCTGCACCATGTGAACCAGGCGCTGAAGGCGCACAAGCTGTTCCAGCGGGACAAGGACTATATCGTCAAGAACAGCCAGGTGATCATCATCGACGAGTTCACCGGCCGCATGATGGAAGGCCGCCGTTATTCCGACGGCCTGCACCAGGCGCTGGAAGCCAAGGAAGGCGTCACGGTCCAGCCCGAGAACGTCACCCTCGCTTCGGTCACCTTCCAGAATTATTTCCGCCTCTATGAAAAGCTGGCGGGCATGACCGGCACGGCGATGACCGAAGCGCCGGAATTCATGGACATCTACAAGCTCGATGTTCTGGATATCCCCACCAATGTGCCGGTGGCGCGCAAGGATTATGACGACGAAGTCTATCGCACCGAGGCCGAGAAGAACGCCGCCATCATCAAGCTGATCGAGCAATGCGCCAAGACCGGCCAGCCGATCCTGGTGGGCACCACCTCAATCGAGAAGTCCGAGCACCTCTCCGAGCTGCTGAAGAAGAACAAGGTCACGCACAAAGTGCTGAATGCCCGTTATCACGAGCAGGAAGCCTTCATCGTCGCCCAGGCCGGCGTGCCTGGCGCCGTCACCATCGCCACCAACATGGCCGGCCGCGGCACTGACATCCAGTTGGGCGGCAATGCCGAGATGCGGATCAAGGCCGAACTGGCCGATATCACCGACGAAGCCGAGCGACAGAGAAGGTCCGACGAAATCCGCGCCGAAGTCGCCGTCAACAAGCAGAAGGCGCTGGCCGCGGGCGGCCTCTATGTCGCCGGCACCGAGCGCCATGAAAGCCGGCGCATCGACAACCAGCTGCGCGGCCGTTCCGGCCGCCAGGGCGACCCCGGCGCATCCAAATTCTTCCTGTCGCTGCAGGACGATTTGATGCGCATCTTCGGCTCGGAGCGGCTGGACAAGATGCTCTCCACCCTGGGGCTCGAGGAAGGCGAGGCCATCGCCCATCCCTGGGTCAACAAGGCCCTGGAAAAGGCGCAGCAGAAGGTCGAAGCGCGCAACTTCGAAATCCGCAAGAACATCCTCAAATACGACAACGTCCTGAACGACCAGCGCCATGTGATCTTCGAGCAGCGGCGCGAGATCATGTCCTCAGAAGATGTTTCGGACCAGATCGCCGAATTCCGCGAGGACGTGGTCGAGACGCTGGTGTCGCGCCACATCCCGGAAAAGGCGTATGCCGAAGCCTGGGATGCCCCGGGCCTGGAAGCCGAGATCGGCCGCATCTTCGGCGTCCAGCTGCCGATCGTGGAATGGTCCAAGGAAGAAGGCATCGCCGACGAGGAAGTGCGCGAGCGTATCCTGAAGGCGGTGGAGACCAAGGCCGCGGAGAAGACCGCCAATCACGGCGTCGAAATCACCCGCTATGTCGAGAAGGCGATCCTGCTGCAGACGCTGGATCACAATTGGCGCGAACACATCCTCAATCTCGACCATTTGCGCCAGTATGTCGGCCTGCGTTCCTATGGCCAGCGCGACCCGCTGCATGAGTATAAGAGCGAGGCCTTCGAACTGTTCGAGGCGCTGCTGTCCAAACTGCGCAGCGAAGTGGTGCAGCAGCTGATGCATGTGCAGATTTCGACCGAGGCACCGCCCAGCCTGGAGCCGCGCCCGCTGCCTCTGATGCAGGCCAGCCATATCGACGCCACCACCGGCCTGGACGAGGAAGCAGCGCGCGCCGAAGCGCTCCGCGCCCTGCCCTTCGACGCCAACAATCCCGCCACCTGGAACCGCACCCAGCGCAACGCGCCCTGCCCATGCGGTTCCGGCCGCAAATACAAACACTGTCACGGGGCGCTCTAAATGCGGCCCCTCATGCCGAGCATGTCGAAGCATGAGGCTATCGCTTGATCTCCGTCTACCCGGAAACAGGCAAACCGGTCTGGGTCGATCTGCGCGACCCCAGCCCGGAGGAAATCGCCCAGGCTTGCACCGATTACGGCCTGGAAATTCCGCCGCGGGCGCAGCTCGAGGAAATCGAGTTCTCCAGCCGCCTGCAATATGATGACGGCGTCTTCACCCTGTCGGTGCCGGTGACGCCGCATCTCAAGAATGGCGACGGCATCGACACCACCTCACCGCTGGGTTTCGTCCTCACCAAGGACCTGCTGGTGACGGTGCGCTTTGCCCATCTCCATACTTTCGATGCCATCCGCGCCCGGGTGAAACGGCGCCAGCGCAGTCCCGAGGACATCCTGCTGGTGATCCTGGAGGCCCTGATCGACTATGGCGCCGACCGGCTGGAAGAATTGCGGGCCGAGGCGCTGCGCATCTCGCGGCGTGTCTTCCAGAAGGAGATGCACGAGAAGCAGCGCTACAATGTCACCGCCGTGAACCAGATGCTGCGCGCCACCCTGGTGGAGGTCGGGGATATGGGCGAACGCCTCTCCCATATCCGCGATACCCTGCTGGTGCTGCAGCGGGCCGTGCCCTTCGTCAACGAGCATGGCGACTGGATCGAAGCCCCGGTCAAGGCACGCCTCAAAATGGCCGGCAAGGACGTGCAATCGCTCAACGACTATGAGGTCCATCTCACCGACAAGATCCAGTTCCTGCTGGACGCGGCGCTGGGCTTCATCACCACCGAGCAGAACGACCTGTTCAAGGTGATGACCATCTGGTCGGTGGTCGGGATTCCGCCGGTGCTGATGGCCGGCATCTGGGGCATGAATTTCCACTTCATGCCCGAACTGTCCTGGCCGGGCGGCTATCCCCTGGCCCTGGCCACGATCCTGGTCAGTGCGCTGCTGCCGCTGGGGTGGTTCAAGCTCAGGGGCTGGTGGTAGTCCCTCTGTAGAGTTGAACCGCAACCGCCTGAATTTTCAGTACGCCGCAAGATTGCGGCGCGGCCGTTAAACGGCTGGAGGCGGCGAACTATTGCGGTTTTTCCCGCTTTGGTTACTCTTCCTGGCAGTGCGCGGGGTTTCCCCGCGCCGGGGCAAATTCATCAAAGGGGATTACCATGCGCTTCGGGAAACCGTTGCACGTCGCGGCAGCCGCGGCTCTCGTCTTTTCGTCCAGCACGGCGCTGGTGGCGCCGGCGCAGGCACAATTTCAGTCCGCCCGCGCCAAGGCCGAGGAGAAGCAGGCGCAGATCCCGAACTGTACCCGCCGCCTGGGTTCGCTGGCGGTGCGCCAGCCCCAGAACAAATGGTGGGAAGGCCTGGGCCTGGAATCGCCGGAAGCGCTGTTGAAGATTTTCGTGCAGCAATCCAACTGCTTCACGCTGGTCGATCGCGGCGCCGGCTTCGAACTGGCGCAGCAGGAACGCGCGCTGGCCGCGGGCGGCCAATTGCAGGGCGGCGCCAATATCGGCGGCGGCCAGATCCGCGCCGCGGACTACATCCTGGTGCCGGACATCGTCACCAAGAATGGGGGCGGCAGCGGCATGAATGTCGGCGGCCTGGTGGGCGGTTTCCTGGGCGGCTTTGCCGGCGCCATCGTCTCCTCCATCAACATCAATTCCAGCACGGCGGACGTGACACTGGCCCTCACCAATGTCCGCACCACCGAGCAGGAAGCCATGACCCAGGGCCATGGCAGCAAGACCGATGTCGGCTTCGGCCTGGGCGGCGGTGGCCTGTTCGGCGGCGGCTTCGCGGGCGCCGGCATCTCCAGCTACCAGAAGACCGCCATCGGCCAGGTCGTGGTGCTGGCCTATATCGATGCCTACACCAAGCTGGTGACCCAGATGGGCGGCCTTTCTGCGGCCGCGCCGGGCGGCGCGGCCGCGGCGGCACCGGCCCAGACCCTCACCATGTCGCGTCCCGGCCGGCTCTATGCTTCGGCGGACGATGCCAGCGCTACCGTGCGCCAGTTGACGCCGGGCATGGCGCTCTATCCCACCGGCCGGACCAGCGGCGTCTGGGTGGAAGTCAGCGACGAAGTCGGCAACAAGGGCTGGGTACCGCAGACCGCGGTACAAAACGCGCAATAAAACTCTCTACCACCATGGCCGGCCTCCGAGCCGGCCATGGTGAGGGATAAAAGAAAAAGACCCGTGACATTCACGGGCCTTTCTTTTTGGCACGGCGCGCGACTTACAGGCTGCGGCCCATGGCTAGGTATTTGCTGCGCCGCTGGCGGATCAGCTCGGTACCGCTCTTGCCTTCCAATTCCGAAAGGCCGCGGGCGATCATATCGCTGGCGGCGTCGATGGTTTCGCGCGGGGCGCGATGGGCGCCGCCGACCGGCTCGGGAATGATGGCATCGATCAGCTTGAACGCGATCAGGTCCTGGGCGGTGATCTTGAGCGCCGAGGCGGCTTCGGAAGCCTTGGCGGCGTCGCGCCACAGGATCGAGGCCGCGCCTTCCGGCGAGATCACCGAATAGACCGAATGTTCCAGCATGTAGACGCGATCGGCGGCGGCGATGGCGATGGCGCCGCCCGAACCGCCTTCGCCGATCACGGTGGCGATGAAGGGCGTCTTGACGGAAAGCCCGGCCTCGATCGAGCGGGCAATGGCTTCCGCCTGGCCGCGCTCCTCGGCGGTGACGCCGGGGAACGCGCCCGAGGTATCGACAAAGGACAGCACCGGCAGCCCGAACTGGTCGGCCAGCGCGAACAGGCGCACCGCCTTGCGATAACCGTCCGGCGAGGCCATGCCGAAATTATGCTTCAGGCGCGTTTGGGTGTCGTTGCCGCGCTCCTGGCCCAGGAAGGCGACAGGTCGGCCGCGGAAGCGCGCCATGCCTGCCAGGATGGCTTCGTCCTCGCCGAAGGAACGGTCGCCGGCCAGCGGCGTGAAATCGTCGAAGATCAGCTTGGCGTAATCGAGGAAGTGCGGCCGCTCGGGATGGCGGGCCACCTGGACCTTCTGCCAGGGCGAGAGCCGGGAATAGGTATCGCGCACCATCTGGCCGGCGCGGCCATGCAGCCGTTCGACTTCGCCATCGATGTCGAGATTGGGGTCTTCCTCAGCGAGCTTCTTCAGCTCGATGATCTTGCCTTCCAACTCGGCAATGGGGCGCTCAAAATCCAGGTAATGCATGGCAACTCACGGAAAGGGGGCGAAAAATGCCACATAAGCTGCGGCAAGGACAATGGTTTAAGACGCTAATGGTTCCAATGGCTTAAGGAGCGATAGCCCAGCAGAACAGGTTGCTTTGCAACCTGTTCGTCAGCGCTAGGCTGCGCGACCCTAAAAAAGCCAAATCGTTAAGATTTTCGCGCCTTGCCGAGCGGATGTGCCGAACGCATCACCTGGCTGAGGTGATCCTTGGCCACATGGGTATAGATCTGGGTGGTGGCGATATCGGCATGGCCCAGCAAAGTCTGGACACTGCGCAGATCCGCGCCGCCTTCCACCAGATGGGTGGCGAAGGCATGGCGCAGCACATGCGGACTGAGCTTGGCGGGGTCGAGCCCCGCCTTCAGCGCCAGCGCCTTCAGCATCTGATGCAGGCGGCGGCGGGTGAGATAGCCTTCGGCGCTGCGCGAGCAGAACAGAAAGCGCTCGGCCTTCTTCGCCTTCTCGCCTTTCGGCAGAAACTCGTCCCGCACGGCCAGATACTCCGCCAGCGCCACGCACGCCGCGTCGGAGAGCGGCGTGAAACGTTCCTTGTTGCCCTTGCCGACGACGCGGATGAACCCGTCGCGCGCCCGCGCCGCTGCCAGCGGCAGGCCCGCCAGTTCCGTGACCCGCAAGCCGCCGCCATACAACATCTCCACAATCAGCAGCAGCCGCTTGCCCTCCGGCGTGTCGTCCGCGGCCGCGGCGACCAGCCGGTCGATATCGTCGCCGCTGAGGATTTTCGGCAGCGGCCGGCGCGGCTTCGGCGCCGCCAGGGTCAACGTCGGATCGTCATTGCGGATGCCTTCGGCGTAGAGAAAGCCAAATAACTGCCGCAAGGCCGACAATTTACGCGCCTGGGTCGAGGGCGCGGTACTCTTGGCCAGCAGCGCCAGGAAGGACTGGATCTCGGCGCGGCTGGCCTTGGCCGGATCGGCATGATTCGCAAATTCCGCCAGGTCGCGGCCATAGGCGGCCAGGGTATTGGCGCCGGCGCCGCGCTCGGCGCTCATCATGTCGAGAAAGGCCTCGATCAGGTTGGCAGATTGGGGCAATCGGCGCGGACTCATGAGGGAAGCTTTAGCATGCCCCGCCTTTCCTGTATGGGATGGCGATGAGCCTGAACCGCACCGTGGCACTGGTGGGCATGATGGGCGCCGGCAAGACTTCCGTGGGGAAGCGGCTGGCGGCGCGTCTGGGCGTGCCCTTCAAGGATGCCGATCATGAGATCGAAACGGCGGCCGGCCTGACCGTGGCGGAGATTTTCGAGAAATTCGGCGAGCCGGAATTCCGCGATGGCGAGCGGCGCGTGATCGCGCGCCTGCTGGGCGATCCACCGCATATCCTGGCGACCGGAGGCGGCGCCTATATGGATCCGGCGACCCGCGCCGCCATGAAGGCACGCGCCTTCACCATCTGGCTGAAGGCGCCGGTCGAGCTGCTGCTGGCGCGGGTGGCCAAGCGTCAGACCCGCCCGCTGCTCAACAATGCCGATCCCAAAGGCACGCTGGAAAAATTGCTGGCGCAGCGCGAGCCGACCTATGCGCAAGCCGATTATGTGCTGGAAAGCGTCGACGGGCCGCATGAGAAAGCGGTCGGGCAGGTGCTGGACATCTTGAAGGCGCGGGGGCTTTTGCTGCAGGAAGCAGCCCCATGAGCGAGATCATTCCCGTCGGCCTGGGCAACCGGGCTTATGAGATCCATGCCGGTGTCAGCATGCTGCACCGGGCGGGCGGACTGCTGAAGCCGCTGGCGCGCGGCATCCTGCCGGTGGTGACGGATGAAAATGTCGCCCAACTGCATCTGGGCACGCTGCTGGACAGTTTGCGCGGCGCGGGTCTTTCGGCCAAGCCGATCATCCTGCCGCCGGGCGAAGGCACCAAGAGTTTTGCCGGCCTGGAAAAGCTGTGCGGCGAATTGCTGGACACCGGACTGGACCGCGGCGGACTGGTCATCGCCATGGGCGGCGGCGTCATCGGCGATCTTACGGGGTTCGCGGCCGGCGTGCTCAAGCGCGGCGTTGCCTTCGCGCAAGTGCCGACGACCCTGCTGGCGCAAGTGGATTCCTCGGTCGGCGGCAAGACCGCGATTAACGCCCGGCAGGGCAAGAACCTGGTCGGCCTGTTTCACCAGCCGCGCATCGTGATTGCCGACACCGCGCTGCTCGCCACCCTGCCCCGGCGCGAATTGCTCGCCGGCTATGCCGAAGTGGTAAAGTATGGCGCGCTGGGCGATGCCGATTTCTTCGACTGGCTCGAAGCCAGCGCCGCCGCCGCCCTGAATGGCGACCAGGATGCCCTGGTGCACGCCGTGGCGCAGTCCTGCCGCATGAAGGCGGCCATCGTGGCGCGCGACGAGCGTGAAACGGGCGAGCGTGCCCTGCTCAATCTCGGCCACACTTTCGGTCATGCGCTGGAAGCAGCGACCGGCTTTTCCGACCGGCTGTTGCATGGCGAAGGTGTCGCCATCGGCATGGCGCTGGCTTTCCAGCTCAGCCACAGGCTCGGCCTCTGTCCCGGCCAGGACGCCGAACGCTTCGCGCGCCATCTCAAGGCCGTGGGCCTGCCATCGTCCATTGCCGATATCCCCGGACCCCGCGCCGGCGCGGACGAACTGATGGCGCATATGGCGCATGACAAGAAAGTGGCGGACGGCAAGCTCACTTTCATCCTGGTCAAAGGCATCGGCCGCGCCTTCATCACCCGCGACGTTCCGGCGGATGCGGTGAGAGATATTCTCAGCGCCTGAAAACTGGCATGGTGACGGCCATGCCTTCCCTTGCCGACGCCCTGCCCGTCATCCTGCTGCTGTCGGTTTCGGCCCTCCTTTCGGCCGCCGAAACCGCCTTCTGCGCCGTCTCGCGCGGCCGCATGCACCAGCTGGAACAGGATGGCAGCGCGGCCGCACGCCGGGTCAATCGCCTGCTGGCGGATCGCGAGCGCATGAGCGGCGCCCTTCTGCTCGCCAATATCATTCTGCTTCTCCTCGCCACGGCGTTGCTGCTGGGCCGCATGCAGGATACTGCCCTGGCGCTGGGCCTGATGGCGGCGGCGGTGCTGGTTTTCGTCGTGGCGTTGCCCCGCATGCTGGCGCAGGCGCGCACCGATGCGATTGCCCTGGCCCTGGCCCTGCCGGCGCAGGGGATTGTGAGCCTGTTCGCGCCCCTGATCGCCGCGGCGCAATATCCTGTCCGCGCCCTGCTGGCGCCGAACGGACCGCGGCCGGAAGAGGAAGAAATGCGTGCCGAGGACGCCGCGCATGAGGAAATTCGCGGCGCCGTCGCCCTGCACACCCGCGAAGGCAATGTCGAGCGCGGCCATCGCGACATGATCGGCGGCATCCTGGATCTGCGGGACCTGAAAGTCGGCGATGTCATGGTCCATCGCAGGCAGATGACGGCCATCGATGTCGAACGTCCGGCCTCCGAGATCGTGGCGGTGGTGACCGAAAGCGAACATACCCGCATTCCGCTCTGGCGCAATGAACCCGACAACATTGTCGGCATCCTCAACGCCAAGCATCTGGCCCAGGCGCTGGTCGAGCATCGCGGCAAGCTGGATGCGATCGATGTCGAATCCCTGCTGACCCCGCCCTGGTTCGTGCCCGACACCACCACCCTGGAAGAACAACTCGAAGCCTTTCGCGAAAAGCGCAGCCGCCTCGCCATGGTGGTGGACGAATATGGCACGCTGCAGGGCCTGGTGACGGTGGAAGACATACTGGCGGAAATCTTCGGCGAGATTCCCGACGAACATCACCGCACCAGCCGGCCCGATGTACGGCGGCGGCCAGACGGCAGCTATCTGGTCGACGGCACCGTGCCGGTGCGCGAACTGAACCGCGAGTATGAATGGAGCCTGCCCGATGAGGGCGCCACCACCATCGCCGGCCTGGTGATCCAGGAAACCGGCACCATTCCCGAACCGGGCCAACGCTTCGCTTTCTTCGGATTTCGGTTCGAGATCCTGCGGCGCCAGCGCAATCAAATTACCGCGTTGAAAGTCGTGCCACCGGAAAAAACGGAAGTGATCAGCTAGCGGCTTCGTCCGGCGTCTGCAGCTTGAGGGAAAGCGCATGCACGGGGCTGCGCAACTCTTCCGCCAGTGCGGCATGGACCCGGCGCTGGCGCTCGACCCGCGGGACGCCTGCGAAGGCAGCCGTCACGATACGGACATGAAAATGCGTCTCGCCGGTCGCGCCATCGGCACGCGCCGCGCCGGCATGGCCGGCATGGCGGCCGCTCTCATCCGTGATTTCCAGCACCACAGGCGTGAAGGCGGCGGTCAGTTTCCGTCTCATGGCATCGGCAACGCGCATGCTTTCCCCCTTCCTTGGCACCCTTCGAAGCCGGCGGCATAAAGTCAAGAATTTCATTTCCTTGGTTTTTCAACAGCGGCACCCCATAATCCAGCGATGGTCCAGTCCCGTCCCGGCGCCCGCTTCAAGAGCGATATCCGCATCAACAAGAAGGGTACGAAGGCGCAGCTCAAGCCTGCGGCCCAGGCCTGTGACGCCAAGGGCTGCCCGGAGCCAGGCGATTGCCGTGTCCCCAAATCGCGCGAGGATCTGGGTGAGTATCTCTGGTACTGCGCCAAGCATGCCCGTGCTCACAACGAATCCTGGGATTTCTTCCGCGGCATGGACAATGCCGATATCGAGAAGTTCCGCGAAGAGGCGATTCTGGGCCATCGCCCCACCTGGCCCCTAGGCAAACGCGCCGCCAAGGCCCGCACCGGTACGCGGACGCAAAATCCACTTCATGACAGCCATGCGTTGTTCGAAGAGGATGAGAATGGAAATCCCACCGGGCCGCGCCGTCCCGAGCGCCATCTGACCCGGCTGCAGGTCATGGCGATGGATACGCTGCAGCTCGCCCACAACGCCACCTTGATCGAGATCAAGGCGCGGTATAAGGAACTTGTGAAACGGTTCCACCCCGACGCAAATGGCGGCGACCGGGGCGCCGAAGAGCGTCTGAAGCAGGTTATCAAGGCCTATGGCGTGTTGCGCCAATCGGGCCTGGCCTAGACGGGCGGCTTTCGCGCCCTCCTCCCCACCGCCTGAGAAGAATGATGAGCGCACCTCTCGACGCCGCCATGATACCTGACACCACCGCCGATGCGGCGGAGCTGTTCGGTATCAAGACCAAGATGAAGGTCCCGGCTTTTTCGAAGGCCGCCGAGCATGTGCCCGATCGGGATCCGGCTTATCGCTTCGACCGCGAGACGACACTGGCGATTCTGGCCGGCTTCGCCTTCAATCGCCGCGTCATGGTCCAGGGCTATCACGGCACCGGCAAGTCCACCCATATCGAGCAGGTGGCGGCGCGGCTCAACTGGCCCTGCATCCGCATCAACCTGGACAGCCATGTCAGCCGCATCGACCTGATCGGCAAGGATGCCATCGTGCTGAAGGACGGCAAGCAGGTCACCGAATTCCGCGAAGGCCTGCTGCCCTGGGCGCTGCAGCATCCCGTGGCGCTGTGCTTCGACGAATATGACGCCGGCCGTCCCGATGTGATGTTCGTGATCCAGCGCGTGCTGGAAGCCTCTGGCCGCCTGACGCTGCTGGACCAGAACAAGGTGATCCACCCGCATCCGGCCTTCCGCCTGTTCTCGACCACCAACACGATCGGCCTGGGCGACACCACCGGCCTCTATCACGGCACCCAGCAGATCAACCAGGGCCAAATGGATCGCTGGAACATCGTCACCACACTCAACTATCTGGCGCATGACGCCGAGGAAGAAATCGTGCTGGCCAAGGCGCCGGGCTACAACACGCCGGAAGGCCGCAAGACCATCTCGGCGATGGTGCGGCTGGCCGACATGACACGCAACGCCTTCGTCAATGGCGACCTTTCCACCGTGATGAGCCCGCGTACGGTCATCACCTGGGCGCAGAATGCCGATATCTTCGGCGATGTGGGTTTCGCCTTCCGCCTCTCCTTCCTCAACAAATGCGATGAACTGGAACGCGCCAGCGTCGCCGAGTTCTATCAGCGCTGTTTTGGAGAAGAGCTGCCGGAAAGCGCGGCTAAAGTTCTTGTGGCGTGAGCAAGAGGAGCGGCGGCCAGGAAAAGTGCGAAGCGGTTTTCCGTCGGCCGCGCGACCATCAATAACCGAGCAGGCGCGCCGTCATGAGTAAGCCTGAGTCTCCGGTCGAGCCGTTCAAGCGCGCTGTCGCGACCACCGTGCGTTCGATCGCGGGCGAGCCGGAGCTGGAAGTCGCCTTCTCCACCGAACCGTCGCAACTGCGCGGACTGAAAGCCCGCCTGACCTCACCCAGCCGCACCCTGCCCGCCCATGAAGTGGCGCTGGTGCGCGGCCAGGGCGACGCCTTCGCCCTGCGCAAGGCCTATCACCAGGACAAGATTCACGACCGCTTCCGGCCCGCCTCGCCGGAAGGCGCCGCCGTGTTCGAGGCGGCGGAACAGGCCCGCGTCGAAGCCATCGGCTCGCTGGCGATGAAGGGTGTCGCCGCCAATCTTGCCGCCGGCCTGGAACAACGCATGCTGGGCCGGGGCATGTCCCGCGCCCAGACGCGCGAGGAAGCACCATTGCCGGAAGTGATGGGCCTCTTGGTACGCGAAGCCCTGACCGGCGAAAAGCCGCCGGCCGCCGCCGCCAAAGCAGTTGATTTCTGGCGGCCCTACATCGCCGAGCGCGCCGGCAAGGATCTCTCCAGGCTGCAGGAGTCGCTGCGCGACCAGGCCGCCTTTGCCCGCCTGACCCGCACCATCCTGCGGGACCTGGCGCTGGGCGACGAAACTGACAGCGACCGGACCAGCGAGGAGGACGCTTCCGAAAACGACGACGGCGAAAGCGAACAGGGCGGCGAGGAGAGCGAACAGGCCGAAAGCGCTTCCAGCGAATTCGAGCAATCCGAGGGCGCGGAAGGCCAGGAAACGGAAGGCGATATCCGCACCGAGCAGCAGGACGACCTGTCCGATGCCACCGAGCCTGAGGACGGCGCCAAGCCGCATCGCCATGAAGCGCCCTTCGCCCACCAGGACGATTGGGGCTACAAGGTCTTCACCACCCAGCATGACGAAGAGATCGCCGCCGCCGATCTCTGCGAAGCCGAAGAGCTGACGCGGCTGCGAGGGTTCCTGGACCAGCAGCTCGCCAGCCTGTCGGGCGTGGTCTCGCGCCTCGCCAACAAGCTGCAGCGCCTGTTGATGGCGCAGCAGAACCGGCACTGGGAATTCGACCTGGAAGAGGGCCTGCTCGACACTTCGCGTCTGCCGCGCATCGTGATCGATCCCATGTATCCGCTCTCCTTCAAGCAGGAGAAGGACACGGATTTTCGCGACACGGTGGTGACGCTGCTGCTGGACAATTCCGGCTCGATGCGCGGCCGCCCCATCATGGTGGCGGCGATGTGCGCCGATATTCTGGGCCGTACCCTGGAACGCGTCGGCGTGAAGACCGAAATTCTAGGCTTCACCACCCGCGCCTGGAAAGGCGGCCAGGCGCGCGAAACCTGGCTGGCCGCCGGCAAGCCGCCCTCGCCAGGCCGGCTCAATGATCTGCGCCACATCGTCTACAAGGCCGCCGACGAACCCTGGCGCCGTGTCAAGCGCAATCTGGGCCTGATGATGCGCGAGGGATTGCTGAAGGAGAATATCGACGGCGAGGCCCTCACCTGGGCCCATAACCGCCTGATCGCGCGGCCGGAGCAGCGCAAGATCCTGATGGTGATCTCGGACGGCGCCCCGGTGGACGATTCAACCCTGTCGGTGAATGCGGGCAACTACCTGGAAAAGCATCTGCGGCATGTGATCGACGAGATCGAGACCCGCTCCAGCGTCGAACTGACCGCCATCGGCATCGGCCATGACGTGACGCGCTATTACCAGAAGGCGGTCACCATCGTCGACGCCGAGCAGCTGGGCGGCGCCATGACGACACAGCTGACGTCGTTGTTTGAAGAAGACGTTCGAGGCGGTGGACGTAGAGGCCGTCGCTAGTATCCGCCCGCCCACTCACGCTTCGCCGGGACCGGCTTTTCCAATTCGCTCCGCTCATAAGAAAAGCTAGGTCGCCTCGCGGCGTACTTCGGCACGCACCGCCTCAGTATCCATTCATCCCCGGCAATGGCCGCATCGCCGGACGCAGCAGCCAGTATGGTCCCAGCAGCGCCGCGCTCACGCCCAGGAACAGGACGAAATGCGCCAGCGCCGCGGCGCCCAGCATGCCGAAGGCCAGCGGATAATAGAGGCCGCAATAGACGAAGGAAGCCGCGATGGACGCCGCCAGCGGCGCGCTCCACCAGCGCCGGCCCCGCGCCCCGTCAAAAGCGACGATGGCGACGAAATTGGCGATGCCGAAGACCAGGAAGAAGGACAGCACACCGCGCCAGGACAGCGCCGCCATGTCGGGCAGCCAGTTGCGGATGTCGCCCGGATTGATCAGCGCCACCAGCGCGCCCAGCGCCAGCGCGGCCACCAGTTGGCCGAAGGCATAGGCCGGCCCAAAACGGCGGTTGGTAAGATGAATCAGGGTCCAGCAGCCCGGCAGCACCAGGTCGCTCACCCCCAGGCCATAGCCTTGCGCCCAGAGCGGCAGCCAGGCGGCAGGGATGCCCGCGTCGGCATAGAGATAGACCGCGCTCAACAGAACCAGCAGCAGCAGCACCGGCGCCGCCAGGCGCAATGCGATCCGCAGCAGGCGCAGCGCCTGTTGCAGGCGCGGGTCCTCCGAACCATCCAGCACGAGCCCGGCGGGCGCGCGATAACCATCGCGCGGGATATAATCCTCGGCGACATAGG
>DATFFI010000168.1:0-5250 GCA_035250225.1 Rhizomicrobium sp. | reverse complement strand
CTTCGCCATAAAGATAGATGATGGCGGGCGTCGGGTCGCCGCTGCGGCTGCCGTCCCAATGGATGGCGTCCTTCTCGTCGGTCGCGGTCGAGCCGGTCACCAGCGGGAAGGTCAGCTTCTCGTTATAGGTGGACGAGGTGCTCACCCACCACGTGCCCTGGACCACGACGATGTGGCGGACCTTGTCGTGGAAGTGCGGACGCGAGAAGGAGCCCTGGTGCCAGCGATAGAGCACGGCATATGGGCCCGGCTTGGCGGGATCGCCATAAACATTGGCGATGTCGGCTTCACCCGGGATTTTGCCGTTCTGGCGCCATTTGATGTCCTTCGGCAGGATGAAGGGAATCTGCTTGGTGTTCGGCGGGCCGCCCGCCGCATCATTGGCCGTGGCATGAACCGCCGGCGGAATCACGCTGCGGTTGCCCGGATGCTGAAGGCTGCTATTGCCGTGCTGCGGATGAAACTGCGCATAGGCAGTGACGGCGCCAGCCGCCGTGATGGCGGCGGCCAGGCCCCACATGATCGTCTTCTTCGAAATCATTCGGCGGATCCTCCAAGGAGGCGTTCGTTGCTTTCCCCGGGGAGGGGCCGGAACGCGATGGGGCGGATTCCTAACGCAAATTTCAGGGGCGGGCAATTCTAGTGCTGGATTGTTAGCGTTTGCAGCGACGGTCCGCAGCCGCTCGCTCAAGCTCGCGGCGTTCGCCCCTCAAAATGGTCCACTGGACCATTTTGCCCGCACTGCGTGCGGTCGTGGCTCACTGCGAAATCACGGCTTCGCGAACTGGGCGAACCGTTCATACGACCGCTGGATATGGGCGCGCATCGCCTTCTCGGCCCCCGCCTCATCGCGCTTTTCCAGCGCGGTCATCAGAACTTCATGCTCGTCATGGGCATGGCCGGTGATGCTGCTGCGGTAGCAGAGGCGGAAAATGTGCAGATGAATGTGCATCCGCGAAAGGGAATCGGCGATCAGGGGATTGCCGGTGGCTTCGGCGATCCGCTGATGGAATTCCGCGTCGAGTTCGGCGAACTGGTCATAGGTGGTGCGGGAATCGTCTTTTTTCGGCCGCATCCTGGCCAGCAGCCGGCCCAGTTCGGCGATGGACTCGTCGCTCATTTTCCTTGCCGCCCGCCGCGCCGCATAGGGCTCGATGACCATGCGGATTTCGTGGATGTCCTCGAACTGGGCGCGGTTGAGGATGGGCGCGGTGCAATAGCCGATCAGATGCTGTTTGGTGACCAGCCCCTTGGCTTCCAGCATGGAGAGGGCTTCGCGGATCGGAGTCTGCGACACGCCCAGGCTGCGGGCCAGGCTTTCGATGGTGATGCGGGTGTCGGGCGGAATCTTGAGCGCCATGATGTCGTCGCGTACCCGGTTATAGACCTCGTCCACCAGGCCGGCCGGACGCTGGATCGGCTTGGCCGCAGCGGGCTCATCGGCGACCGCCTTGAGGCGGGGGAAGGGTTTAATCGGGGCCATCCCCCCATCCATCGATGGCATTGCCTTTTCGGTCAAGAGGCAGGAACCCCGGTTTCCTTCGTTCTCATGCTGGGTCTCGATTGCTGGGTCTCGGGGGTGTCCGGCGTGCTACAGCGGGGGGCCGCGGACGGGCCTCAAAGGCTGTTGCGTTGCCTGGCCGGGGGTGCCATAACCGACTGACAGTATTATATATGATATGATGTTTATCCGCTGCGAGCAATTGGCCGAGATCGTCGAGCGTATCCTCTCCAGGCAGGGCGTTCCGCCGGCGCATGCCCGCATCCAGGCCGATCTCTTTATTAGCGCCGAAATGCGGGGCACTGCCTCGCACGGTTTGTTGCGCCTGCGCCGGGTGGTGGAGCGGCTTGCCGCCGGGCTGGCGGTTGCCGGCGCCGAAGGACGGCATGACTGGGTCGCCCGCAGTTATTTAAGTGTCGACGGCCAGCGGGGGCTGGGGCCGGTGGTAGCGCTGAAGGCGCTGGACGCGGCGATTCCCAAGGCGCGGGAAAACGGCATCGCCATCGCGGCCATCCGCAATTCCAATCATCTGGGGGCCATTGCCTTCTATGCCGACTATGTCGCGCGCCAGGGCCTGACGGTGATCGGCCTCACCATCAGCGAGGCGCTGGTTCATCCCTTTGGCGGCCGCAAGGCCATGATCGGCACCAACCCCATCGCCATCGGGGTCCCGGCCGAGCCGGAGCCGCTGGTGCTGGACATGGCCACCAGCCTGGTTTCGATGGGCAAGATCCATGACCATGCCAATCGCGGCGCGCCTATTCCGGAAGGCTGGGCCCTGGATGGGAAAGGCAACCCCACCACCGAGGCCGCCGCCGCCAAGAATGGGGCCATCGCGCCCTTTGGCGGCGCCAAGGGCTACGCCCTGGCCCTGGCCTTCGAGGTCCTGGTGGCGTCGCTGGCGGAATCGGCCATCGGAACCGCGGTCAGAGGCACCCTGGATTCCGAGAATGTCAGTAACAAAGGCGATCTCTTCATCGTCATCGCCCCGCCGCACCTGGAAGCTGCCAAGGCGCTGGTGACGGAGTATTTGACGGAAGTGCGGGCTTCCCCTGCAATGGACCCCGCCCACCCGGTACTGATCCCGGGCGACCGCGCCCACCAGATGCGCGACCAATCCAGGCTGCAGGGCGTCTATCTCGATGATCGCCTGTGGGAGGACCTCCAGGAACTGGATGCAGAATCGCGAAGGGAAGCGGCGTCATGACCCATATCTTCGGCGCCCTGCGTCTGCCTGCCGCGGTGGTGTTCGGCTCCGGCCAACGCAAGGCCATCGGCATGCTGACGGCCCAGATCGGCAAGCGCGCTCTGGTCTGCACCGATGCCCGCATGGGCCGGGATGCGGAGTTCAAGGCCATCATCGCCGACATCGCCGCCAACGGCGTCGATGTGAAGGTCTATGACCGCACCGAGGCCGACCTGCCCATGGCCGGCATCACCGCCTGCGTCGCGGCATACAAGGATCTGAATCCGGATGTCGTGCTGGGCATCGGCGGCGGCTCCTGCATGGACATGGCCAAATGTGTCGCGGTGCTGTTGAAACATGGCGGTTCGCTGCGCGACTATTACGGCGAAAACAGGATTCCCGGTCCTGTCGCGCCGGTGATCGCCGTCGCCACCACCTCGGGCACCGGTTCGGAAGTGACGCCCGTGGCGGTGATCGCCGACACCGAACGCGGCACCAAGGTCGGCATCTCCTCGCCCTACCTGATTCCCCGCGTGGCGGTCTGCGATCCCGAACTGACGCTGACTTGCCCGCCGGGACTTACCGCTGTCAGTGGCGCCGACGCCCTGACGCATGCGATCGAATCCTACACCGCCAACCGCCGCGACGTGACGCCGGACCTGACGGTGAAGAATGTCTTTGTCGGCAAGAACATCCTCTCCGACACGTTCGGCCTTCTGGCGCTCAAGAACATCTTCCGCTCATTGCGCACCGCGGTGAAGGACGGCAAGAACATCCAGGCCCGTGAAGAGATGATGCTGGCCTCGCTGGCGGCGGGTTGCGCCTTTGGCACCGCCGGCACCGCCGCGGCTCACGCCATCCAGTATCCGGTGGGCAACGAGACCCACACGCCGCACGGCATGGGCGTGGCGCTGCTGATGCCCTACGTGATGGAGTTCAACCGTCCCAACTGCGTCACCGCCTTTGCCGAGATCGGTCGTGCCATCGGCCTGACCGGCACCGACGAGGAATTGTCGCGCAAGCTGATCGACGAAGTTGCCAGCCTGCTCAAGGACATCAACATCCCGGTGACGCTGAAGGAGTTGGGCCTGCCGGAAGACAAGCAGGACTGGACCGCGGAAAGCGCCATCGCTGCGGCCCGCCTGGTCAGCAACAATCCGCGCAAGCTGGATCTGGAAGCCATCAAGGCGATCACGCGCGCCGCCTGGAGCGGCGACCGCGCCTCGCTCGCTTCTTAGTTCACACGACATTCACGGCCGTATACCAGAGAGAAAAATGACCCATACCGTCACGATCCCCGCCCCCAAGACCGGGCCGGCGCCGTTCCCGATCCCGACCGATCTTTTTATCGGCGGCCAGTGGGTGGAATCCGGGACCAAAAAGCGCATCGACGTCTTCAATCCTTCCAATGGCGAAAAGATCTGCGACATCGCCGATTGCAACGACAATGACTCCCAGGCCGCGGTGGATGCCGCCGACAAGGCCGCCGCCGGCTGGGCCGCCACCACGCCGCGCGTGCGCGCCGAAATCCTGCGCAAATGCTATGAGAAGATGATCGAGAATATCGAATGGCTGACCTATCTGATCAGCTTGGAGAACGGCAAGGCGCTGCCGGATTCGCGCAGCGAGGTTCTCTATGCCGCCGAATTCTTCCGCTGGTATGCGGAAGAGTGCTGCCATGTTCTGGGCGAGATCGCCATGGCCCCGGCCAGCGGCGCCCGCATCATGGTGCAGTACCAGCCCATCGGCATCGCGCTGCTGATCACGCCCTGGAACTATCCGGCGGCGATGGCCACCCGCAAGATCGCGCCCGCGCTGGCCGCCGGCTGCACCTGCATCCTCAAGCCCGCCACCGAAACGCCGCTGACCGCCTTTGCCGTGGCGCAGATCCTGGCCGATTGCGGCGTGCCCGCCGGCGTGGTGAATGTGCTCACCACCTCCAAATCCAGCGCCCTGTCCAAGAAGATATTGCATGACCGTCGCGTGCGAAAAATTTCCTTCACCGGCTCGACCGGCGTGGGCACGGCGCTGCTGAAGGAAGCGGCGGACGCGGTGGTCTCGCCGGCGATGGAGCTGGGTGGCAACGCCCCCTTCATCGTCTGCAAGGATGCCGACCTCAATGCCGCTTTGGACGGCGCCATGCTGGCCAAGATGCGCAATTCGGGCGAGGCCTGCACGGCCGCGAACCGCTTTTATGTCCACAAGGACCTCTATAAGGGCTTCACCGACGGCATTGTCGAACGCATGTCCAGGATCAAGCTGGGGGATGCGGTCGATCCGGAATCGACGCTGGGCCCGATGATCAATGAAAAGGCCGTGGCCAAGATCGGCGAGCTGGTCGACGACGCCGTCGCCAAGGGCGGCAAGCTGCTGCTGGGTGGCCAGCGCCTCAACCGTCCGGGCTATTACTATCCGCCGACGGTCGTGGCCGATGTGCCAGACAATGCCGACATGATCCGCGAGGAAATCTTCGGACCGGTGGTGTCGCTGCAATCCTTCGATGACGAAGCCGAGGCGATAGCCAAGGCCAATGATACCGAGTATGGCCTGGCGGCCTATGTCT
>DATFFI010000167.1:0-2830 GCA_035250225.1 Rhizomicrobium sp. | reverse complement strand
GGCTTGGCCAATGCCTCCCTTGCCGGATTACACGCGACATCTTTGACTTCTTCGGCGATCCTGGCGGTGAACAGGTCGGTGCCAGCGCCCCAGGCCTCGAGCGCCGCCTTGCGACTAGGCGCGGCGACATAGGCGTCGTGGAAGCCGATTGGCGTCCGGAAGACTTTGAGCTTTTGCTTGCGAGCTTTCGCCATGGTGCCACAACCATATCGCGCGCCATCCGTTCAGGCGACGGGCTTCGGCAATTGCTGACGGCGGCGGCCCGGATTGACATTGGCCAATGACCTTGCGAGGCATTTTCCCCGTCATTCGCATCGACAGGGGAAGCGCATGACCGAACCGGCCTATCCAACGAGCGGCCACGACTGTTCCAGTGACGCCGAAGAGCTCGAACGTCTCGAGCATGCGCTGGAGGGCGGCCCCAAGGGCGCCATCGCCGTTTCCGGAATCGCCGTCGCCTTGCTCCTTCTCGGCTGGCTGTTCGTCTACTTCTTCGTCTTCCTGCCGCGCGGGACGGTCGGCTGATGGCGATCAACGAGCAGGCGATCCTCAAGTCGGAACTGCGCTGGGCCTGGGTCGTCGCCGGAATTGTCGCCGTAATCCTCGGCGCCATCCTGTTCGCGGCGCTGTCGATGCACATCAACCCGCCGTCCAACCGCGAGCATGTCGATCCCAAGACTCTCCACTTGTCGGCGGAATTCACCGAAGCGAACCTCGGCACCCGAATTGATCCCGACGGGAAGATCGTCGCGCGACTGATCGCCACCCAGTTCGAATTCGTGCCGAGCTGCATCGTCCTTCCGGCGGATCGCGATGTCACGCTGCGTTTCGCCACGCCGGACGTGATTCACGGCATCCTCGTCACCGGCACCAACGTCAACACCATGATCGTGCCAGGCTATGTGGCGCAGGTGCACACGCGCTTCACCAAGACCGGCGACCTGCTGATGCCCTGTCATGAATATTGCGGCCTTGGCCATACCCAGATGATCGCCACCGTCAGGGTTGTGCCGCCCGATCAGTTCCGGCCCGACGCGCAAGGGAGGGCAGCCTGTGGCGACAATCGCTGAACGCGCTCCCGCCGCGCCCAGGCGGCGCAAGACCGCGAAGGCCGGCGAGTTGACGAGCCGCAAGCTGGTCCTTGCGCACATGTGGGTGGCGTTCGCGGCCTTTGCCGTCGCCTGCCTGCTTGGCGTCTGGCAGATGTGGGCGCGCAGCCCGCTGGAAGCCCCGGCCCATACCGCGGCCAATTATTTCCGGTCGGTCACGCTGCACGGCGTCTCGATGGCGTTCGTCCTCACCACCTTCTTCATCATGGGCTTCGGCTATTTCACCGCCGAGACCGCGCTAAGGCGGCAGCTGCCGGGACTGAAGTTCGCCTGGATCGCGTTCTGGATGGGCCTGGCCGGGACCCTGATGGCGGCCCTGGCCGTCATTTCGGGCAACGCCTCGGTGCTTTATACCTTCTATCCGCCAATGACGGCCACGGTCTGGTTCTACATCGGGCTGGTGCTGGTGGTGGTCGGCTCCTGGGTCTGGTGCCTGCTGATGATCCTCGCCATGCGCGAGTGGAAGGCGGCCAATCCGGGGCAGCCGGTGCCGCTTGCCATGTTCGCGACCGTCGCCAATGCCGTCATGTGGCTGTGGACCACCGTCGGCGTGGCCGCCGAGCTTCTCTTCCAGGTCATCCCGGCGGCGATGGGACTCAACGGCATGGTCGACGTCGGCCTGTCGCGCACGCTCTTCTCCTGGACGCTGCACGCCATCGTCTATTTCTGGCTCTTCCCCAGCTACATCGCCTTCTACACCATGTTTCCGCGGGCCGCCGGCGGCCGGCTCTATTCCGACACCATGGGCCGCCTCGCCTTCATCCTGTTCATCCTCTACTCGCTGCCGGTCGGCCTGCATCACCTGTTCATGGACCCGGAGCATTCCAACGGCTTCAAGTTCATCCAGATGTTCCTGACTGCCCTGGTCTCGGTCCCCACCCTGCTGACCATCTTCACCATCACCGCCTCGGCCGAGATCGCCGGCCGGATGCGCGGCGGAACCGGGACATTCGGCTGGATCAGGGCGATGCCGTGGGATCGGCCGATGGTGCTCGCCACCGGCCTCGCTTTCCTCATGCTGTTCTTCGGCGGCGGCGGCGGGCTCATCAACATGAGCTATGGAATGAACGCGATGGTCCACAACACCAGCTGGGTCACGGCGCACTTCCACCTGATCTTCGGCGGCACCGTCGTCATCATGTACTTCGCCATTGCCTACGCCATCTGGCCATGGCTGACCGGCCGCGATTTTAGCGATCTGAAGCCGCTCAGGATGCAGCTCTGGCTGTGGTTCGCGGGCATGATGATCATGACCCTGCCCTGGCATTACACCGGCCTTCAGGGTCAGTGGCGCCGCGTCGCCGCCTTCGATTATTCGAATCCCATGATCGCCGCCTGGGGACCGTGGGTGATCGTCTCGCTGGTCGGCGGCATCATCCTGGCGGTGAGCGCCCTGCTGTTCGTCTACAACCTCGCCGTGCCGCACCGCCGCGGGGCGGCCGCCGTCGCCGGGGTTTTCCATTATGCCGAGGCCGTGCACCCGCCCGGGCGCATCCCGGCTTCACTCAATGGCTTCGGCTTGTGGAACATCCTCGTCGCGGTGCTGATGCTGGTCGCCTATGGCTATCCGATCGCCCAGTTCTTCATCGACCCGCCGCCCCAGGCGGTGGTTCACAGGCTAAGCTGAAATGGCTCGCCCGCCCGCCAGGCGCAAAGAACAATCGCCCGCTGGCGCGCCGGCGGAGCAAGCCGCCGTCGATCGGCGCTGGCGGCTCTATGCC
>DATFFI010000166.1:0-2747 GCA_035250225.1 Rhizomicrobium sp. | reverse complement strand
CTGGGCCCAGAGGCTGGCGCGATTGGGCGCCACCACCAGCAACTTGCCTTCCGGCGCCAGCACGCGCCAGAGCTGGCGCAGCAGCGGACGCAGACTTTCCGCCCGTTCCAGCCCATGCACCAGCAGCACCCGGTCGAACAGCGCATCGGCGAAGGGCAGTGCGTCTTCCTCGCAGAGCAGGCTGGCGGACGCCGCCGGCGGCCAGCGCGTCGCCCCCATGGCGGCGGGCCCGGCGGCGATGGCGCGTTCGGCGCCGAAGGCACCCAGATAGGGAATGGCGAAGCCGAAGCCCAGCAGGCGGTAGCCGAACAGGCCGGGCCATATTGTTTTCAGCCGGGTCAGGATGGCGCGCCGTGCAATCAGGCCGGCGGGGGTGGCGTAGAAATCGGCGATTCCCTGCCCTTCCGGCTCCATGACGCGACGCTCTAACACCTGAAGACCTCTCCTGCCGGGCCCATCTTCTGCTACCATGGATCATGCGCATTATTACCGTCCCCTGCCTTCAGGACAATTACGCTTATCTGATCGATACGGGCTCACATTGTGCCGTGGTGGACCCCTCGGAACCCGAGCCGGTCCTGGCCGCCCTGGAACGCGAGGGCCTGACCCTCACCCATATCCTCAACACCCACCATCATGGCGATCACACCGGCGGCAACCGGGCGCTGAAGGCGGCATTCGGCGCACAGGTCGTGGGTCCCAAGGATGATGCCGGCCGCATCCCCGGTATCGATATCGGCGTTGCGGAAGCGGAAGGTTGGGAATGGTCGGGCCGCAAGGTGCAGATCCTGGAAGTGCCGGCGCATACGCGCGGCGCCATCACCTTCGTGATCGCGGGCAACGCCTTTACCGGCGATACGCTGTTCGTGATGGGCTGCGGCCGCCTGTTCGAAGGCGATGCCGCGACCATGCACAAGAGCCTGTCCAAGCTGGCGGCGTTGCCGGACGAAACAAAAATCTGGTGCGGCCATGAATATGCCGCCAGCAATGGCCAATTCGCCCTGACACTGGAGCCGGGCAATGCGGCGCTTCAGGCGAGGATGAAAAAGCTGCCGCGGCCCAGCGTGCCATCGACCATGGCGGATGAGAAAGCCACCAACCCCTTCCTGCGCATAGACTCGGCGGAAATCCGCAAGACGCTGGGGATGGAGACAGCGGACGCAGTCAGCGTCTTCGCCGAAATCCGATCCAGAAAGGATCGCTTCTAGATTTACTTGTCGTCGTCGTCCGAGCTGCAGGCAACGGTGCAGACCGCGCCGCTGGCGACATCGACCGTGGTGCCGACCACTGTGCCGACCGCGCCCACCGTGGTGGAGGCGACGTCATAGGCCATGCAGCCCGACAGGGCGAAGGCAATGGCGGCCAGGGCGGCGATGGGAGCAAAGCGCATGACGGAATACCCTTCAGAAGCCCCCTAATTTCGCACCCAAAAAGTCAAATAACCACTAACTTCCCTGTCAGGGGACGAATCGGAACGCGCGGAAATGGCAAGTTTTGACAGGCTTTTTGTGACACTGCTGGCAAGATCCAACCTTGGAACCCGGCTCAATCCCGAACTGACAGCCGCCAGCCTTCTGATCGCCGCCGAGGATCGGGCGGGCCAGCGCTGGTCGAAGAAGCATGGCTATCGTGGCTATACCTCTTACGCCTCCCTCAATGATTTGCCGCTGCGGGCGCCGGTCTTTGCCGACCTGGTGAAACGCATCGACCGCGACGTGGCCGCATTCGGCCGCAAGTCCCAGTTCGACCTGAACCGCCGCCGCCTGAAGCTGGATTCGCTCTGGGTCAATGTGATGGAGAAGGATGCCGTCCATACGGCGCATATTCATCCTCACTCTGTGATCAGCGGCACCTATTACGTCGCCGTGCCGCCGGGCAGCGGCGTCATCCGCTTCGAGGATCCGCGCCTGGCCCTGATGATGGCGGCACCGGCGCGCAAAACGAATGCAAGGCTGGAAAACCGGGCTTTTGTCGATATCCAGCCCCGGCCCGGCCTGCTGCTGTTGTGGGAGAGCTGGCTACGCCATGGCGTCGAACCCAATAAGGCGCGCGGCCGGCGGATCAGCGTCAGCTTTAACTATCGCCTGGATTGATCGAATTTAATTCTGGGCGGGCGTCGATACGCTGTCGCCCAGCCGCGATCTTCCGCAAGATCGCCTGGACCAATACCCACAAACTGCCGGGCCTTCCGGCCCAAGGAGACCGACGATGAAGAAACTGCTCTGGCTTGCCACCCTGCTCGCCCCCTTGGCCGCACCCGCATTGGCGCAGGCTCCCGCCCCCGCGACCAACATTGTCGAGAAATCCAGCGATTACCGCTTCCAGATGGACTATCAGGTCAACCAGGCGGCGCTGAACAAGCTGCTGCCGGCCGGCTGGGAATCCGCGGTGGCGGCGCAAGGCCCGGCCAAGGATTGCAACATCCGGCTGATCTTCGTGGAACGCAGCAACATTGTCGGCCCCGACAATCGCGTGTTGCGCAACGGCAAGGACATGCTGGCCTTTATCGAGGCGCCGGT
The DNA here is from genome assembly GCA_035250225.1 of Rhizomicrobium sp. Lineage (GTDB taxonomy): Bacteria > Pseudomonadota > Alphaproteobacteria > Micropepsales > Micropepsaceae > Rhizomicrobium. The sequence continues at coordinate 228 of DATFFI010000166.1, read as the reverse complement.
GCGCCAAGTTGGTGGTACGGCGGGCGGCACCGTCACCGGCCGCATGATCCTGGCCGGTATCAGTTCGGCCAGTCCGGGCGGCGTGATGCTGGCGGCGCGCACCACCAATGTCAGCCGCAGCCGCAATGTGCAGAATGACACGGCCATGGTAACGGAGGACTGGGAATTCGTCGCCACGAGCGGCGAGCGCCTGCAACTGCATGTGCAGTACCGGCCCGCCCCCACCAA
>DATFFI010000165.1:0-5928 GCA_035250225.1 Rhizomicrobium sp. | reverse complement strand
GGCACGCAGCAGTCGCTCTCGGCCTCGGTCGAGCAGTATCTGACCCAGTATTTCCTCAGCCATGGTGACAAACTGCCGCCGCCCGGCGTCTATGACCGCATCATCTCAGAAGTGGAGCGGCCGCTGATCTCGATCTGCTTGGCTGCGACGCGCGGCAACCAGATCCGCGCCGCCCAGCTGCTCGGCCTGAACCGGAATACGTTGCGAAAGAAGATAAAAGATCTCGGCCTCGAAGTGATTAGAGGCCTGAGGAGCGAATAGGGCTTGTCATGTCCGTGAAAGGGGGCATCGAGGCCCCCTTCCAAAGAGCGGTGCTTGCTGCCCCGGATGTCCGCTTTCGCGGGAATGGCATTGTTGTTTGGACCGGCACGAAACGGCCTCTTAACCCTGTGATTCGGCCCAAGTGACTGAAAACTAATGTTGTAGAATTGCATCGCAGCATTCTTGCAACAGTCCGTGGCTCGGCTACACTCCACCCGCCCGACCCAAGGACAGCACCAACACCACATGGCGGCCCCCCGTCTGAACATGCGTGCAATCTCGCGCCCCTCCCGTTGGGCGTTGTGGGTTGGCCTGTTGGCCACCCTGGTCGGCGTCTTCACCTATGTGGTCCTGATCGGGCCCTATCCGCTCACCCTCTCCGAGGGCGTGGTCAACGCCCTGATCATCCTGAATTTCGCGCTGCTGCTGAGCCTGTTCGGGCTGATCGCCTGGCGCGGCAGCCAGCTCTGGGCCGAACGGCGCGCGGGCCAGGCCGGCGCCCGGTTGCATGCGCGCATGGTGGCCTGGTTTGTCGTCATTGCCGTGGTGCCCACCATCCTGGTCGCGGTCTTCGCCGTGGTGACGTTGAATCTGGGCGTGCAAAACTGGTTCTCGCCCGCCGTGCGGGATGCGCTGGGCAGCTCGGTCAATGTCAGCCAAGTCTATGTCAACGAGCACAAGGCCAACATCCTGGTCGATGTCAGCTACATCGCCGACAATCTCCAGCGCGATCCCAGCCTGTTCGACGAAAACAAGAACCTCATCGAAGGCCGCTTTTTCGCCCGACTGGACGCGCTAGCGCGCAGCCGCAGCGTGCGTCTCTATCTGTATGACGGCGAAGGGGCGCAGATTTCCCGTACGGCGGAGCCCGCCTGCGGGGTGCCGCGTGCCCAGACAGTCCCCTGCTTCAACGACCCGCCGCCGCCCACGCCGGCCGATATCGCCGAAGCGCAAAAGACGGTGTGGGGCGCCAATCCCCGTCCCGACCTGATCACGGCGCTGACGCAGCTGCGGATGCTCACGGACGCCTATCTGATGGTGGTGCGTGTCGTCGATCCGAACGTGCAGAGTTATTATCTCAACAACCGTGCCGCGGTGACGGAATATAACCGCCTGGACCAGAACCGGCAGGACGTCCAATACGCCTTCTTTGTCGTTTATGCGCTGGTCGCGCTGCTGGTGCTTTTGGGTGCGATCTGGGCCGGTATCTGGGCCGCCAACCGCCTGGTGCGGCCGATCTCGACGCTGATCGCCGCTGCCGACCGGGTGTCCGAGGGCGATCTCGAAGCCCAGGTGCCGGTGGAGCGCGAGGATGACGAGATCGGAACGCTGGGCCGTACCTTCAATCGCATGACCCAGCAGCTGGTGGCGCAACGCGCCGATCTGGTGGATGCCAACCGCCAGCTCGACCAGCGCCGCCGCTTTACCGAAACAGTGCTCTCCGGCGTCTCGGCGGGCGTGGTCGGCGTCGACCAGGACGGCAAGATCACCATCGTCAACCGCGCCGCGGCGCGGCTGCTCGATGCCGAGGTGCAGGACATGGAAGACAGCTTCTATGCCGCCAGCATGCCGGAACTGGCGGCCCTGATCCGCCGGGCGATGGAAGAGCCGGTGGGCCGCGCCTCGGGCGAGGTCCAGGTCAAGCGCGGCGCCAAGACAAGGACGCTGTCGGTGCAGGTGGCCAGCGAAAAGGATGCCCAAGGCTTTGTCGTCACTTTTGACGACATCTCCGACCTGGTATCGGCGCAGCGCACGGCCGCCTGGGCCGACGTCGCGCGCCGCATTGCCCATGAGATCAAGAATCCGCTGACCCCGATCCAGCTTTCGGCCGAGCGGCTGAAGCGGAAATATGGCGGCGAGATCACCACCGATCCGGACGTCTTCAACCAGTGCACCGACACCATCGTCCGCCAGGTCGGCGATATCGGCCGCATGGTGGATGAATTCTCCTCCTTCGCCCGCATGCCGGCGCCGGTGATGAAGCGGGAAAATGCCCAGGAGCTGCTCAGCCAAGCGATCTTCCTGCAGCGCGTTGCCCATCCCGAGATCGCCTTCACCACCGAGGCGCCCAAGGATGCGATTCATTTCGAGGGCGATGGCCGCCTGATTTCCCAGGCCCTGACCAATGTCCTCAAGAATGCGGGCGAGGGCATTGCCGCCCGGCACGCCAAGGGCGACGACGCGCCCGGCCGCATCACGGTGGCGCTCGAGCCGAATGGTTCGAACTTTGCCTATCGCATTACCGACAACGGCATCGGGCTGCCGCCGGAGCATCTGCACCGGTTGACGGAGCCCTATGTGACGACACGCGCCAAGGGCACGGGCCTCGGCCTCGCCATCGTGCGCAAGATCATGGAAGACCATGGCGGCGAGATTGCGTTGAGTGACAGGGAAAGCGGGGAGGGGGCGCAGGTCGTGTTGACGCTTCCCTTCGCGCAAAAGAGCATGAAAGGCAGAGAAGAAGATGGCCAAAAACGGATCGCTGATCGCGTCTGAAATCCTCATCGTCGATGACGAGGAGGATATCCGCGACCTGATTTCCGGCATCCTTGCGGATGAAGGGTATGGCACCAGGGTGGCCGGGGACTCCGAGTCCGCGCTGGCCTCCGTGCGGTCGCGCCGGCCGCAACTCGTGATCCTGGATATCTGGCTCCAGGGCAGCCGGCAGGACGGCATCGAGGTGCTGGACACGCTGACGCGCGAGCATCCCGAACTGCCGGTGATCATGATTTCCGGCCATGGCACCATCGAGACGGCGGTGGCCTCGATCAAGAAGGGCGCCTACGACTTCATCGAAAAACCCTTCAAGTCCGACCGGCTGCTGCATGTGGTGGAGCGGGCGCTGGAGGCGGCGCGGCTCAAGCGCGAAATCCGCGAACTCAAGCTCAAGACCGGCGACGAGGGCGAGATGGTGGGCAATTCCTCCACCGTCGCCCAGCTCAAGCTGCTGATCGACAAGATCGCGCCCACCAACAGCCGCGTCCTGATCACCGGCCCGGCCGGTTCGGGCAAGGAAGTGGCGGCGCGCCTGATCCACGCCCGCTCGCGCCGCGCCGGCAATGCCTTTGTCGCGGTCAATTGCGCCACCATGGAGCCCGATCGCATCGAGGCCGAGCTGTTCGGCATCGAGCATGGCGACGGCCCGCGCAAGATCGGCCTGTTCGAGTTGGCGCATAACGGCACGCTCTATCTCGATGAAGTGGCCGACATGCCGCTGGAGACCCAGGGCAAGATCCTGCGGGTGCTGATCGACCAGACCTTCACCCGCATCGGCGGCCAGACCCGCGTGCAGGTCGATGCCCGCGTCGTCTGCTCCAGCACCCGCGACCTGCGCTCGGAAACCGAGGCCGGCCGCTTCCGCGAGGATCTCTATCACCGCCTGAATGTCGTGCCGGTGCGGGTGCCGTCCCTGGCCGAGCGCCGCGACGATATTCCGCTGCTGGTCAACCACTTCCTCAAGCGCCTGTCGGCCGCGGCCGGCCTGCCGATGCGCGAGATCGGCGACGACGCCATGGCGGTGCTCCAGACCCATGGCTGGCCGGGCAATGTCCGCCAGCTGCGCAATATCGTCGAGCGCCTGCTGATCATCGCCGGCGATGACAGCGAGGCCGTGACCGCCGATTTGCTGCCCACCGACCTGCTGCCCGCCGACCTGGCCGGCGTCAATGGCGGCCGCCGTTCCAGCGACCTGGTGATTTCGCTGCCGCTGCGCGAGGCGCGGGAGATTTTCGAGCGTGATTATCTGGTGGCGCAGATCAACCGCTTCGGCGGCAACATCTCCCGCACCGCCGCCTTTATCGGGATGGAGCGCTCGGCCCTGCACCGCAAGCTCAAATCGCTGGGCGTCGGTTCGGCGCAGGGGTTCAACGCATAGGTCCCTTTCATCATGGCCAAATGGCCCAATCGCGCACCGTCCGGCCGCATCGCCTATGTCAATGGCCGCTATCTCGCCCATGCCGCCGCCGGCGTGCATATCGAGGATCGCGGGTTGCAGTTCGGCGATTCCATCTATGAAGTCTGGGGCGTTCGCGGCGGCCGGCTGATGGACGAGGCCGGGCATCTCGATCGTCTGGACCGCTCGCTCAAGGCGCTCGGTTTGGGGATTCCGATTCCGCGCCAGGCGCTGCGCTTCGTGCTGGGCGAGGTGATGCGCCGCAACCGCCTGACCGACGGGTTGCTCTATCTGCAGATCACGCGCGGCGCTTTCCGCCGCGACCATGCCATTCCCGCCGAGAGCGGCAAGCCGACCGTGATCGTCACCGCCAAAGCGATCGATCCGGCGGCCAGCGCCGCGCGGCTCAGGGATGGCATCAAAGTGATCACCCAGCCGGATCTGCGCTGGGCCTGGCGCGACATCAAGACGACGCAACTGCTGCCAAATCTGCTGGCCAAGACGGAGGCCAAACGCGCCGGCGCCGGCGAGGCCTGGCTGGTGGATGGCGACGGATTTGTGACCGAAGGCAGTTCGGCCAATGCCTGGATCGTTACGCGGGAGGGCGATGTTGTCACCCACCCGCTGGGGCGTGCCATCCTGCCGGGCATCACCCGCCGCGTCGTCATGGCGGCGGCGCAGGAGGAGGGCATCAGCATCCAGGAACGCAAATTCACCGTCGCCGAAGCGCTGGCGGCGCGCGAAGCCTTTATCACTGGCGCGTCCGGCGCGGCGGTGCCGGTGGTGGCGATCGACGGCAAACCGATCGGGACCGGCAGGCCCGGTGCCCTCACTCTGAAGCTGCAAGCGTTCTATGCACGGAAAACGGGCAGCCCGGCCGACGGCTGACCATGCATTTTTGAGCGAATGCGGCTGGCGGTGCCGGTTTCCCCCTTTCGCAATCGCAGCAATGCATTATGCTGAGTCTCGCGCATATCCCCGTGCGCCACGAACAATGGGAAAACCCATGAGCGAAAAACAACAGAATCTGCAGGACACGTTCCTTAACGCCGTACGCAAGAGCAAATCGGCCGTCACCATCTTCCTGGTCAATGGCGTGAAACTGCAGGGAAACATCACCTGGTTTGACAATTTCTGCGTCCTGCTGCGCCGGGACGGGCAGTCCCAGCTGGTCTACAAGCACGCCATTTCGACGGTGATGCCGCTGGGTCCGATCCAGCTCCAGGACGAACCGGGCGACGCCTGACATTGGGCGGTGCGAAGAACCGCCGGCGCACCGCGCTGGTGGTGCATGTCGAGCCCAAGGCGAGGGGTGCGCGCGGCCTGCGTGATTCGCAGGCGCGCCTGGAAGAGGCGGTCGGGCTGACGGCCGCCATTCATCTCGATATTGTCTGGTCCGGTGTCGCGCCGCTGGCGCGGCCGGTCCCGGCCACCCTGCTGGGCACCGGCAAGGTGGAAGAGCTCGCGGCGCTGGCGCGCGATTTCGAGCCCGAGATCGTGATGGTCAATGCCTCGCTGTCGCCGGTGCAGCAGCGCAACCTCGAAAAGGCCTGGGGCACCAAGGTGCTGGACCGCACCGCGCTGATCCTCGAGATATTCGGCGAACGGGCCCAGACCCGCGAAGGTACGCTGCAGGTCGAACTGGCGCATCTGAATTACCAGCGCTCGCGCCTGGTGCGCAGCTGGACCCATCTGGAGCGCCAGCGCGGCGGCTTCGGCTTCTTGGGCGGCCCCGGCGAATCCCAGCTCGAGATGGACCGCCGGCTGATCGGCGA
>DATFFI010000164.1:0-2053 GCA_035250225.1 Rhizomicrobium sp. | reverse complement strand
CGCCCGCCCAGGCCGCGACGGCCAAACCGGCCACACCGGCCCAGACGCCGCCAAAGCCGGTGGATAAGCCGGCCCCGCCGCCGCCCTCGCAGCCGCCGCGCTGAGCAATCGCGGGCGCCAGTCATTAGACTGGATATTCCCATGAGCCGGATTCGCAGACTCTCCGAAGGTACCGTCAATCGCATCGCCGCGGGCGAGGTCGTCGAGCGTCCCGCTGCGGCCATCAAGGAACTGGTGGAGAACGCCATGGATGCGGGCGCCACCCGCATCACCATCGCCACCAGCAATGGCGGTGCCGATCTTCTCTTGGTCGAGGATGACGGCATCGGCATGAGCGCCGAAGAATTGCGCCTGGCGATCGAACGCCATGCCACGTCCAAGCTGCCGGTGGCGAATGGCGAGGATGATCTTTCGCATATCGTCACCATGGGTTTTCGCGGCGAGGCGCTGCCCTCCATCGGCGCGGTGGCGCGGCTGACCCTGACCAGCCGAAGCAAGGGCGGCGAGGCGGCGGAAATCCGGGTCGATGGCGGCGCCGTCTCCGGTCCCGCCCCGGCCGGCTTTTTGGCCAAAGGCCAGCATGGCACCCGCGCCGATGTGCGCGAGCTTTTCTATGCCACCCCGGCGCGGCTGAAATTCCTCAAATCGGCGCGTTCGGAAGACCTGGCCATCATCGACACCATCAAGCGGCTGGCGATGGCGCGGCCCGATATCGGCTTTCACCTCACCATGGATGGCCGCACCGTGCTGGACCTGCCGGTGGCGGGGGACCTTCTGGACGGGAGGCTGCCGCGGCTGGCGAAAATCATGGGGCGGGAATTCGGCGACAATGCCGCCAAGGTCGATGCGGTGCGCGAGGGTGTGTCGCTCTCGGGCTATGCCGGCCTTCCCACCTATAACCGCGCCAATGCCCAGATGCAGTATCTGTTCGTCAATGGCCGGCCGGTGCGCGACAAGCTGCTGGTGGGCGCCGTGCGCGGCGCCTATGCCGATTTTTTGGCGCGCGACCGCCATCCGGCGCTGGCGCTGTTCGTGGAATGCGATCCCGGCTTTGTCGACGTCAATGTCCATCCCGCCAAGACCGAAGTGCGCTTCCGCGATGCCGGCCTGGTGCGCGGCCTGATCGTGGGCGCCCTGAAGCACGCGTTGGCGGGGGCAGGGCACCGTGCCTCCACCACGGTGGCGGAAGCGGCGCTGTCGGCGCTGCAGCGTCAAGCCCCCGATTTCGCACCATCGTCTTTCGGGCGGCCTTCCTTTTCACCGCCGCCCTATGCGGCGCGCGAAAGCGCTTCCCTGTTCGCCGGTGGCGCGCCCATTTCGGCGCGGGTGGAAGAGGCACCGGCAGAACCGCCGGCCGCCCTGCCGCTGGGCGTGGCGCGGGCGCAGTTGCATGAGACGTATGTCGTGGCTCAGACCGCCGACGGCATCGTTATTGTCGACCAGCATGCCGCGCATGAGCGGCTGGTCTATGAGCGGATGAAGAAGGCGCTGGCCAATGGCGGGGTGCAGCGCCAGCCGCTGCTGATCCCCGAAGTGGTCAATCTCGATCCGGCGGAGGTAACGCGGGTGGCGTCACGCGCCGCCGAACTGGCCGAACTGGGCTTGGTGATCGAGGCTTTCGGTCCCGACGCGGTGGTGGTGCGCGAAGTCCCCGCCCTGTTGGGCAAGCTGGATGTGAAGGGCATGGTGCGCGACCTGGCCGACGACATCGCCGAGACCGGCAATGCGCTGGCGCTGAAGGAAAAGCTGGAAGAGGTGGCGGGCACGCTGGCCTGCCATATGAGCGTGCGCGCCGGGCGGCGGCTCAATGCCGAGGAAATGAACCAGCTGCTGCGCGAAATGGAAGCGACGCCGCATAGCGGCCAGTGCAATCATGGCCGCCCCACTTATGTCGAACTGAAGCTGGCTGATATCGAGAAGTTGTTTGGAAGGCGTTAGCGCTTCGACAAGCATGAGGATTTCTTTTTTCCTCACCCTGAGCTTGTCGAAGGGTGAGGCCGCAAGCGCCGGTGCTGGTTGCCCTGGATGGCCCACGTAAAGTGGGCCATGACAT
>DATFFI010000163.1:0-2347 GCA_035250225.1 Rhizomicrobium sp. | reverse complement strand
GGCGAAAAACAATCCCGCCAGGTTGAAGGCGCCGCAAGGTTTGCGGCAGACCAGCATCTGGCCATAGACGGCGCTGGCGACGAAGCAATTGCCCAGCATGCCCTGGTAGAAATCCTTTGCGGCGGGTGTGCCGTCGGCGCCCGGCGGCAGCGCCGCGACGTTGATCTGCTCCAGCAAATTTTCGCGGCAGGCCTGCACCGCGGCGGGCAGCTCCAGGTCATAGACATCGCTGGGATACCGCCCCGACTGCACCGCGCGGCGGATTTCATTCATGTCGCCGGTCCATTGGGCGATGCGCGTGTTGACGCGCTTCTCCACGCCATAGGGGACGATCTGGGAGGCCGCCTGCGCGCGGCCATAGGTTTCCGGCCAGGTGGTGATGGTCAGCACCGGCAGTGGCCGCGACCACCACCAGACGAATCCGCCTGCCGCAACCAGAAGGATCAGGACAGCGAAAAGGAGCTTGCGGCGCATCGCGCCACTTTAGCCAAGCGGACCTGCTTGTCTAGAAATGCCCCTGGAAATGGGATTTGGAGCCGGCCGAAATCAGAGATCCAGTTCGACGCCGAGATCCACGCCCTGGTCGATGGCGTTGCGGCGGCAGCTCATGGTGGGCGCGCCGCCGGTGCCGCAGGCGCTGCGCACGCTGTTGATCTCCATATAGCGATAGGCGGCGGTCAGGCGCGCGCCGGGCGCGACATCCACCTTGAAGCCGGCCGTGGCCTGCCAGGCGAAGCGCCAGTCCGACGACGAGGCCAGATAGCGGTTGGTGCTGGTGGGATTGTCGCTCAGCCGGGCCTCGGTATAGGCAAGACCGGCGCCGCCGCCGATAAAGGGACGAATCGGCAGGCCGGTATATTCGGGAAATGGGGCTTCCCAGAGCAGGTTGCCCATGACGGCGCCGGTGTCGCGGAAGCCGGTGGCGGCGGTGGTGATGCCGCCCAAAGTCTTGCTGTTATAGGGCCGGTGACGCCAGCTGCCTTCCAGCTCGACCTTGAAGCCTTCCGGCAGATGGCCGCCCAGTACGATGGCGCCGCCATAGCCGGTGTCGTGCGAGCCGCGCAGGGCGGTCGGGGTCGGCGCGGTCGGAACCGAGATGGCGCCGTCCTTGCCACGGAAGGCCAGGCTGCCGCGCAGGCCCAGATAAAGGCCGGTCTCGCTATCGCCGGGGTAGGGCAGGTTGCCATAGGGGTCTTGCGCGATGGCGGCCGCCAGGCCGGAAACCAGGAAAAGACCGGCAAAAACCGGGATCGGCAGACGCATGGCAGGCCCCTGAGGAATTATCCGACAGAGGGTTGCCGCATATGGTTAAGCAATGATTAATAAAAACCTGCCCGGAACAAATTTGCTATGCTCCACACGGCTTTAGCGGGGAATGGATGCGTTATCTGCACACGATGGTACGGGTCGCCGATCTGGAGGCGTCGCTCGACTTCTACATCAACAAGCTGGGCATGGTTCAGCTTCGCCGCACCGACCATGAACAGGGCCGCTTCACCCTGGTCTTCCTGGCCGCTCCCGAGGATGAGGGGCGGGCGAAGGGCGACAAGTCGCCGGAATTGGAACTCACCTATAACTGGGACCCGGAAAACTACACGGGCGGGCGCAATTTCGGCCATATGGCCTTCGAGGTGAAGAATGTCTATGCCGCCTGCCGGCGGCTGATGGATGGCGGCGTCACCATCAACCGGCCGCCGCGCGACGGCCGGATGGTCTTTGTCCGCTCCCCGGACGGGATTTCCATCGAATTGTTGCAGGCCGGTGAACCGCTTGCCCCCGCAGAACCCTGGGCGTCCATGCCCAATATAGGGGCCTGGTAGCGCTTGCTTTTGGGGGGAGCGCCCCATAGTTTCCGCCGCCTCGCGAGGTGCGGGCCTGTGCAGTTGTAGCTCAGTTGGTTAGAGCGCCGGATTGTGGATCCGGAGGTCGGTGGTTCAAGCCCACCCAACTGTACCATTTGCCGGTGATAGCCACGATGCGCACGTTCCAGATCATCGCCGCCCTGCTTCTTGCCCTGACGATCTTCGCCGTCCTGAAGGTGATGGGGTTCATTCTCAAGATCGCCCTGGGGGCCGCACTGGTCGGGTTTATCGCCGGCCTGGTGCTGGCGCGGGTCTTCGCGCGCCGCTGATGCATCTGCCTTTGGATCTGACTTTGGATATTCCTGGCGCCGCCAACGATTTCCAGTCCGCTTACGTCGCCCGCCTGGCGGCGTCCTTCGACCGCGCCACCGGCGGCGACCTGGTGCGGGAAGCCGGGCTCGATCCGGCCGCCTTGGGCCGCAGCGCCTGGGAAGGTCCGTTCGCGCTTCTGTCCCATGGCCCGGACGCCATCCTCAACTATGCCA
>DATFFI010000162.1:0-5407 GCA_035250225.1 Rhizomicrobium sp. | reverse complement strand
CGCCGCCGGCACGGCGGTGCCGCCCACCGGGCCCGGCCGCCCGGCGGGGACGTAACGCCATGGAGCTTCTCGCGAACACGATGGCGCTCTTCGATCAGGTCGCTGCCTGGCACTGGTTCACCCTGGGCGTGATCCTGCTGTCGTTCGAAATCGTTTCAACCACCAACTATCTGCTCTGGCCGGGCATCGCCGCCCTCCTGATCGGGGTGCTGAAATTCGTCGTCCCGGGTCTGGACGGGGCGTTGAGCCTGTTCCTGTTCGCCGTGCTGGCGGTCGCCTCCAGCGTGGTGTGGCAGCGTTCGGCCTGGGGCCGCCGGGTTGCGGAAGCGCCCAACGGCCTCAACGCCCGCATGGACACCTATCTGGGCCGCAAGGGCACGGCCGCCGGCGATTTCGTCGGCGGCGAGGGCGCCATCCTGCTGGACGACACGCGCTGGGTGGCGCTGGTCACCGATGGTTCGGCGCCGCGCAATGGCGATGTGCTGCAAGTGACGGGCGCGGACGGCACGGTGCTGCGGGTGCGATCCGCGGCCTGACGGGAGGCTTTGATGCTGGGTGCGCTGGGGACAGCGGCGGTTTTCCTGGTGGGCGGTGGTATCTTCTTCGGCGGCGGCCTGGAGGCCAAGAGAAAGCCCGCCTATCCCTATCGCTGGGTTGATATGGGTTTCCAGTTCACGGTCGGAGGCATCGGGCTGCTGATCGGCGGCCTGAGCGCAGTGAGTTTTCTGATCCAGGCCGCAAGGGCGCTTTTCGCATGATGGCGCCGCAGAACAATCGCAAACTGGGTCCCGGCGGCTGGTTCCTGATCGCCGTCATGCTGCTGATGCTGGCGGGCTCGATCTTCTATGCCGTGCAGGTCTGGACCTCAATGGACGTCGCCATGAGCGCCTGGGGCTGGGTGTTCCTGGGACTTGGTGTTGTCGTCAGTGTCGGGCTGGGCGCGGGACTGATGGCGCTGGTGTTCTATTCCAGCCGTCACGATTACGATCGATAAAGCCCTATTGTCATACCCGCGAAAGCGGGTATCCAGGCCTACCCCCGATGGTCAAAGAACACCGCTACTTCGTCTATATCCTCGCCAGCCAGCGCAACGGTACGCTTTATGTCGGCGTGACCAACGACCTGACGCTTCGGTCCGCACAGCACCGCGACGAGGCGCTCGAAGGCTTCACCAAGAAGTATGGCGTTCACATGCTGGTATGGTTCGAGGAGTATGGCGACATCGGTGACGCCATCACGCGTGAGAAACGGATCAAGAAGTGGAATCGCGATTGGAAGCTGGAGTTGATCGAAAAGAGCAATCCGGATTGGCGTGATCTGTCCGCCGATATCGCCTACTGACTTGTTGTCATTCCCGCGAACGCGGGAATTCAGTCCGCCGTCCGCACGCTGTCGCTACGGACCCGCCGGCGTAAAGACTCTTTTTGGCGCGCTCCCGCGCGCCTGCTGGATTCCCGCGTTCGCGGGAATGACAAAATGGGGCTACTTTCCCCGCGCCACAAACCCCGGATTCTCGAACCCCGGCTTGCCGTACAGGAACGGCGCGCCATCCCACAATGTCACGCTGCCGCCGGCCGCCATCAGCACTGCCTGGCCCGCGGCCGTGTCCCACTCCATGGTGCGGCCGGCGCGGGCATAGATGTCGGCTTCGCCCGCCGCCACCAGCGCGAATTTCAGCGAAGAGCCGGCGCTGACGAAATCCTTCACCGCAAAGCGCGTCAGATATTCGGCGGTCTTTTCGTCATTGTGGCTGCGGCTGCCCACCGCCACCAGGCCGTCGGCAGGCGCTGACCGCACCTGGATGGCGCGGGAGGCCGACAGGTCGCCCGTCATCTCCAGCGCGCCTTGTCCCAGCCCGCCCAGGAAGAGGCGGTTTTTCGCCGGGGCATAGACCACGCCCATGACCGGCACGCCGTCCCTGATCTCGGCGATGTTCACGGTGAACTCGCCATTGCCGGAAATGAATTCGCGGGTCCCGTCCAGCGGATCGACCAGGAAGAAGCGGCTGCAGGCCGCGACGGTACGGCCGGCCGCCGTCTCTTCCTCCGCCACCACCGCCACGCCGGGGAAATGGTCGGCCAGGCGCTTCAGGATCAGCGCCTCGGCTTCGTGATCGGCATCGGTGACCGGCGAGTGGTCGTCCTTGGTGCGTATGGCTGCGCCCGAGCCGTAGTGACGCATCACCACCCGGCCGGCATCGGCGGCGATATGGGCAAGCGCCAGAAGGTCGGGGCTGAGAAACGGCATGCGCGGCAATCCCTTGCGTGAAGGTTTCCTAGCCTGTTTCACATGAAACGAAAACCTACAGCGCCTCGTCCGCGCTGCGCGCGGTCGCGCCTCACTCTTCAGCCGCCAGCAGGTCGCCCGGCTGGCATTGCAGCGCCGCGCAGATGGCGGCCAGGGTGGAAAAGCGGATCGCCTTGGCCTTGCCGGTCTTGAGGATGGAGAGATTGGCCAGGGTGATGTCCACCTTCTCCGCCAGCTCGGTCAGCGTCATGCGCCGCTGATGCAGCAGATCGTCCAGCTTGACGGTGATCTGCATGCCTTTAGACCGTGCCTTCCAGTTCGGCCCGCATCTCGGCGCCGCGGCGGAAGATCTGCGCCAGCACGAAGATCAGCAGGACGGAGAGAATGCCGATGGGCGAGGGATCATCGAAGCCGCTGATCTGGATGTGGCTGCCTTCTTCGCCCAGCTTTGCGAGCAGCGTGGCCGGCACCATGCAGAAGGCGACGACGCCGGTGATGATGCCCACGCCATAGGTGGCGAGCAGCAGCCAGCCGGCCCTGGTCAGGCGGTCGGCATTCTCGGTCACGAAGGGATCGCCGGTCATGGCGGTCTCGACGATCTTGGTGAAAAGGACAAAAACCAGCATCGCCAGCAGGACGTAGACAAGGCCTCCCGCCAGCGCCACCAGCGCGAATGCAAACACGTCATTGCGCGGCACGCCTTCCAGCAGGGCCGGGATCTCGAGCGCGTCGCCCAGATCGGTGACCATGACGCCGGTGAGACCGAGCAGGCAGAGCAAGATCGCGCCGGCTCCGAGGAAGCACAGCATGGTCGCTGCCTTCAGCAGGAAGTAGGTGACGGGGAAGATGGCGCTGGCCTTGGGCATGGCTGACCTCCGGTTTATCGCGCTTCAATATCTCGTTTATCGAAAATCGGCAAGTAGTTTATTGAAAAGCGATAAAATGGAGCCTGCAAAAGAGGTTACGAACCGGCTGGCGGCCGCCGCCGATTAATGATTCCTTAAGAGCCCCGGAGTTCTTTACCTTTTGCAAAGAGATAGGCGTACCCGATGTTTGCCCAAGCTGTTGACCGTCAGCCCGCCGCCCCGCTGAGCGAGATCGAATTCGCCGCCCTTCTGGTCAGCCGGGTCTGCCATGATCTGGTGGGTCCCCTGGGCGCGGTGGTCAACGGCATGGAAGTGCTGGAAGACGAGCGCGATGCCGAGATGCGCGCCGACGCCATTCGTCTGGTCACCAGCAGCGCCGAACAGGCTTTGGCGCGTATCCAGTTCATGCGCATCGCGTTTGGCGCCGCGGGTTCGGCGGGCGCCGAGCTCGACCTGGCTGAGATCGGACGGCTGGTTGCGGGCCTTCTGGCGGGGGGAAAAACCACCTTGGACTGGCAGACCGGGCCTGCCTATTGGCCCAAGGACTGGGCCAAGCTGGTGATGAACGCCACCCTGCTGGCGGCCGATTGTCTGCCGCGCGGCGGCATCGTCACGGTCAAGACCGGCGCCGGTCCCACGCCATCCTTCCATATCCATGCCACCGGCACCCATATCCGGGTCGCCGAGGATGTCGAGCGCATGCTCAGGGGCGAAGGCGCGCTGGGCACCGTCGATGCCCGCGGGGTGCAGCCCTTCCTGACCCACAAGCTGTCGCGCAACGTCAATGCGGGGCTGGTTTTGGTCCCCGGCGACGGATTTGTGGAGTTACGGGCCGGTTAACAGGTTAAATTACCGCCGCCATCTTTACCGGCCGTAATCTCTTTTTTACCGGCCAACGCTAGGGTTTTGGCATCTCGCGCCGCCGATTCCGGGGCGCGTGGCAAGGTACCGCTTATGTCCGTGGCCAAGAATTGCCTTGTCGTCGATGACAGCCGCGTGCTGCGCACCGTCGCCCGTCGCATCTTCGAGGAATTGCAATTCGCGGTCGCCGAGGCCGAGGACGGCATGGGCGCGCTGCGCGCCTGCCGCGAAAAGATGCCGGACGTGATCCTGTTCGACGGCAATCTGCCCAGCATGAAGGGCGTCGAATTCCTCAAAAGCGTGCGCGGCCAGCAGGGCGGCGATCGTCCGGTGATCCTGGTTTCGACCACCGAGAGCGACGCCAATGAGATCACCAATGTGATCAATGCCGGCGCCAACGAATATCTGATGAAGCCTTTCGACCGGGCCTCGGTGCGCGCCAAACTCGCCGAGATCGGCATCACGCTTTGAAATCCCTTGCCCATGACGATTTTCAGTTCCTGGCGCGCCTGCTGCGCCGGCGTTCCGGCCTCTGGCTCACCCCGGAAAAACTTCCTCTGGTCGAACGCCGCCTGATTCCGGTGATGCGCCGTTTCGGTTTTCGCAGCGTCACCGGCCTGGTCGCCGAACTGCGCCATGGCCGCGACACGCTGGCCGCCGCCGTCACCGAAGCGGTGACGGTGAACGAGACCAGCTTTTTCCGCAACGCCAAGCTGTTTGGGCATTTCGCCAAAGTCCTGCTGCCCGAGATGCTGGCCAAGCGCGGGACAAACCGTCGCCTGCGCATCTGGTGCGCCGCCTCGTCCACCGGCCAGGAAGCCTATTCCATCGCCATGGTGCTGGACGAACTGGGACTGGCCGCCGCCGGCTGGTCGGTCGATCTGATCGCCACCGACATCTCGCGCGAAGTGGTCGCCCGCGCCGGCGAAGGCCGTTATGACGCGCTGGAAATGGCGCGCGGCCTGGACGAGGACCAGCGCACCCGCTGGTTCCGCCATGAAGGCGAGCATTGGTGCGTCGCGCCGCATCTGCGCCGCATGGTGGATTTCCGCGTCTTCAATTTGCTGGACTCGCTGGGCTGGCTGGACGATCTCGACTTCGTCTTCTGCCGCAATGTGCTGTTCTATTTCGATCGCGCCGCCCGCGCCTCGGTGCTGGAGCGTATCGGCGAAACCATGGCCGAGGACGGGATTCTCATCCTGGGCGATGCCGAAAGCTGCGACAGCGGCGTCTTTGTGGAGGCGCCCTACCGTGAGGGCGTGTATCTGAAGAACCGGGCGCCGGTGACGCGGTTGGTCGCGCTGTAGCTGGCGAATTTTTCACCAACTACTCTCAGATGTCATGGCCCACTTTACGTGGGCCATCCAGGGCAACCAGCGCCGGCGTTTGTGGCCCTGCCACTCGCTTTTGCTCGTGGCGTTCGTCGCTCTCGC
>DATFFI010000161.1:0-10008 GCA_035250225.1 Rhizomicrobium sp. | reverse complement strand
CGGCGGCGGCAAGTTCCTCGGCGGCGGCGGCGGCGCGCGCTTCCGCCTGGGTCCAACGCAGGTAGTGCGCCAGGGCTTCGGCCTTGCGGATATGGCCCGAGAGGTTGCGATAGCGCGAGGCCTGGCGGGCCTGGCGCTTGAGGCTGTTGAGCTGTCCCTCGACTTCCGAAATCACGTCGGTGAGGCGCGAGAGATTGGTCTCCGCCGCCTTCAGGCGCAATTCGGCCTCATGGCGGCGCTGGTGCAGGCCGCCGATGCCGGCGGCTTCTTCCAGGATGGCGCGACGCGCCAGCGGCTTCTGCGAAATCAGCAGGCCGATCTGGCCCTGGCGCACAAAAGCGGTCGAACCGGCGCCGGACGACGCATCGGCGAAGAAGATCTGAACGTCGCGCTGGCGCACATCGCGGCCATTGATGCGATAGACGCTGCCGGCCTCGCGCTCGATGCGGCGCGACACCTCGATCGTGTCATAGTCGTTGTAGGGGGCCTGGGCGGTGCGGTCCTTGTTGTCGATGAAGATGGTGACTTCGGCGACATTGCGGGCAGGACGGGCGGCGCTGCCCGAGAAGATCACATCGTCCATCTCGCTGCCGCGCACCGAGGAGGGACGGGTCTCGCCCATCACCCAGCGCATGGCGTCGAACAGGTTGGACTTGCCGCAGCCATTCGGTCCGATCACGGCGGTGAGGCCGGGCTCGATGAAGAGCTCCGTCGGTTCGACGAAGGATTTGAAACCGGAAAGCCGTAAACGGGTGAACTTCAACGTATATGCGCCGCCTTAACGCTGCTGCTGCCGACCCGTCCCAATGCTGCTTGGGCCAACGCTACTGGGCGCTGGATTTGGCGAGTTCGGCGTCGATGAGTTTGGTCAATTCCGCCGGAGAGACGGCGTTGAGCTTGGTGCCATTGAGAATGAAGGTGGGCGTGGCAATCTGCCCGTAACGCCGCTCGGCTTCCGCGCCAACGGCGTTGATCCGGCTGTCCTCCGCGGTGTTGTTGATGCATTGGTCCACCTGTTCGGCGCCCAGGCCGGCCATGCGGCCCAGCCGCACCAACCCGCCATGGACGTCATTCCCGGCCCATAAGGTTTGATTCCGGAACAGAAGGTCAATGAATGCGAAGTACTTATCCTCAGGCAGGCAGCGGCCGACCTTCTCGGCGCCGCCGTCCGCCGGGTTTCGGGGATAGATCCGGAAGATGAACAGGATTTTGCCGGTATCGATGTAATTGGCCTTGATTGTGGGCATCCCCTGCTCATGGAAGGCGGCGCAGGCGCCGCAGGTGGGCGAGGCATATTCGATCAGCACCACCTTGGCCTGCCGGTTGCCCAGGACGCGGTCCGTGGCCTCCAGGGTATAGCCGGCATCCGCTCTGCCGGCGGCGCCTGATTCGCCCCCCATCCAGAGATAGGCGGCCAAACCGCCCACAGCCAGGAAGAAGGCGGCGAGCACGACCAGAAGCTGGTTTTTCGTCACAGAAACGCTCCGCAAAGCCAATTACGGAGGCGTTTGTGACAGAGTCCGGCCCCCAGGGGCAAGAAGCCTGGTTTTCAGCGTGGTTTTTTCACTACTTTAGGGCGGCCTGATCCAGCATTTTGGAAAGGCTGGAATAGGGGATTCCGCCGGAATCCTGGGGCGGCTTGCCGTTGATCACGATGTGCGGCGTCCCGCCCAGGAGGTAGCGTTTTTCGGCTTCCTCGGCGACGGCATTGATGCGGGCATCGTCGGTGGTGGAATCCATGCAGCGATTGATTGCGGCCGGCCGCAGGCCGAAGCCCTGGCCGATCTTGATCAGTTCGGCGCGGGCCTTGCCGCCGATCGCCCATTGCGCCTGGTCGCGGAAGAGGCGGCCGGCGATATCGAAATAGCGCGCGGCCGGGGCGCAGCGCGCCATCTTCTCGGCCAGGGCGTCTTCCAGATTGCGGGGAAACAGGCGCAGGACGAACAGCATCTTGCCGTTGTCGATGTAATTCTTCTTCAGCTCCGGCACGACTTCCGCATGGAAGGCGGCGCAGTGCGAGCAGGTGAAGGAGGCATATTCGATCAGCACCAGCTTGGCGTTGCGGCTGCCCAGCACGCGGTCGTCGGGCTTGATCTCGAAATCGCCCCGGGGATCGGCGGCCTGGGCGCCGACGCCCAGGCCCAATAGCAGCACCAGCGCGCCGAGGAACAGGCGTTTCATTTATTTGCCTTCGAGCAGGGGCGTCAGAAGCTTGTCGAGTTCTTCGGCCGTATGCGGCGCGTCCATCGCCTTGCCGTTGACGATCAGGCTGGGAACACTGGTGATTCCATAGCGCAAGGCGCCTTCCGACGCGACCTTCTCGACCGCCTGATGCAGCGTGTAGTCATGCATGCAGCTGCGCGCCTTTTCCGCATCCAGTCCCATGTCGCTGCCAATCTTCATCAGGCCGGCATCGGTCTTGGGCTGCGCATTCATGTCGGGGACATGCTCTTCCATCTGCATCGGCCCCCACTCATTCTGCCTGCGATAGAGCGTGTCGACGGTCTCGAGGTAACGTTCCTTCGACTGGCAGACCGCCAGGCCTTCCGCCTTGAAGTCAGCCGGGCTGATGGGCAGAACGCGGAAGACGTAAAATACCTTGCCGGTGTCGATATATTTCGACTTCAGGGTCGGCATCACATGTTCATTGAATTCAGCGCAATGCGGACAGGTCAGCGCCGCATACTCGATCACCGTGACCGGCGCCTTGGGATTGCCGAAAATGTGCCGTTCATCGCTTGCGACGCCGGTGTCGCGGCTGGCGTCACCGGTGACGATAGAAGCGGGCGATTGCCCGTCGCGCATCAGGTACCAGGCGCTGCCGCCCAGGAGCAGAAGCAGCACCACAATGGCAAGGGCCCAGTTCCTGTTCTTCATGAATATCTCCGGCCCGCGCTCATCTTCTTGTGATCAATTCTTGCCGCTTTCGCGCCAGCGCGCCAGATGCTGCAGCGCCAGCTTCAGGCTGTCGGGGCCGGCATAGGCATTTGCGGGGTCGCTTGCGCGCAACGATGGTGCAGGCTTGCGTAAGCTGGGTGGCGGGGCCGGGGGTACGAAGGCGCCTTGCACGAATTTCAGCCGCGCCACGGCCGGGCGTCCCAGGAACTGGTTGATGCGGGATGTCAGCGACCGTGTTTCATGGCTGAGGAAGAGGGCGGCGCCGGGCAGGGCCTTGAGGGTCAGGGTGCCACCACCCGCACCTTCGCTGAAGCGCAGCGGCTGGCAGAGCCGCGCCACTTCGGGGCCGGCAATTTCCCGCCAGCGCAGCACCAGTGACGGATCGGTGAAGCCCATGCGCGCAAAGGTGCCGCCACCCACGGTGCCGGCATCGCGCCCGATGGCGGCGGCGCGGCCGCGGCGGACCGGTTGCGTTTCGTCGGAGGGCGCTGTCATGGTCGGATTATGCCTCTGCGCCCGCCACAAAAACAGTCACAAAAACAGCTTGGTCTCGCTGCGGCCTTGCTCGCCTGGTACGACATCCATCGCCGCGTCCTGCCTTGGCGGGCGCCAAAAGGCCGGCGCGCCGATCCCTATCGCGTCTGGCTGTCGGAAATCATGCTGCAGCAGACCACGGTGCAGGCGGTCGCCGCTTATTACCGCAAATTCCTGGAGCGCTGGCCGACGGTAAAGGAACTGGCGGCGGCCAAGGAAGATGAGGTGCTCGCCGCCTGGGCGGGGCTGGGTTACTACGCCCGCGCCCGCAACCTGCACGCCGCCGCGAAGCTGGTGGCGAACAGGATGGGCGGTCGCTTTCCCGAAACTGCTGAAGCGCTGCGCCTCTTGCCGGGCGTGGGCGGCTACACCGCCGGCGCCATCGCCGCGATTGCCTATGACGAACGCCAGGCGGCGATGGACGCCAACGCCGAGCGGGTGATCGCGCGGCTCTATGCCGTCGAAACCCCGATGCCGAAAGCCAAGCCGCAATTGCACGCGTACGGTACGGCGCTGGTGCCGGCACGCGCCGGCGATTTCGCGCAGGCGCTGATGGACCTGGGCAGCGCGATTTGCACGCCCAAGCGCCCGGCGTGCGGCAACTGCCCCTGGCAAGCGCCTTGTCTGGCGCGCCAGCGCGGTATTCAGGAACAGCTGCCGGTGAAGGCGCCCAAGATGGCGCGTCCCCTGAAGCGCGGCGCCGCCTTTGTGGCGAGCGATGCGCGCGGGCATGTTTTACTGGTGAAACGGCCCGACAAGGGATTGCTTGCGTCCATGCTGGAGCCGCCTTTGGGTCCGTGGGACACGGATTTCCCCTCACGCGCCAGGGCGCTGAAGCAGGCGCCGTTCCAAGCCGATTGGAGGAAGCGCGCCGGCCTGGTGCGGCACGGCTTCACCCATTTCGAGCTTGAGATCGAAGTCTATGCCGCGCGTCTGTCAAAGCGTCCGGCGGCGAAAGGAAATTGGGTGCCGGCCGAGCAATTGCGCGATGTGGCGTTGCCCACCGTGATGCGCAAGATCGTCGAGCATGGAATGGATGAAGGCGGGCCGCTGTTTAATCAAACCACCAGTTCGGCGCGCAGGCGCTGACGCAGCACATCGATGGGGGCAAGGCCGCCGCCCGGCAATTCGAACTGCCAGAAAGTCCAGCCATTGCAGGCATCGAGGCCTTGGACATGGGCGCCGATGCGATGGATCGAGCCGGTGGCGTCGGACACCACCAGCGTCCCGTCGGCGCGCACCTTGGCCTTCGGCGCCTTGCGGCTCTGGCCATGCAGGATGCTGCCGGGCGGCAGCAGGCCGCGTTCGACCACCCAGCCGAAGGGGATGCGCGGTTCGGCGCGCTTGGAGCCGGTAACCTTGATGGCGTCTTCATCGGCGCGGGCGATATCGGCGATGCGGGCACGGGCGACGCTGGCATAGCTTTCCTCGCGCTCGATGCCGATGAAATGCCGGCCCAGACGCTTGGCCACCGCGCCGGTGGTGCCGGAGCCGAAGAAGGGATCGAGCACGACATCGCCGGGCTTGGTGGAGGAGAGCAGCACCCGGTGCAGCAGCGCTTCCGGCTTCTGCGTCGAATGGGCCTTCTGGCCGTCTTCGCCTTTCAGTCTTTCATGGCCGGAGCAGATCGGCAGCGTCCAGTCGGACCGCATCTGCAGATCGTCATTCAGCGCCTTCATGGCTTCATAGTTGAAGGTGTATTTCTGGTCCGGATTTTTCGTCGCCCAGATCAGGGTCTCGTGCGCGTTGGTGAAGCGCCGGCCCTTGAAGTTGGGCATGGGATTGGTCTTGCGCCAGACCACGTCATTGAGAATCCAGAAGCCCAGATCCTGCAGCGTCGCGCCGACGCGGAAAATATTGTGATAGGAACCGATCACCCAGAGCGAGCCGCTGTCCTTCAGCACATGGCGGGCGGCGGAAAGCCAGTCATGGGTGAAGCGGTCATAGGCCGCGAAGCTGTCGAACTGGTCCCAATGGTCATCGACCGCATCGACCCTGGACTGGTCGGGGCGATGCAGCGCGCCCTTGAGCTGCATGTTGTAGGGCGGGTCGGCGAAGACCAGGTCGGCACAGCCCGCGGGCAGGGCGCGCATCTTCTCGATGCAATCGCCCACCAGGATTTGGTCCAGCTTCAAGGATGACATGGGTCCCGCCAAAACTATCAACAGCGGGATTCACAGTGATTCGCCGGGACTCGCCGGTCAAGAGTCTTGAGGAATCAAAGCATTAGAGATTTGAGTCCCGGATTCATCCCCATACAAGATGTTGTGTACCGGGGAGAAAGAACGGCGGTGGTGAATCGTTACGCCGCAGGTCCGAAGGCCAGCCAGGTGATCGGCGGTGCCATAGCCCTTGTTGCTACGCCAATTATAGCCGGGATGTTCCTCATGCAGCGCCACCATCATCCGGTCGCGCGTCACCTTGGCGACGATCGAGGCCGCGGCGATGGAAAGTGAGATGCCGTCGCCGCCGACCAGCGTCTCGCAAGGACAGGGCAGGGCCGGCGCATCATTGCCGTCCACCAGCGCGAAATGCGCCGGCACCGGAAGCGCGCGCACGGCGCGCGCCATCGCCAGATGCGTGGCCTGGCGGATATTCACCAGGTCGATCTCGCCCACCGAGGCTTCGCCGACGCCGACCGCGACCGCCATATCGAGAATGCGGGGAAAAAGCTCTTCGCGATCGTCTTGCGTCAGCTGCTTGGAATCGTTGAGCCCCCTGGGAATGCGGCCATGTTGCAGGATCACCGCCGCCGCCACCACCGGCCCGGCCAGCGGCCCGCGCCCGGCTTCATCGACGCCGCAGATGAAACGTGGCTCCGGACCTTCGATGGCCGCGAGCAGGCGCTTCTCATGGCGGTAATGCGGCATTGCCGCTGTATAGCGTCATCCTGCCGGCTCCGACTATCGGTCCGTTGGTTTGTCCACGGTCAGAAGCGCAGCATCCGTGTCTGCCAGACCCAGACCAGGACCAGCATGGCGGCAACGGGCGGCAGGAAGGGTGATGCAAATGCCGCAATCTATCCGGCAGCAGCGCGGTGACTTGTTCCAACGGCAGGAATCACAGGACAGACAACAAGGCCGCCAGTATCGCGGCGATCATGCACCAAGCACTGTTTTTCCTGGGTTTTCCGGCCTTGCGGCTTTTGGGAAGAGCCGCTAGCTTCTTGCTTCCTAATAAGAAACATGGGGGACCCATGAAGTCGAAGTCTATTCTGGCTGGCGTAGTTGCCGCCTCGTTGCTCGTTTCCTCCGCTTTCGCCGCCGAGAAGGCCGGCCCTTTGCCGGCCGGCAAGCCCGCCGGCACCAAGGAAGCTGCCTTTCTGGGACCGAATGCTCCCATCATTCTGGCCGTTGCCGTGGCCGTGTTCGTCGCCGTCGCCGCCTCGGGTGGCTTCAACGACGACTCCACCACCGGCACCGGCGCTTAAGCGGAGCGCAAGTCAGAAAAGCCCCAGTTGGTCTCCCGACAGGGGCGGCCTGCGAAAGCTGTGAATGTTCAGCGGCGGCTGGGGCTGATTAAGCCCCAGCCGTTTTGCTGTCATGTGGAAGCGGCGCGCCATCATTTCGGCGTAGGGCCCGGTGCCACGCATCCGCCTATTCCAGGCGGCGTCGTAATCCTTGCCGCCCCGCATCTGGCGCACCAGCGTCATCACATGCCTGGCCTTGCCCGGCACATTCGTCTCCAGCCATTCGCGGAACAGATCCTTGATCTCCAGCGGCAGGCGCAGCAGCACATAGCCCGCTGAGCGCGCGCCGGCATCCTTTGCCGCCGCCAGCACCGCTTCCATCTCATGATCGTTCAGCGCCGGAATGGCGGGCGCGAACATCACGCCGGCGGGCACGCCCGCCTCCCGCAGGCCCTTGATCGCCTGCAGCCGCCGCGACGGCGTTCCCGCCCGCGGCTCCATCACCCGCGCCAGGCGCCGGTCCAGGGTGGTGACGGAGAGGGCGGCCTTGGCCAGGCCTTTGGCTGCCATCTCCGAGAGAATATCCAGGTCCCGCAGGATCAGCGGCGATTTGGTGACGATGGCGACGGGATGCTGGAAGTCGCGCAGCACCTCCAGGATGCTGCGCGTGATGCGCATCTTCTTTTCCAGCGGCTGATAGGGGTCGGTGTTGGTGCCCATGGCGATGACCCGCGGGACATAGCCCGGCGCGCGCAACTCCTTTGCCAGCAAAGCCGCCGCATTGGGCTTGGCGAAGAGGCGGGACTCGAAATCGGCGCCCGGCGACATGCCCAGGTAAGCGTGGCTCGGCCGCGCGAAGCAATAGATGCAGCCATGCTCGCAGCCGCGATAGGGGTTGATCGACTGGTCGAAGGAAATGTCGGGCGACTTGTTGCGGGCGATGATGGTGCGGGTGGCGTCCTGGATCACCTCGGTCCGCAGGGGCGGCGGCGCCTCATCCTCGGCGCGCCAGCCATCGTCCCATCCGTCGTCGACCAGCACCCGGCTCTGCTTTTCGTAGCGCCCGGAGGCATTCGAGAGGGCGCCGCGGCCGTGAAGGGCCTCCCGCCGAATGGTCGTATTGAGGACTATGGGCATGATTTAGGACTATAGGCTTCAATAAGAACAAATCAAGTACAAACTGACCGGAGCTATTTTCCCGGATTTGACACCGGAAAATCTCCAATCTGATCAATGGATTGACAGTTCCAAGCTTTCCCATTCTCACCGGGTGCGTGCCGTCTCATTCCCCGAAAGCTGGGGGGACCGTTCTGCCGGCCGCACCAAAAAAAACGCCGCCGGTTCATCACCGGCGGCGCTTCTTTTTAGTCTTGCGACTGCGGCTAGCGCGCGTGCGCCGGCAGCAGGATACCGCGGCCGTGCAGATGGCCGTGATGCAGATCGTCCATCGCCTGGTTGAAGTCTTCCAGCGCATAGGTCTGGGTATGCAGCTTGACCTTGCCTTGCGCCGTCAGCGTCATCAGCTCGGCCAGGTCGCTATAGGTACCGACCAGGTTGCCGACAAAATTGATCTCGGTGGAGATCATGTCGATCGCCGGCGCCGTGATGGTGCCGCCATAGCCGATGACATAGTAAGTGCCCGCGCGGCGCAGCATGGCGACGCCGTCCGCGATGGCGGTGCCTTCACCCACAAAGTCGATCACCGCCTCGCAGCCGAAGCCGTTGGTGATGTCCTTGACCTTCTGGATATGCTTGCCATCGGCCAGCACGGTGATGTCCGCGCCGCTTTCCTTGGCCACCTTCAGGGCGCCTTCGGAACGGTCCACCACGATGATGGTGGCCGCGGTCAGGCACTTGAGCGACTGGATGCCGATATGGCCCAGGCCGCCCGCGCCGATCACCACGGCAAAGGTACCGGGGTAGAGCAGGGGAACGGCCTTCTTGACGGCGTGGTAGGCGGTCAGGCCCGCATCCGCCAGCGCAGCCACGTCGCGGGGCTGAATGATCGGATCGAGCTTGACCACCGCGCGCGCGCCGGTCTTGAGGAAGTCGGCCATGCCGCCATCGACATTGATGCCGGGGAACGCACCCTGGAAGCAATGCATGTCGTCGCCGGCACGGCACGGACGGCACAACCCGCAGGTGACGAGCGGATGGACCATGACCGTGTCGCCGAGAGCGACATGGCTGACGGCGGAACCGATCGCATGCACCCACCCGCAATTCTCATGACCGAGCGTATAGGGCAGCGGGACGTTGGTCTTTTCCTTCCACTGGCCTTCGATGATGTGCAGGTCGGTGCGGCAAAGGCCCGCGCCGCCGATCTTGATGATCACATCATGCGGGTCGGTGATCTTGGGATCATCGACCTCGTCCAGCGTCGGCCGTCGGTCATAGGCATGCAGGCGTACTGCTTTCATGACTACTTCTTCTCCAGCGTGTAGCGCACGGTCTGCAGGCGGATCAGGCCGTCGCGGAACACGAAGGTGTCGATGCCGTCACGAACGCGGGTGTGGGCGGATTCGGCTTCCCATTCCAGGAACAGGGTGTCGCCATCGAACATGGTGTTCAGCTTCCACTGGGCGTTCGGGACATCGGCAAGCAGCTTGGTGAAAGCCTTGCGGATGCCGTCATGGCCCTTGAGTATGCCATCAGGACTCATGAACACCGCATCGGTGGTGTAGTCGGTGACGATTCCTTCCAGGTCCCCGGCGCCGAGAACCGAACCATGATGGGCGAAGATTTCTTGGGGTGTGCGAGCCATTACCGTATCCTCCAGATGTTGTCGTGGTGCGCGTTTTTCATGTGGCGGCAGCCAATATGGATGCCACCGGTAGTACCGTCCGGTGTGTCAGTGTGGCCGAACCATAATGGGCCTTTTTGCCCACATCAAGGGCGCCGGGCGGGGATTTCCGCGGGGATTGCGCGTCTGAAAATCCTATTGGAAACGGCCCTCACTCTGTAACACCTCGATCCGGTAGCCATCGGGATCGGTGAGGAAGAAGAACTGGGCGAAGGGCTTGCCGTCATGCTGCATCGCCTTCAGGTCGGTAGGCTTGAGGCCGGCCGCGACGAGGCGCTTGTGCTCGGCCGCCAGATCGTCCACCGCCACGGCGAGATGGCCATAGGCGTTGCCCAGATCGTAGGGCTCGACCCGGCCCTTGTTG
>DATFFI010000160.1:0-15828 GCA_035250225.1 Rhizomicrobium sp. | reverse complement strand
TGGGCAAGCTCGCCAGCAACAGCAGCATAAGAGCGGGAAGCGCGAGTCTCCGATATCTCATTCAATCGCCTTCCCGCGCGAACGTAGCGTCCAGCTCCAGCAGGCCCTGCCCCGCTTTCACCACCACCAGATGCCGCGGCGTGATGCCGTGCCCGGTCTGCAAATCGGCAATCCAGGGGAAAAGCAGGCTGGAAGGAACGGCCTCGACCGCCACGCGCAAGCCGTCGCCGCTGTCGGGTTCGAACCGCGCGGCAGTAATTCCGGCCCTTTCCAGGCTTTGCCGCACCGCTTCGGCCAAGGGACGATGCTGGCGCGCGCGCGTGGCGGAGGCGGCTGTCTTGATGCGGACCAGAAGCGACTGGACGCTCTGCTGCTCCCGCAGAGCCTGCTCATACCCGGCAGCCGCCGCGCGGCGAAATTGTGTGAGCGGTTGCCAAACGCCATACCAGGCGACCGTGACGAGAACGAGCACCACCAGCATGCCTACCAACGCCCGTTCGCGCCGCGAGAGGCCTGTCCACCATTTCCTCATGGCGTGTCTCCGACTCGGACTTCGCTGACGCTGCGTCCTCCATCCGGCCGTGTGCCTTCCACGGCCGTCGACAAACCGACGGGACGCAACGCCGCCGCAAGAGATTCCAGTTCCGCCGGAGAGGGGTGGTGCAACGATATGGCAAGGCCGCCATCCTGTGTCAGGCGCAGACTTTCAAGCTGGATATCGGCGCGGCTTTCGAGCGCGGCATAAAAATGCGCGATGCGCCCGGCTGGACCGCCGCCGGAGGCAATATCCAGTTGCCGCGCCCGTTGCGCCAGCGCCGCGATGGCGTCGCCGCCCGCGCCGGCCGGCACGGCCTGCTGCGCCGCGGCCAATGTTTCCGAGCGCAACCTGCCGGCGGCAAAGTGCAGATCGAGCGCTTCACCCAAACGGAGCAGCACCGGGCTTAGCAGCAGCAATCCCGCCAGAATGGCGATCCGCACCAACCGGCCGTCCCAGGCCTGGCGGCGCGGCGCGAATTCGCCTTGCAGCAGATTGACGGCCGGATCGCGCAGGCCATCGGCCATCAAGCGGGCCGCGGCAGCGGGATCGCAGTTCTTGACCGGCCTATCGCCCAGCAGTGCCGGCAGTATGTCGTTTTCACAGGCGAAGGCCAGCCGCCGGCCACGCACAATGACGACGCCCTCCGGCGTCCACGCCGCCAGCACGTCGCCATCCTCCGGCTCGGGCAGCGCGAGATGGTCGGGAATGACCAGGTCTGGTTCGACGCCATGCTGCCACGCCTCTTCCAGCCACGCCTGCATCCGTTCCCGCGACACCGCGACCACCAGGCGGTGACCGTCCTCCACCAACGGTCCCAGGGCCAAATGCAGGCCATCGCCGCCCAGCGCAACCTCATCTTCCCATTGCAGCCGCGCTGCGGCCAACGCCTGGGCCGCGTTGTGAGTCGGCAGATGCAGCCAGCGTGCTGCCGCCTCAATCCCGGGCACGACCAGTGCCGTCCACACCTGCCGGCTTTCCGTCGCATCGTCTGCGTGCAGCTTGCGCCAGGCGGCGGCGCCGTCCTCATCCACCGTCAGGCAAAGCGGCGCCCTTTGCGGTTCCTGCGACAGGATCACAATACGCATGGTCTTCATTCCTCGGCTCCCCAGCGTCTGGACACCAGCCGCACTTCGAAGCCATTCTTTTCAAACAGGCTGCTGCTCAGCACCTCGCCGTCGCCATAGCGCACATCCGCTTCGAGGTGAAAAAAACGGGTGGTCAATGAAACCTGCTCGCCCAGTCCGCCTGCGCCGCCAATCGCCGCCGCCGGCGGCGCGGCGCGCAAGGCGGTGACGTCCCGCCAGCCCTCCGCAGGGCGCAGGGCGATCAGCCGCATCGCATCGGCGGGAAGCAGCCGACCGTCGGTAACGGCGGTGAGCAACACGGCGCGATCGGGCGGCAGCGTGTTGGCGTTGATCCGCGTCAGATCGGTGGTGGGCAAGGCGCAGACGAAGGGCCGCAGCTGCCGGTAAACCGGCTCCGTCACGCCCTGGAGCGCGCGCAATTCGCTGGCCTCGGCCATCAGGGTAGCGGCGGTGCGCCGCACCAGCGACGCATTCACATAGACCTCGTCCTCGGCGCCTGCCGGCTCGCGCAACATGTCGCTGTCGATCCAGTCCACCAGCGTGCCGACTAGCGCGGCGGCCTGCTGCTCGGAAAACCCCAGCGCCAGCAGCAGGGTCAGAAACTGGGCTGCGCCGCGATCGCGGCGTTGCAGCATCTCGCCGACACCCTCCACCACGCTGTTGAGATTGAAGCAGGCGCCGCCATCGGCCAGCCGCAATTCCATCCGGCCATTGTCCAGCGGATACTGGAAGGCGCGATCCGGCCACTTGCCGGCCAGGCTGGTGCGGCCGTCATTGCGCGCCAGTTGCACGATCCGGCTTTTGGCCAGGGCTTCGGCGCCCAGTGCGTACCATTGCGCCTGGCCATTTTCATTGGCATTGACGGCGCGGCGGATCCCGAAGCGGATATCGTCGAGCAAGGCGACGGCCAGCACCGCCATCACCGCCACCAGCAGCAGCACTGTGATCAACGCGGCGCCTTGCTCGTCCCAGCGCCTCATGCGGCTGCTCCGGTCACCAGGAATATCTGCGACACTGTCCCATAGGATTCCAGGTCAAGCTCCAGCCGCACCGCCTGCGGCAGGTCCACATGGGCGCCCCGCGGCAACGCTTCCAACCATTGCCCATGCCAGAGGAACCGCAGCGAAGCGGCGCGCACCCCCGTGAGCAGCACCCGCGCCGGAAGCGTGTCGGCGCCGTCCAGTCCGATGCGGGCACGACGTTCGAAGCGACCCTGGGCCAACCGGTACTCGACATATTGCAGCGAGGGCCGCGGATCGCCGTCGGGATTGTCCAACCCACGCCGCGTCAGGGCCAGCACCGGCCCGCCCTTGCCCTGTTCATTGCCGGCGAAGACATGATCGGCCGGACGGCCCTGGGCATCGCGCACGCGTCGCGCCACTGCCTGAGACAGGTCGGCCTTGAGCAGCGCGCGGGTGCTTTCCAGCTCGGCCAGGCGTTCGACGCGGGCGCGCACAGCTTCCTGATTGTCCATGCAGAACCGCATGAGGCCGACGCCCGCGGCCGAAACCAGGCCGAAGATGAATAGCGCCACCAGCATCTCCAGCAGGGTGAAGCCCTTCATCGCGTCACCCGGAACAGTACCGCCTGCGCCGCGGCGCGTCCGCCTTCCGGCGACATTACCGTGACGCTGATGCGCAGTACCCCGCTGTGGGATGACGGCGCAACAATACGGGTCCAGCGCCAGGAGCGGCCGCCCGAAAGCTCGGTGCCCGTCTCGGTCCCGATGCTGGGAGGCGCGATGCTGGTGACCGCTTCGACGGCGCGGTTGTCAGCGACAATTCCGGCAAACAGGCGCGAATGCAGCAAGGCAGCGGTGCGGGTATTCTCGCCCGACAGATTGAGCAGCGCCATCGCGCCCAGGCTGAGCACCGCCAGCGCGACCAGCATCTCCAGGATGGTGAAACCGCGCTCAGCGTTCATGGATCCGCACCGCTCCTTGGGCATCAACGGTCAGTTCCATAGAGCCCTCCCCGGCGCTGAGCCGGACGATGGCGGGATCGGTGGCGCCGCTGGGATCGAACCGCACGCCGCCGGAGCCCCGCAGCGCGACGGTCACGCCTGGGGTCCAGGGGCGGCGCTCGAACGGGCCGTCCGCCAATGGTTGCCAGCGGCCGGTCTTGCGAACGCGAAAATGACTGCCATCGCTCCCCACCACCAGTTCAACGGCACGGTTGGTCAGCATGGCTTCGCGCTGGGCCTGCTTGATGCGGGCGCCCAGCTGTTCCGCCTCGCGCGCCAGATGCGCCCCGCCGGAGGGCAAGGTCAGCAGCACCACGCCGGTGACCAGACCGACCAGCAGCAGCGTCACCATCACCTCGACCAGGGTGAAGCCCCGATCGTGCCGGCGGCTAACTCCAGTTGCCGATATCCGCATTATTGCCCTCGCCGCCTTTCACCCCGTCGGCCCCGAATGAATAGATGTCGAAACGGCCTTTCTGGCCGGGAAAGGCGTATTGATAGGAATTGCCCCAGGGATCCTGCGGCAGGCGGCGGATATAGCCGCCATCCCGCCCGGCAGGGTTGACTAGTACCTGCAAACCTTCGGCGCTCGTGGGAAAGCGCAGCGTTTCGAGGCGATAGGTTTCGATCGCCTGTTCCAGCACGGCGATGTCGGCGCGGGCCTTCTCGCGCATGGCGCGATCCTGGCTGGGCAACACATTGATCATCACCACGGTCGCCAAAAGGCCGATGATGACGATCACCACCATCACTTCGACCAGTGTAAAGCCCGCATCCTGGCGCGCCTGGCGGCGGCAGCGGCTGAGTTT
This sequence comes from Rhizomicrobium sp., assembly GCA_035250225.1. GTDB lineage: Bacteria > Pseudomonadota > Alphaproteobacteria > Micropepsales > Micropepsaceae > Rhizomicrobium. The sequence goes on along the minus strand of DATFFI010000160.1, from coordinate 11,434 downwards.
CCGGCTGATGCGCATGACTTTCTCCTTTAACCAAAAGCCAGTGTGTTGATCTGCAGGATGGGCAGCAGGATCGCCAGCACGATCAGGGTGACGATGGCGCCCATGATGACGATGATCGCCGGTTCCAGCAGGCTGAGCGCCAGCGAGACAAAGGATTGGAATTCGCGCTCTAGATAATCCGCGGCGCGGCCAAGCATCTCCTCGACCCGACCGCTGCCTTCACCGCTGGCGGTCATGTAGATCAGAATGGGTGGAAAAATCTCCGCCCGCCGCATCGCGCCCGAAAGGGTGCCGCCCTCGCGGATGAAGGCGGCCATCTGCAACGTGGCCTGCCGGAGCGCCTGGTTGGACGTCGTGGGTGCGGTGAGCAGCAAACCCTCCAGCACCGGCAGGCCGCTGGCGATCATGGTCGATAGCGTGCGCGCCAACCGGGCGGCGTTGACATTGCGGATCAGCCTGCCCGCGACAGGAAGGCGCAGGATCGTCGCGTCGAAGCGCAAGCGGAAAGCCGGGCGGCGCCGGGCATGGATAAGCGCGGCCATGCCGCCCGCCAGCAGCAGGAGGAAAAGCCAGCCCCAGTCGCGCGCCGCCTCGGAGACGAAGATGATGCTGCGGGTCAGCAGCGGCAGGCGCTGGCCCATGCTGTCGAACTGGTCCACCACCCGCGGCACGACATAGACCACAAGCGCGGTGATCACGCCGACCGCCGTCACGGTGAGCGCCGCCGGATAGACCAGCGCCACGGTCAGGCGGCTGCGGACTTTTTCATCCTGCTCCAGCAGGTCGGCCATGCGCTCCAGCACGGCCGGAAGCGCGCCCGACTGTTCGCCCGCCGCCACCATGGCGCGATAGAGCGCCGGAAAAGCATTGTCCTGCCGCGCCATCGCTTCGGAAAGGCGAAAGCCTTCCAGCACACCCGCATGGGTCGCGGTCAGGATGCGACGCAGGCCGGGATTTTCCGTCTGCAAAGCCAAGGTACGCAATGCCTCTTCCAGCGGCGCCGACGCCACCAGCGTGGCGAGTTGGCGGGTCAGTAAAGCCAGGGTGCGCACCGACAGGCGGCGCTGACCGAGGCGCAGGCGCTCGCGGATGCGGCTGGAGAGTCCCGCGGCGGCGGGTGCGATGCGCACCGGCACCAGCCGACGTGTCTGCAATTCGTCGCGCGCCAGCCGCTCGGTCGCGGCGGCGATCACGCCCTGGCAGGTCCGCCCCTCCAGATCGAGGGCGACATACTCATAGGTTGCCATGACTCGTGTCCTGGCGGCTGATGCGGATGGCTTCCTCGACCGTGGTGAGGCCTTGGGCGACATAGCGTTGAACTTCGTCGGACAGCGTCCCGCCCTTCTCGAACGCGGCGGCGGCGATAGCGTCCTCGTCGGCCATTTCGTTGATCAGGCGGCGGATGCGGTCATCGATGCGGATCGCCTCATAGACGCCTATCCGCCCGGCATAGCCGGTATGGCCGCAGGCTCCGCAGCCGGCAGCGCGCCAGAGTGTCTGGCCTTGCGGTATTCCGGCGATGCGTGCGGCCGTCGCGTCCGCCGCAGCCGGGCTGCGGCAGGTGGGGCAGAGGCGGCGCACCAGGCGCTGCGCAATCACGACGCGAATGGTCGATGCCAGCAGAAAGGGCTCCACGCCCATGTCGCGCAGGCGCGTGATGGCGCCGGCTGCGTTGTTGGTATGCACGGTAGACAGAACAAGATGACCGGTAAGGCTGGCCTGCACGGCAATTTGGGCGGTTTCGCCGTCTCGGATTTCGCCCACCATCACGATATCGGGGTCCTGACGCAGGATGGCGCGCAGTCCCGCCGCGAAGGTCATGCCGACCTTGGGCGAAACCTGGGTCTGGCCCAGCCCCTTGATAGCATATTCGACTGGATCCTCGATGGTGAGGATATTGCACGTGGCGTCGTTGAGGCGGGTCAGCCCCGCATAGAGGCTGGTGGTCTTGCCGGAGCCGGTCGGCCCCGTGACCAGGACGATGCCATTGGGTTCGCGCAGGCCGCTGCGGTAGATTTCCAGCGCCTGCTCCGAGAATCCCAGTTCCTCCAGTTCCAGCGTCGCCTGGTCCTGGCGCAGGACGCGCATCACCAGCCGCTCGCCCGCGCGCGCGGGCAAGGTCGAGACGCGCACATCCAGCGCCCGTCCACCCAGCGTCAGCGAAATGCGTCCATCCTGAGGAATGCGTTTCTCGGCGATATCCAGCCGCGCCATTACCTTGACGCGGGACACCAGCAGCGGCGCCAGCCGGGGCGACAGGGTCAGCGTCTCTTTGAGAACGCCGTCGATGCGAAACCGGATGGCCAAGGCGGTTTCGAAAGGTTCGATATGGACATCGGAGGCGCCCTGCCGTACCGCTTCGGCGATCAGGCCGTTGATCAGCCGGATCACGGGGGCATCGTCCACCATGTCGAGCAGGTCGGCGGCGGGCAGGCTTTCGGCCAGACTGTCCAGGCCGACGCTTTCATCGAGGCTGTCATCGCCGACCAACGCGCCGCCGCGATAGGCCTGGGAAAGACGCTGTTCGAATTCCGGGCGGGTCAGCGGCACCAGTTGCAGCGGACGGCGCAGCGCCCGGCGCGCCTCGATCAGCGCGGCGGCGTTCACGCCTTCCCGCACACCCACCTGCGCGACCGCGTCCAGCGACAGCAGGATCACGCCATGCTTCTTGGCGAAAGCATAGGCCAGGGCCAGCGGCGCTTCGGATAAGACCGCGCTCATGGCTGCACGGGCGGCGCCGGCGGCACGGCCGGCATTCGCGGCGGTTCGGCCCGCAGATACTGTTGGACCAGCGCCTCCAATTGCGCCTGGCGCGAAGGCTCGGCGGCGCGCTGCTGACCGATCACATATTCATACTTCGGCGCGGTAGCGCGGCGGGCGTCGTCGGCGCTGCGCAGGATGGTGGGACGGATGAAGATCATCAGGTTGGTGCGTTCGCGCGTACGGGTGGTGGAGCGGAACAACGAGCCCAGCACCGGGACGTCACCCAGGATGGGCGTGCGCTCGGCGGTGGCGCTCTCTTTCTGGTCCAGCAAACCGCCCAGCACGATGATCTCGCCATTGTCGACATTGACGGTGGTCTCGACCTCGCGGCGGTTGAGCACCAGTTCCGGCGACACATTGCTGACCGGGCCCGCCACGCTGGAGACTTCCTGGCGCAGGAACAGCGTTACCGTTCCGCCAGCATTGATCTGCGGCCGGACATCGAGCTGGATGCCGACGTCTTGCCGCTGAATGGTGCGGAAGGGATTGACGTTGGCGGTGCCCAGCACTTCGCCGGTGGTGATGGGCACATTCTGTCCCACCAGGATGGTAGCGTCCTGATTGTCCAGGGTCAGGATGGACGGCGTGGAGAGGAGGTTGGAGGTGTTGTCGCTCTTGACGGCATTGATGATGAAGCCGAACAACGTGTCGCCGTTGAGGCTGCCGATGCCGCCACCGATCATGCCGGTGGCGCCCATGATCGAGGCCGCGGCGGCATCACGCAGATTCTGCAGGGTCGAGCCTTCGGGGATCGCCGACGGCGCCGCCGCCGCGCCCAGGATAGCCGGCAGGTTGGGACGGGCATTGGAAAAATTGGTGGCGATCAGCGGCGCGCCCGAACTGTTGCGCCCGGCAATGGCGAACTGCACGCCCAGCCGTTTGGCGGTGGCGTCCGAGACTTCCACCACAATGGCTTCCACCAGCACCTGTTCGCGGCGCACATCAAGCTTGCGGATCACCTCCGCCAGCATGGTCTGGGTTTCGGGTGGCGCCGCGATCACAATGGCGTTGGTGCCGGGATAGCGGGTGATGCTGGCGCGTTGCTCACCGCGCGGCGTGGCGGGCGCGGAAGCAGGTTCGGGTGCCGGCGGTTCGGCGCCGCCGCGCCCCAGGGCCGGGCGCTCGGATTGCGTCCGCTGCGTCGCGGCAGATTGCGGCGCCGGTGTCACACTCTGTCCCACCAATTGCTGCAGCACCGGCACCAGCTGCTGCGCGTCGGCGAATTGCAGCCGCACCACGCGTACATCACCGGCACTTTCGGCGCGGCGGTCCAGATCCTCGATGATCGGCAGCAACGGACGCACGGCTTCGCCCTCGCCGCGCAGGATCAGCGTATTGCTGCTTTCCACCACCACGATGGAAACCAGGCCGTTGCGCAGCTGGGCGTCAGCGCCCGGCGCTTTCAGCAGCGCGTCGAGCACCTCGGCGATCTCACGCGCCGAACTGGCGCGCAAACTCACCGCTTCGGTGATGCCGCCGGTCTGGTCGATCTCACCCAGCAAATTGCGGATGCGGCGCAGATTGTCGTTATAGTCGGCCACGATCAGCAGGTTGCCGCGATTGCTGGGCACCACCACGCCCTGCCGCCCGATCAGCGGCTTGAGAGCCTCCGCCGCCGAACGCGCATCCAGGGTGTGCAGGCGGAAGACCTGGGTGGAGAAGCCATCACCCAGCCGCGCCCCCGCTGCGGCGGCGGACTGCGCCGCGCCCTCCTCCAGCGCGATGCGATAGGCGCCGGAACTGGTCGGTATGGCCACCAGACCGTTGGCGCGCAGCGCCGAGAACAGCACGTCCATCAATTCGGCCTGCTGCAGCGGCTGCTGGCTGCTGATGGTCACTTTGCCCTGGACCCGCGGGTCTATGATAAAGGTATAGCCCGTGGCGCGGCCCACATCCTGGATGAAGGCGCGGATATCGGCGTCCTGCAGATTCAGGACTTGGCCGGCGGGAGAGGCCGCAGTCTGCGCCAGCGCGGCCGCTTGCGGCAGGAAGCTCAGGGCCAGGGTGAGAAGAAGCGTGCGCTTCACTTTGCTACCTGCAATTTCCGGGTGATGGTCTGGCCGCCGCGTTCGATGGTCAGTTCGACCTGCGTTGCGCCGCTGAATTCGGATTCGATCTCTCCGAAGCGGTGGCGGCTGAGGGCGGCACCATTGATGGCGCGAATGACGTCGCCGGGCTGGAGGCCCGCGGCGGCCAGGATTTTTCCGCCGTCGCGCGGGGATACCGTATATCCCAGCACCTGGTTACCCTGGAGCCGCGGCTCGAAACTGGTCTGTGCGAGGAAGTCCTTGGGCGCGATGGTGCCGCCCTGCTCCGCCTGCGCCACGGGTGCCGGCGACGGCAACGGCACATAGGCGGTGGGTGCGGACGCCTGGAAACCGACATGCGTGCGCACGCCGCCGCGCGTCAGCACGACATGATCGCGTTCCACCGCAGCCAGCACCACGCCGGGGGCAATGCTTTGGCCCAGGGCAAAGGAATCCTGACGTCCATCCGGCGTGCCCAGGATGGCGGTGCTGCGGCCACCCGCCGCCATGCGCACACCGAACAATGTGAAGTAGCCGGCGGAGGCGCCGCCATCGGGCACGCCACGAAAGAAGGGATCGAAGCGAGACAGGACCGCGAGATCCGCCTTGACCGGCGTGGGCGCCGATGCGGGCTCCGGCCCGAAGGCACCGGTCGGTGTCACAATCATCCAAAATAAGCGCACACCCTGCACGGCCAAGGCGATGGCCAATGCGGCTTCCAGCAACATCAGACCATTCGACGGCCAGCGGAAAGCGGCAAAGCGGAATGACAAGCGGCGCCCCTCTTTGATTTTCACAGGATCGTCACGCCCCGGCGTGGACGGGGCACAATCCCCCGGAGGGGGCACGCTTTTGTGAAAAAATGGCTACAGTTGTGTGACAGGCAAAAGGAAAAGGAGCGACGATCCGTCAAGGATCGCCGCCCCGGAAAGCCGACGCAGGAAGGGCTACTCAGAAGGCCTTGGACAGCGAGAAGGAGACGTTGGCGCCTACCGCGTATTTGTTGTTGTAGATGATGCTCGGCCCCAGCTTCTGGAACTCTTCAAAATCCGTATCCAGCAGATTGCGGACGCTGAAGCCAACGGTGAAATCCTCGCCGCCCAGGCGGATGCCCTGGCGGAGATTGAAGTCCAGATTGACGCCCGGGCTCTGGACGAGATCCGGCTGACCGGGACGGCCGCGCGCCGTAATGCGGTCGCTGGCCCAAGTCACCAGGAAGGTTGCCTGGGTCTTGAACGCTTCATCCTCAAAGCCGAACTGCAAATTGGCCAGATGGTCGGACTGGCCCTGCATACGGCTGCCGTTGCGGACATATTCCAGGGCCGGACGGGACTGGCCGCCGGCGCTGAGCGGGAAGACCACATCGCCAGCCTCCACCATCACCTCGGAGTTGGAATAGGTGTAGTTGGCCTGCAGCAGCCAGACCTTGTTGACCAGATAGGGATTGGTCCATCCGAAGTCGAAGGTCATACGGCCCTCGAACTCCATGCCCCAGAGACGAGCCTTGGGCGCATTGATATAGGTCTGCTGGATGGTCGCGCCGGCCTCGTTCACCACCGATTCCACCGGTTTGTCGATTTCCTTGTAGAAGAAACCGGCGGTGATGAAGTCGCCGAACGGCAAATACCGTTCCAGGCGGGCGTCGACATTTATCAACTCGCTGTCGACCAGGAACGGATTGCCGACGAAGAGACGGTCGCTGTCTGGATCGAGATATTGCTGCGGCGCCAGCTCGCGGAACTGCGGCCGGGCGATGGTCTGGGAGCCGCCGAGGCGCAACTGCCAGTCCTCAGCGAAGTTCCAGGTGACGGTGCCGGTCGGCAGGACATAGCTCTCCTGCAGCGGCGCCGGCGAGAGGGGCGCCGGACCGCCGAAGAGGTCCAGGGTAGTGACCGACTGGGTGGCTTCCTCGAAACGGACACCGGCTGCGGTGCGGACGAAGGGCAGGATTTCCGCATCGACCTGGAAATAGCCGCCAGTGACTTCCAGCCGGCCGTTATAGGCCGCCGCACCCTCGGCGCCGGTGGTCTCACGGATCACCAAGCGGTTGGGGTCAATATTGAAATCCGAAAGCAGGAAATCCACGCGCTCGGTCTGCACATCGAGCGGCAGCGACTGATTGATCGCCAGGAAGCGGAATTCCCGCGATTCGGCCTTGCGCTTATTGTCGGACCAGGCGAAGCCGGCGCCGAACACCGCCTCGCGGGCGCTGGACAGCGGCAGCGTATAGGTGAAGTCCGCGCCGGCGCTGTGGATGGTGTCGCCGAGTTCGCTGAAGCGGGTATAATTCTGTTCCTGCGAGGCGTTATGCCGGTACTCGCCGTTCACCAGGCGGTAGCGGATGCCTTTTTCATAGGGCGCATCGCGCGTTGTGCGGGCATAGGCGGCGCGCCAGTCCATGCCGAAGGCATCCCATTGGTGTTGACCGGTGACCTGGGAGTTGATCAGCTCGCGCTCGAAGAACTCGGTATAGTCGTCGCGGATGTCGGCGCCGGCCAGTTCATCGCGGCCCGCGCGGGTACGGGCCTCCTTTTGCACGCTGCGGACGACGAAATTGTTCCATTGTAGCTTGTGCCCGTCCCATTCCAGGGCGAGCGCGCCCAGGCCGCTTATCACGATATCGTTCTGGTTGGATTCGAAGCCGTAATCGCTGCTGACCTGCAAATTGTTGCCGACGAGGACACCTTCCTGCTGGATGCCGATGCGGGTGCGCCATTCGCTCTCGAAGCTGCCCACGGCGATGAAGCCCAGACGAACCCCGCCCAGATCATAGCTGTCGCCGCCGCTGAAGCTGAACCCCCAGTCGGGACTGCTCTTCTGGCGCTGCAGCAAGTTGAGCGGCGCATTGGTGAAGCTGCGGCCGATCCGCTGCAGCTCCACGTCGGTGAAATTGGCCTCGCTGATGCGCTTTTTGGCGTCGAAGGCGGCCTGAACCAGTTCCGGCACATCGCGATTGCCGCTGTCGAAGCCGATGCGGTCCAGGCTGGAGCCGTAATAGGTCAGGCCCCGCTTGCCCAAGGTGCGGCTGTTGCCGCCGATGCTGACGCCGGCGTTGAAGAAAGGGCTTTCGGGAACGCCGACAGTGGAAAGGCTGACGACGCCGCCGCCGAATTCACCCGGCATGCTGGCGGAAAAGGTCTTCTGTACCACCATCCCCGACAGGATGTTGGAGGGAAAGAGGTCGAGCGGAACCACACGCTGCAGCGGCTCGGGGCTGGGCAGCGGCGAGCCGTTCAGCAGGGCCGAGGAATAACGCTCGCCCAGGCCGCGGACATAGACGAAGCGGCTGCTCATCAGGCTGATGCCGGAAAGGCGGGTCAGCGCCGCAGCGGCGTTGCTGTCGCCGGCGCGCTGCAGATCCTTGAGGGTGAGGACGCTGGAAACCGCGGAGGTCTCGCGCATCACATCAGGGATATAGACGCCCTGGGCAATCACTTCTTCAAACGCGAGCGGCTCCGCGGGAGCCTGAGCGACTTGCTGCGCCATCAACTGCTGCGGTGCGACGAGGCCGCTACTGGCCAGCAGCAGCGCCGGCAGGGTAGTGCGAAACTTCTTCATGGTCCGAAAACCTTGTGGTTTTACTTGAAAGGGACTTTCACTTGAAAGAACAGGGGCGGCTTTCGCCGCCCCTGTTTGACAGGTCAGCAGCTCGTTCCGCCGGGCAGCCCGCAGGTCCAGCCCGAATACCAGGTATCGGCCGCGTCGCGCACCGCGCCGATATAAGTTGTGCGGGTGAAGGCCGAGCTGACGGTGGTCGCGTCGAACGCCGTGACCGCCGCCTCGTTGGTGCCGTTGATGAAGGTGTTGCTCAGCGTCGAAGTATGAGTGGAGCTGTTGTTGGTGCCGCCGGCAGCGAAAACGGCCGCCTCGTCGACGTCCGCGTCGGCATCGAAGGCCGTGCCGCAGGCCAGCCGGACCGAGTTGAAGGTCGCGCTGGCGCCAGTATCGATGTCGAGACAGGCATGGGTACCGGAATTCACCACAATGCCATTGGAGAGATTGTAGCCGGTATTGGTGTTGAACGTCAGAGCTGAGGAACTCGCCGTGGTACGGTTGACGAAGGTGAAGTTGCTGATCTTCGGCGCCGAGCGCGGCGCGGTGCCGGCGCTGGAGGCCTCGATGATGCGATCGCCGCCGCCGGCGCGCTGCACAGCGATCACGAACTGGATCGCGCCGTTGAAGCCCACATCGGTGTCAAGATTGTCGTCGTCGATGCCGGTGAAGACCAGATGCTTGGCGTTGACGGTGCCGCCGAACCATTCGATGCCGTCGTCCGAGCTGTTATGGACCTGGACGAAGTCGACGATCGTGCCGGTGCCGACGCCCGCCAGGGTAATGCCGTTAAGCTCGTTGTTGGGCAGGATCTGGAAGCCGGAATGCATCAAGCGGACATAGCGCAGGATACCGCTGTTATCGCCGGCGGCATTGCCGCCATAGAAGGCACTGGTACCTTCCACCTGCGCTTCGCAGGTGGCTGAGCCGGGCGTGGCGCCGGGCGCGGAACAATTGCTGATCGGGGCGCGGCCCAGGATCACCAGGCCACCCCACTGGCCGATGGAATCTATGCCGGTGGTGCCTTCGACGCTCTGGCGGCTGGTGAAGATGATCGGCTGCGAAGCGGTGCCGTCGGCAAAGATCTGCGAGCCGCGATTGACGACGATATAGTCCAAGCCGGCCGAACCATAGATGCGCACGCCCGGCTCGATGGTCAGAATGCCCTGTTGGCCCGCGGTGGGCGCGCCGGCGTTGCCGCCACGGTCGTCACCCACATCGACGCGGCCGCTGATGGCATAGACGGTGCCGGTGCGGCGCGCGATGACGAAATTGCCGGTGATCTTGGCCGGAAGCTGGCAGGCGCGCAGCGTGCCGTTTGCGACGACGCCGACATTGGTGAAGCCCGTCGGGCAATCCGCCGCCGCGGTGCCTGTACCGGTGCCCGTGCCGGTTCCGGTGCCCGTACCCGTACCCGTACCCGGCGCGAAGGCGCCCTCACCGGGCGATGCGACTTCGGCATCGCAGGCATGCAGCGCCACGACGCTGAGCAGAACAGCGGAAAGGGTTTTGAATTTCTTCAGGGCAATCATCACGTAACTCCCGTCGTGGCTGAGTATGGTTTATGCGCACGCGAGAATTTTTCTGATGACCCCACCGGCCAACGCCCCGCCTGCCGCAGCCTCTTTAGTGAGAGCGGATGACACATCTGCGAACGTCATATGACAAGTTTGTGTAGTGCAAAACGCGTTTTCGACTGTAACAGAGCAGTGAATTATTTATGAAATGCGCGCAGGCGCTTGAAAGCACTTCAAAACGCCGTGCATAGTATGTGACTGCTACAATGCAAGAGCGTTACGGTATGCACACACGACCGCTCACACTTGTTGAAATGGCTGCATGAAGTTTCGAGCGGTTACCACCACTTCCGAACGCGAACTGATCCTGGCTCTCAGGAGCAGTGGCCGGCACGTCTCGCTTGCGCAATTGAGCGATTGGCGGAAGGAAGGCTTATTGCCGCCGCTTGCCAGCCGCGGGCTGGGCCCCACCAAGGGCCGCTGCTATTACTGGGATGAAGACGGTATCTTCGATCATACCCAATGTGTGCACGATCTCCTGCGGCGGCATCATCAGCATTCCATCGTCATACTAATCTTGTGGCTTTGCGGCCATCCCGTGCCCATGCCCAAGGTTCGCCGCGCCTGGCTGCGGCACACCCGCGGGACCAGGAGTTGGCCCATCCGCAGCAGTTCTTCGCGCGGGGAAGCCGCTTCGTCGTGGCCTGCCTATCCCAAGTTGTTAGAGAGCAACCGGACCGACACGGTTTTTCTCAAGACCATTCTCAAGCTCAGCAGTTCCTTTGCCGCCGGCAGGCGTTCGGACACGGACGACCTCTATCACACCCTGCATCGCGCCAGCGATGCACTGGGATATCAAAGCGATGCCGCGGGCGGCGGCATCCAGTATCATCTGTTCATCGTTCTTCGCCTTATCATTGCCGCCATAGAGAGCAGCTCGCTTCTGGGCGAAGCGAAGGACGACGATCTGGAGGCTGCCCGCCGCATTACGGAAACGGCGACCCGGCTCGTGCAGACTTTGATAGACGAAGGCAGGCAGGACAATTTTGAAGTCCGTCTTTCAGGCCGGATGGAAATTGTAGGCGAGCCCTTTTTCCTTTGCGCGCTTTTGCTGCAACGCACGGGCTATCGGGATCATCTGGCCAGTTCAGAGGCCGCGATGCGAACCTTGCTGTCGCATATTGACGGCCACGAAGCCGCGGACCGGCACCGCGTCCTGAATGCCTTTCAGCATCGTCTTGCCGATATCTGGGCCTCTCCGGCGGGAGAGCATCCGCCGGCCGCAAGGCACAAGGCCGCCGAGAATACCAAAAGCGGGGAAGCCAGGAGCGTGAAAGCGAGTCTTGCCTTCCGGTGACGCCAGAAACGCGCTGGCCGCCGGCTCGACAAGAGCGCGGCGGCCAGACGGTCTTCTATTCAGCTGCGACTTACGTCGCGAACTGAAGACGCGTCATCAGGACATTGAAGTCCTGGTTGTCGCGGCTCTGAATGGCGAGCGTGCCCTTCTCGACCGACACCCAGCTGAAATGCGTCTGGAACTTGACATTGCGGTTGAGGTACCAGTTCAGGCCGACC
>DATFFI010000159.1:0-6209 GCA_035250225.1 Rhizomicrobium sp. | reverse complement strand
GCCCAGATCAGCGGCAGCATGAACACCCAGCAGGCCAACCAGCTCGCCATGTTGCTGCGCGCCGGCGCGCTGCCGGCGCCGCTGCATGTGATCGAGGAACGCACCGTCGGCGCGGAACTGGGCGCCGACTCCATCGCCGCCGGCCGCCTGTCGGCCATTGCCGGCCTGGGGCTGGTCGCGCTGTTCATGATCCTGCGCTATGGCCTGTTCGGGCTGTTCGCCAATATCGCCATGTTCTTCAACCTGGTGCTGCTGCTGGCGGCGCTGACGCCGCTGGCCACCCTGACGCTCCCTGGCATCGCCGGCATCGTGCTGACCCTGGGCATGGCGGTCGACGCCAACGTGCTGATCAATGAGCGTATCCGCGAGGAACAGCGCAACGGCCGCGGCATGCTGGCCGCCATCGACCAGGGTTTCCGGCGCGCCCGCGATACCATCATCGACGCCAACATGACCCATCTGATCGCGGCCCTGATTCTGTTCGAGCTGGGCTCCGGGCCGGTGCGGGGCTTCGCCGTGGCGCTGGGTTTCGGCATCGTCACCTCCTTCTTCACCTCGGTGTCGGTCTACCGCCTGATCGTGGTCAGCTGGCTGAATATCTCCAAGCCGCGGGCCCTGAGGATTTAGGAGCGACGGTCCAGCAGGCCGGGCAGCTTGCTGTCCGGCCGTCAGCGCCCGGCGCGCGCCGGATTTGACTGATAGGCGCTACGCGCCCGTCCCGCGCGACCATCAAAAATGAACCGGCCAATAGGCGGGACAGGCGTTTGTCTTTAGGCTACAGTTCCCGCCTCGAATCTCGGGAGGGGAACATGGCGGCATTCTTCGGCAATTTGCGCAATGTGGTGATTGCGGGCTTCGTGCTCGCGATCCTGCTGGTCCTGCTGCATATGTGCCTATCGGGCTATACGGCGGCGGAATATTTCGGCCATGCCTTCGGCGCCTTTGTCCTGCGCTGGCTGCATGCGGCGGCGGGCGTGATGTGGATCGGCCTGCTCTGGTACTTCAACTTCGTCCAGATTCCGACCATGCCGACCGTGCCGGCCGAACTGAAAGCCGGTGTCTCCAAATACATCGCGCCGGCGGCCCTGTTCTGGTTCCGCTGGGCGGCGATGACCACCATCGTGCTGGGCATCCTGCTGGCCTGGATGAACGGTTACCTGGTTGAGGCCTATACGCTGGACGCCGCCAACGGCTTCACCAATCCCACCTTTGTGATGATCGGCATCGGCATGTGGCTGGGCACCATCATGTGGTTCAATGTCTGGTTCGTGATCTGGCCCAACCAGCAGAAGGCGCTGAATATCGGCGGCAAGTTCGCCGACCTGCCCCAGCCTGAAAAGGACAAGGCGGCCAGGACGGCGATGATGGCCTCGCGCTTCAACACCATGGCGTCGGTGCCGATGCTGTTCTGCATGGTGGCGGCTTCGCATCTCTGAGTCGCTTGGATAGACTAGGGGGAGCCGCCGGAGCGATCCGGCGGCTCGTTCTTTTTGCGAAGTTGGGGCGTTTTGGGGACTGATGGATTCCGCCCTTGCCAGCAGACTTGGCCAGTCGGTGCGCGCCGCCGATCCCGACCGCTATTTCGCTACTCTCTTCGCGCCCGCGGCGGCGCGGCCGTATCTTTATGCGCTTTACGCCTTCAACCACGAGGTGGCGCGCATCGCCGAGACGGTCCGCGAACCGATGCTGGGTGCCATCCGCCTGGAATGGTGGCGCGAAACGGTGGAGCAGGCGGGACGGGCACGCCCACGCAGTCATGATGTGGCGCGTGGTCTTGCCGCGCTTTTTGCCGCGCACCCGCTGGAGCCGGCGATGCTGGAAGGCATCATCGCGGCCCGCGCCTTCGACGCCTCGGCCGAGCAATTCGCGGATTTTGCCAGCCTGGAAGATTATCTCGACGCCACCGGCGGTGCCCTGATGCGCGCCGCCGCCATCATCCTGGGCGGCGACAATTTATCATCGGAAGGTTTGGCTATTGTTCGTCCGGCGGCGCTGGCCTATGGGCTGGCGGGGCTGCTGCGGTCGCTGCCGTTCCACAATAGCCGGCACAAGCTCTATCTGCCGCTGGACCTGCTGGCGGCGCTGCATGTCACGCCCGAGGAGTTCTTCCTGCTGAAAGACGATCCGCGCACCGCCTCGGCGGTACGCCAGACCGCGCTCAGGGCCCGCGATCATTTCCTGGCGGCGCGGCGCGGTCCCAGGCCAAAGACGGCATTGCCCGCCATCCTGCCGGCGGCATTGGTGCCCTGTTACCTGCGCCGGCTCAGCAAGATGCGTGACGTTTCAATCCACAGGCGGCAGATGGCGCTTTTGTCGGCTGCGATGAAAAAGCGGCTATAGGATTTCCGCCGTATTCTTGTGCTTCACATCGCCATGGCTGATGCGGCGATAATCCTTGAGCTGCTGCTGCGCCACCAGGAAGGCATCTTCCAGCACCGCATAGGCATCGGTGGCGGCCTTCTTGTGGCCGTCATGCTTCAGTTCGCGGCTGACCACGATTTCCTTGCCCGGCACGCGGATGACGATATGCACATCCGGCGGATTGCCCACCGCCTTCTGGCTCTTGTGCGGCATCTCGATCGAGACGCGGCAGCCGATAATGTGGTCGTGGAATTTCTCAAGCTTGTTGACGTGCGACTGTACGGCGGTCTTCAGGGCTTCGGAGGATTCGATATTGTGGAAGCTCAGTTCGAGAGGAATATCCATGCTGTTCCTGCTTCAGTTGCTCTTTGGGAAACGTACGGAACCGGACCCGGTTGCTCCCTATTCTGCGGCGGTCTCTTTGGTCGCGCAACCGGACGGAAAACCGGTATCCGCCGATACGCTGGTGCTATCGGCTCCTGGTTGCGCTCCTTTGTTGCCGAGCCAAGCGTCCAGATCTGCCAGCGCCCGTTCGGCCATGGCCTGCTTGCGGTCCTTGCCCTTGATCTTCATGGGTTTGCCGGTGCGGGGACTGATCCCGGGTGCCAGGTCCGGGAAAAGTCCGAAATTGACGTTCATGGGTTGAAAGGTTCGGGCGTCGGCGCCACCTGTAATATGGGATAGCAAGGCACCGAATGCCGTGGTCGGCGGCGGCGGTGCCGGCCTGCGTCCCAGCAATTGTGCCGCCGCGAAACGGCCCGCCAGAAGCCCGATGGCGGCGCTTTCGACATAGCCTTCCACGCCCGTCACCTGGCCGGCAAAGCGCAGATGCGGTTGTGACTTGAGCCTGAGATCGCCATCCAGCAGGCGCGGCGAATTGATGAAGGTGTTGCGGTGCATGCCGCCCAGCCGCGCGAATTCGGCATTCTCCAGCCCCGGGATGGTGCGGAAGATGCGGGTCTGCTCGCCATGGCGCAGCTTGGTCTGGAAGCCCACCATGTTCCACAGCGTGCCCAGCGCATTGTCCTGGCGCAATTGCACCACCGCGTAGGGCCGGCTGCCCTTGCGCGGATCCATGAGGCCCACCGGCTTCATCGGCCCGAAGCTCAGCGTCTCCTCGCCCCGTTCGGCCATCACTTCGATGGGCAGGCAGGCCTCGAAATAGGGCGTCGATTTTTCCCATTCCTTGAAGTCGGTCTTTTCGCCCGCCAGCAGCGCGGCGACGAAGCCCTTATACTGGGCTTCGTTCAGCGGCAGGTTGATGTAATCGGCATCGCGGCCGCCCGGGCCTTTCTTGTCATAGCGCGACTGGAACCAGGCAATCTCGAAATCGATGGAGTCGCGGTGGACGATGGGCGCGATGGCGTCGAAGAAGGCCAGCGCGTCTTCGCCCGTCGCGCCTAGTATTGCCTTGGCCAGCGCTTCGGAGGTGAGCGGGCCGGTGGCGACAATGCAAAGCCCGTCCTCGGCGGCGGGCAGGGCGGTGACTTCCTCCCGCCGGATGGTGACCCGGGGATGATTCGCCAGCACCGCCGTCACGGCGGCGGAAAAGCCGTGGCGGTCCACCGCCAGCGCCCCGCCGGCGGGCAGCTTGTGCTTGTCCGCGGCTCCCATGATCAGCGAGCCGGCCCGGCGCATTTCCTCATGCAGCAGCCCGACGGCATTGTTCTGCCAGTCGTCGGAGCGGAAGGAGTTGGAGCAGACCAGCTCCGCCAGGCCCTCGGTCTGGTGGGCGAAGGTGGGGCGGACCGGCCGCATCTCGTGCAGAATCACGTCGATGCCGGCTTCTGCCGCCTGGAAAGCGGCTTCCGAGCCGGCCAGGCCGCCGCCGATGATATGGATAGGCTTAGACATGGGCGTCCTTCTAGCAGCGCCCAGCGGCCAAAATCCAAGGATAAAATTCCCATCCCTTCGCCGCTTAAGGCTTTCGTATGGGGCCGCATGCACACTGGTGTCAGCAATGCGTCCTTTTGGCGACGCCAAGAAAAAGTCTTGAAGAAACAACATCGTCTTTGGTGACAGGGCGCGTGGGTTACGCCTATGGTCCGGACGGACAGGATCGGGAAGCAATGAGCAAGGAAAACAAGGGTATCAGTCTCCTCCACCTCGCCCTCGGCGCGGGAATCGTCGCCGTCGCCGCCGTGGGCGTGGCCGCGCTGGTGCCGAAGCGCCGCTGGGCCATGGCGGGCGACGCCATCAAGGGCGCACTGGAATGGCCGGCGGTCAGCGCCGTGGCGATCTGGGCCGCATCGCTCTGGAACGAGGCGCCGCGCGCGCCCCAATTCAACGATCTGCGGCCCTACGACGACTTCTGACGGTGCGACGCCTTTCCGTTACCGCGATCATCCGCGAAGCCTATAATTTCACGCTCGCCAATCTCGGCGCGATCATCGGCCTGATCTGGCTGCCGATGGTCCTGCTGACCGTCGGGCAATTCTTCGTCAACCAGCATTATGGCGCCCAGGTCAATGAGGCGGTCGCTGCCGGCAATCCCGCCGCAGCCGGCCCTGCCGTGCTGGCGCTGCTGTTTTTCCTGCTCATTCAGCTCGCTCTGACCGCCATGATGATGGTCTCGGTGACGCAACTGGCGCTCGGCCAGCGCCAGGGCGGCGCCATGATCCATTTCGCCTTCGGGGCGTTGGAATGGCGCATGTTCCGCACCTTGTTCGCGGCGGCGCTGTTCCTGATGCCGCCGCTCATGCTCCTGATGCTCAGCGGCGGTGCCGTGATGGGGGGAGCCCCGGTGGCGGGCGGGCCGCAGGGTATGGGCGCGCTGTTGGCGCTGCCCTTGCTCGCCGGCGTCATCTATTTTGCCGTGCGCCTGATGGCGTTGCTGTTCCCGGTGGTGCTGACCGAGGAAAAATCCACCATCGTCCGCGCCTGGACCCTGACAACGGGCAATTTCTGGCGGTTGCTGGGCGCTTTCCTGGGGGCGCTGCTGCCGGTCTATCTCCTGATGATGGTGGCGCTGATGTTCGTGCTGCGCGACGCCATCCCGGCCGATCCCGGCGCCATGCCGACGCCCGAGCAATTCGCGGCGGTACGCGACGCCAATTTGCCGATGATGACCGGGCTGCAGTTCGTGGTCGCGCCGCTGCTGATCGGGCTCACGGTCGGCGTCAGCGTCTTTTCCTTCAAGGCGCTGACCAAAACCGATATCAGCGCCTGACGTCTGATCGCTTTAAGAAGCGCGATCAGACGTCAGTTTTTGTTTTGTCGCGCAATTTATCCGAAAACCGCTTCGCACTTTTCGGATTGCGCTTTGGCTATTCCGCCGCCTTCAAGCTTCATCGTGCTTTCAACAGCGTCGTGAGGTAGCGGCCCGGGCAGGCCGGTCCAGAGCGTCTGGCATTAAGGCCCCGCACCCTTGACTTACTTCATTTTCTTCTGTATTAAATGACGAAAGTAAGTGGAGTTTGCCAATGGTCCAGGAGTTGGTCACCTCGGCTGATCAGGCCCTTCAAAATATACGCGCCTTTGAAAAGGATCTGGCCGGTAATCCCAAGCTTGCCGAAATCATGTCCTATGGACGGGCATGGTATGCCAGCCGCGGCGGGAGTCGCTGGGTTTTCGGACCGTCCAAATTCGTGGGCTATGAAAGAAATAGCGCCAGGATATATCTGGCCACTCACGATCAACGTGATGGCAGGCTCACTGAGCGTGTTTTGTCGCAATGGTTTGAAGAGGTCGTGCCGGATACCAGCCTTTATCGCGAACTGTATGCCTTCTTGCGGGAAATGTTCGCCAAGCATGGAAAGTCGCCCAACAAGCTGGCGCGCCTGCATGTTCTCAAGACCGATTTGGAATTGTCGGCCTCAACAGACGGAAACAGCAAGAGCATGCTTTCC